>CALFML010000627.1 GCA_937879845.1 uncultured Myxococcales bacterium
CTCTGCTGGTAGTGGTAGCCGTAGAGCACATCGAACTGCAGCTTGCGGTTAAAGACCTTGCCGACGTAGTGGAAGATGCCGTCGTGCACCTGATCCACCTGCTGGTAGCGCTGCGATTGGATCGCCGCGCCGCGGATGCGGGCATAGTCGTCGATCGTGCTCGGCGAGGCGATGTAGGTCAGCGTCACGTTATGATCGGGGTTGAAGTTGAACTGCAGCTTGGCGATGCCGTTATAGAGCCGGTTATTGCCGTGCAGTTCCAGGGCGCCGCTGTCGACCTCGCGGGTCTGCAGCGCCAGGACGCGCGGGCCGTCGCACAGCCGCGTGCTGTTCAGATACCCCGGACACACGAAGTCGGAATCGAGGGCGGCGTGGGAAGCCGAAGCGCTGTTCGGATCGAAGCTCTGCGTGCGTACCTTGCGCTCATAGGAGTTGTCTTGGAACGTCGGGGCAAAGCCGACGAAGAACCAGATATGATCGCGCCACAACGGCCCGCCCAGCTCGAAGCCGAAGTCGTACAGCTGGCTGACGCGCTGCCGGGTGATGAGCGCCTCGCCGAGGCGGGCGATGCCGAGCGGCGCCAGTCCCGGCGGCTGGTAGGAGCCGAACACGCTGCCGTGAAACTCGTTGCTGCCGCTCTGGGTCGCCATGCTGACGACGCCGCCGGTGGCGCGGCCGAACTCGGCCTGATAGCCGCTCGTGAGGATGTTGACCTCACGCAGGAAGTACTGCGACAGCTGGGTGCCGATAAGGCCCCGGTTCGGATCCGAGGTGTTGAGCCCATCGATGATGTAGTTGTTTTCATTGCCGGTCGAGCCGGAGATCTGCACCCCGACATCGGCGCCGGCGGCTCCGGTCTTGGGAGCGACATCCGCGGCGCCGGGGGCCAAGGCGAGCAGGCCGCTGAAATCGCGCGACCGGACCGGCGTGTTGCGGAAGAAGTCCTGCGTGACTTCGACGCCGGTTCCGGTGCTCGACTGATCGATGTTCGGCGCCCGCTCGCGGACGCGCTTTATATCGCTACCCACCGCGCGGAGCTTGATCTCGGCGTTGACGGTGATGGACTTGCCGAGGCTCAGATGGATTCCCGAGCGCACAAGGCGCGGCTTGTCATCGGAGCCGAAGTAGAAGCTCACCTGGTAATCATCGCCGGGCGGCAGCTGGCTGATAAGGTACTGGCCGGCTTTGTCCGTGACCTCGGACTGGTACTCCTGCAGCGCCGGGCCGTTGACGACCACGGTCACGGATTCCAGACCCTTGCCGGTCTCGTGCGCGGTGACCGTTCCTTGAATCTGAGCGAAGGTGGACTGCGCCGAAACCGAGGCGGGCTGGCAGAGCCCAAGCCCCCACAAAATAATCAGCAGACCTTGCAGCAGGCCGGGCGGTGGTATTGGGGCAGACTGGCGTCTGCGGACTCGCAGCAGTATGACGTGGCTCATTACAATCTCCTGACAAGCGATGTGGGACTAGCAGCCGGACGGAGGGACTACGGCACTCGCCATGACTCCCGCGTAATCCGCTCCCGCCGGCCTATCGAGCAGCGTTGCCTCCAGGGTCAGCTCCCGGCCGATCACATGAACCCCTTTGCCGGCGGGGTGGCCGGAGAGCTGCGAGAGATCGTGCAGCTCGCTGCCGCGCAGGGTAATCCGCACCACCGCGCCGGGCATCGGTTGACCGAGCCAGCTGCCGCTCGTCGGCGCGATGTACAGCTTGCGCTTGCTGCCAAACTTGCACATGAGCGGGGCCCCCTTAGCGTTGCTCACCGTAACCGCCACCGCGGTCGGAGTCCCATCTCCGACCGTTACGGTCGCCGTGGCGGTCTGGGAGGAAAAAACGCTCTCATCCACCGCGGCATTGAGGCTGACCTGCACCGCTCCGCCGTTATCGAGTACCGCTTCGCCTTTGCCGTCCGCGGTTGGCCGATCGATCCGATACGGCCGCTCCGGGCTCCCCTCCCCGCTGGCCGCCGTGCCGTCTACGACGTTGTCCTTCCCATCGCCGATGCCGACCGTCAAGGGCTTGAACGCTTCGGTCGTGAAGCGCAAGAGCGACCGCGCCGCATCATCGATCAGCAAGGTGTCCGACCCGTCGCCAATCCGTGCCGAAAGCCCGGCGTTGAGGACCACTGAATAGGTCGAATCCGGCTCCAGCGCGCGGTACGGATCCGCCGCAATTCCCGCCAGTCGGCACGGATCGCTATTGTCGGTTTCACACTCGGTCACGGCCTCCATCTGCAGGCCGGGCCCATAGGCATAGCGCGCCGGGTTCGGGCTCTGATCGGTCCCGGTGAGCTGGAGGCTGTTATAGGTCGCGGGCACTCCCCGGTTCCCTTGGTCGTCCTGTGAGCAGCCCGTGCACACAAGCCCGATGACCGATGGATCCGTAAGCGACAGGACCGTCGGCAAGCCCTCTTCCGGCAGCGGCTCCAGCGCCATGCCGTTGAGCTTCAGCGGCGACTTGTTGAACACCACGCGCAGGCTGCGCGCCGAGTCGGGATTGGGCGGACTTTTGAGAATCCCGTACCTGTCTTTGAAGGCGTTATCCAGGCAGGCGCTGGCATCCCGGAACTCCGCCAGGCTGCAGTCAGCGGGAACGCTGGTGTCGGTGAAGACGGCGGTGCCGCGGCTCCGGCCCAGGTCGAACAGCGTCAGCCGCGTGACTCGGAGCGGACCGCTGGGCTCACCGTCCTGGCCGGTCAAGTAGTCGTTGCACCCGCCGCTGCCAAGGAGGCACAACGCCACTGCCAATCCCCGCACAACAAGATAAAAGACGCATTGCTGGCTCGCTCCCATGATGCTCCTTTCGCCGCCCCTGCGCGCAGCCGCCTGCGCATCGGCGCGGACCGGCGCTTTCCTAGTGGCGCATTGAACTTCCGCAGCTCTCGCTCGTGCTGGCGCTTATGCCGGCGCCTATGCTGGGTAGACACGCGAGCCGCAAATAGATGCAAGAAAATCGGTGCGCCGCCGCGACAAGCCCACCGAGCCGCCTCCGCTTCCGGCGGTAATAAGCAACTGTCCGCTTCCCGCGAAGGACTAGGAGTGTGTATATTGCGCGCGATGATGCGCGCTAATTCCTCGCTTTGTCTTGCATTTCTAAAGACCGCAGCACGAGCAGACCTTGGCCCTTCGCAAGCCCTGGAGGACTGCTTGCGCCAGGGTCTGCTCACCGGTGAGCAGCGCTGGCCCGGAGTGAATTTGGCAGCCGAGCAATTTGGCGGCTACCTGGGGCGCCTGGCAAGCGATACGGAGCCCGGTGCAGATGCGGATGCCATCGCAGCGGCGCTGCGCTCGTGGAACTTGGCGGATCTGTATCTGGCCGCGGCGTGCGTCAGCGGCATCGAATCCGCCCTTTGTCTCTTCGATGAGCATATTCTCCGCCAGGTTCCGGCCTTCATCATGCGGCTGCGTCTGTCGCCGGCCCAGGTCGATGAGGTGCGGCAAGCGCTGCGCGAAAAGCTCCTGTTCGGCGATGGCGGCAGCGAGCCGAAGATTGCCTCCTACAAAGGGCAGGCGAGCCTTGCGAGTTTTGTCCGCGTAGCCGCGGTGCGGGCCGCCCTAAACCTGCGCCGCAGCAAGGACGAGCAGCTTCAGCCCGACGGCGGCGACCGCCTGGCGCAGGTCTTGGCCAGTGCCAAAGGCGATCCCGAGCTCGAGTACATCCGCAGCCGTTACCGCGACGAGTTCCTGGCCGCCATGCGCACCGCCTTCACCACCCTCGCGGATGAGCAGCGCAACATCCTGCATATGTATTTCGTCGAAGGGCTGAACACGCGGCAGCTCGCCAAGCTGTTTCAGGTAAACGCCACCACCGCCTCGCGCTGGGTCGCCGGCGCGCGGGCCCATATCGGAGAGACCGCCCGCCGCCTGCTGCGCGAACAGCTGCATGTCACCGATGCCGAGCTGCAGAGCATCTACCGCGTCCTCCACAGCCAGCTTGACCTGAGCATCCGCGCCCTGCTCCAGCACAGCGCGCAGGAGGGGCGATGGACTCCGCGTGCCTGAGCGATAGCGATCTGCTCGCCCTCAGCGAGGGACGCCTGGGCGCCGAGCAGCACGCGCCGCTGCACCGCCACCTGGCGCGCTGCTCGGCTTGCATGCTGCTTGTTACAGCCGTCGCCGACACCGAGCTGGCCGATGCCGCCGCGCCCACCCTGCGCGACTTGCCCGAATCAGAGCCCGAGCCAGAGTCCGACCTGCTGCTCGGCGGCCACGTGGTCTGCGGCTACAAGATCGGCCGCGAGCTCGGCCGCGGTTCGATGGGAGTGGTCTACGCCGCGGTGCATCCCGACATCGGCCAGCGCGCCGCGGTCAAGGTGTTGTTCCGCGAGTTCTCCGCCAACCCCCAGTTCATCCAGCGCTTTCGCACCGAAGCGCGCGCGACCAGCGCCGTGCAGCACCCCGGCCTGCTGACGATCTTCAACCACGGCCAGCTAGCCGATGGCACCGCCTACATCCTGATGGAGTATCTGGAGGGTCAGTCCCTGCGCGCCAAGCTGGCCGAGCATGCCGCCGCCGGTCAGCGGCCCCAGGTCGCCGATGTGCTGCGCATCGCGCGGCAGATTGCCTCGGCCATGGACGCCGTACACCGGCACGGGATCGTCCATCGTGATCTCAAGCCGTCCAACGTCATGCTGGTCGCCGATCCGGATGTCGCCGCAGGCGAGCGCGCCAAAGTCGTGGACTTCGGCCTGGCGCGGATCAACGCGACCGCCCTGCACGACTACCGCAGCAGCGCCCCCACGATCTACAGCACCGACTCCGCGGCCGGACTCTTCGTCGGCACCGCCGCCTACGCCGCGCCCGAGCAGTGCCGCATGGAGCGCCCCGGGGACGGCCGCTCGGATGTCTACTCGCTGGGCGTGATGCTCTATGAGATGTTGGCCGGGACGCTCCCTTTTGTCGGCTCCCCGATCCAGCTCCTGCAGCAGCACCTGGAGGCGACCCCCCGTCCGCTGCAGCAGGCCGCACCCGGCTTGCCTATGGCGCTGTGCAACCTCGTGCACAAGATGCTGGCCAAGCTGCCGGAGCAGCGTCCGCCGATGGCACAGGTGCGCGACCAGCTGCAGGGGCTGCAAGCGGCGGACGAGCGCCGGCGATCCCGACGCCGTCTCCGCCCGACCATATGGCTGCTCGCCGTTTTATTGCTAGCTCTGACCGGCTTGGCCTTCGGCTGCTGGTACAAGCTGCACAAAATTCGCGCCGAAAAAGTTCTGACCGTACACTTCGCCGCTTCGGCCCTCAAATAGCGGCACCATCCGCTACAAGGCCAGCGTCATAAAGACGCTGTTCGGATCGAGTACATATCCGGCGAACGGAGCGCACTGGCTAAACCCGTGGCGCCGATACAGAGCGCGAGCGGCTTGGAAGTAATCCATCGCCCCGGTTTCCAGGCTGAGGCGCGAATAGCCGCGCGCTCTGGCGGTGGCGATGATGTGGCGCACAAGGACGCCGCCGACGCCCCTTCCGCGCATCGCCTCCGCCGTGTGCATCGACTTGATCTCCCCATGGTCCGGCGCCAGCTCCAAAAGCGCGCCCACGCCGAGCAGAAGCCCGTCTTCCCAAGCCGCCCAGAAGGTGATCTCGGGCGCCTGCAGACCGGCCAGATCCGCGTGATCCCCGCCGAAGCGCCCTTCGTGCGCGACTCGGAGTTCCTCAACGAGTGGCTGCGTCCGCGCCTCGGCGTCGGCCACAACCTCGCGAGCTGCATCGCGTCCACCGAGACGTACTCGATCCACCTGTCGCCGCTGCGCGACTCGCGCCGCCGCGAGTACGGCAGCGAGGAAGTCGCGCTGATGCAGGCGCTCGTGCCGCACGTGTCGCGCGCCGTGGAGATCGAGCAGCGGCTCGGCGGCGTCACGCTCGAGCGCGCCGGCCTGTCGGAGGCGCTCGACCGGCTGCCGACCGGCGTCGTGCTGCTCGACGAGCGCGGCCGCGTGACGGTCTTCAATCGCGCCGCCGCCGACCTGCTGCGCCGCGGCGATGGGCTGTCGGTCGATCGCGAGCAGCAGCTGCGCGCGGCGCGCGATCCGGACACCTCGGCGCTGCGCCGCGCGGTCGTCGGCGCCTGCGCGACGGGGGCGATGGAGCGCCACGAGGGCGGCGGAGGCTTCCACCCCGGCAGCGCGCTGCTGCTCGCGCGACCGTCGGGACGGCGGCCGCTGCAGGTCACGGTGGCGCCGCTCCGGCTGCGCGTGCCGATCCTCGCCGGGGCGCCGCCGCGGGCGCTGGTCCTGGTCGCCGACCCGGATGCGCGCTCGATCCCGCTCGAGGACGTCTGGCGCGGGCTCTTTGGATTGACCGCAGCCGAGGCGCGCGTCGCGAAGCTGCTCGCGTCCGGCATGCGCGTCGCGGAGTGCGCGGACGCGCTCGCGGTCGGCGAGGCGACGATTCGCACGCACCTGAAGCGGCTCATCCACAAGACCGGCTCGCGCACGCAGTCGGACCTGATGCGCGCGCTCGTCGCGGGACCGGCGCTGGGCGCGCTGCCGGACGGGGACGTCGAGATCGGCTGACCGCACGGCCCTCGCCTGTCGCGCGCGGGCCGTGCGGCCCGGGCGGAACTGGGATAAGCCCCGAGCGATGGACACGGCGCCCGAGCTGATGCCGCTGGTCAGCGTCGCGATCGGCCTCGGCCTCGCGGCGGCAGCGGGCTTCCGCGTGTTCGTGCCGCTGCTCGCGCTCGGACTCGCGAGCCGTCAGGGACTGGTCGCGCTGGCGCCGGGCTTCGAGTGGGTCGCGTCGCCG
>CALFML010000628.1 GCA_937879845.1 uncultured Myxococcales bacterium
TGGAGCAGCTTGTCCGCCTCCGCATAGCGGAACGGACCCGGTGCTTCGGGATCGGACGGCGGGATGGCGACGACTTCGGCTACGGCGTCGCGTACGCTGGCAAACCAGGGATTTTCGGCCGTTTTGGCCCACGCCGCGAAGGCGAAGCGGCCGCCCGGCGCGAGCCACCCAGCCAGGTTGGCGAAAGCGGCCGGCGGATCGCCAAAGAACATGATGCCGAACCGCGAGACCAGTCGCTCATAGGCGCCCGCCGGCGGCGTCGCCGTCGCCATGTCGGCAATTTCGAAAGCGATGGGGCGCGCCTCCGCGCGGGCGCGGATCCGCGCCGCCGCGATCAGCGTGGGCGCAATATCGAAGCCATGAACGACGCTTCCCGCCGGAGCCCGGTTCAGGATCGAAAGCGCCGTCCCGCCGCCCCCGCATCCGACCTCGGCAATCCGGTAAGGCAGGTCGAGCGCGAGCGCTTGGATGAGCGGCGCCTCGACCGGCTGGAGCATCGCTTCCATCAAAGAGAGCTGGGCGCGCCATTTCTCGCCGCGCGCGGCGGCCCAGTCGGAATCTGCGGGGGTCTGGTTCATGAGTTTGCCTCGGGGGTTTGCTTGCGTATGCGACAACCATAGGCCATGGCTTGATGCGGCGAAAGACGCACCATTTGCACTTTATTCGTGTGTTGGACGCCAGGTCCGGGTCATACCGGCAACCTACGATCCCGCCTGCACAGCTTCCCGCTTCCGGTGCTGGTTCCGGAGATCACGGTTTCTTTGCTCTGGCATCCGCGGCTCGATGCCGATCCCGCGCACGGCTGGCCGCGCGACCACGTGCGGAATGTCTGCGCGGCGCTCCCCTGAAGGGACGCGACGGATTACGCTCCAGCTAGTTGGGCCAGCTCTTGGTCGCCTGATTGACCAAGACGCCAATAAGCTTCGAAGAAGCGTCATTGTTCGCGATGACCAGATCATTGCTCTGAAGCACTGGATCCGCATTGACGTTACCGATCGCGAGAGCGCTCGGGCTGGCAAATCCAGCCGGCGTCGAGATGTTGATCGGCATGGCAAAATTCCCATCGAGCTCATTGAGCACCAGGGCAATATTTCCGGTCGCGCTTACTAGAGCGACATCGCTTACCAGGTCGCCGTCCAAGTCACCGATGGCAACAGCCGCCGGAAGCGAGCCCAATAATTTTGATGCCGCGGTTAGATTGGTCGAGTAAATAGGATTGTATTTTAGATTGACCTTCTGCCCATCCGCTCCAAGGTATACTTTGACGTTGCCAGCAGAGTCCCATGTTACAAGATCTGAAATCTTATCATCACTAAAATCGCCAACACCAAGAAGCCTTATAGGCACCGCATCTGGCACAGCGTCAAACATAGCACTTGTATTCAAAGATAAATCACTAGCAGAAAACATACTTAGCTTCTTAGCACCACTTCCCATATCAGTAGTTAGTGCAACAATTATCTGTCCTGAGAGGTCAGATGTAAAAAGAGACACATCAGAGAATACAAAAAAATTCTCCCTCAATTGGGCGCCAGAAATTGTATCTACTTGCTTAATATCGGTAGGCTGCATACCGGGGATTTGAAATGGGAAGTAGAGATAGTTTGCCGTTAGCGCGAAACCGCTAGCAATGGGGTAGCGGCTTCCAGTAAGCAAAGACAGATTAAGTGTCGTAGCAGGGTCAATCATACCTCCATTAAGAACGTATGCCTTGAGACCTTGGAAGGCCGGCGTAGTGCCATATTGGCCCAACATGATTATTTGCCCACTAGGAGTTACCCCGAGAGCCGTCGGGCTGACGGGTTGCTGCGCAGAAGTACCCAGATCCATGTTCACAGGACGCGGAACTACCGCCCCCATAAACACCGGCGGCACATACAGCCGCACGGCTACCTGTTGCGTGCCGACTTGAATCGTAGCGGGTCCCGGAAGAACTTGTGAGCGCAAATTAGGCGAAATCGTGCTCGTGGCCGTGGTGAGGGTTCCGAGGTCGATGGTTTTCCCGTTTTGCACGAGCGTGATCTTTTGCGGCGTGCCGGGATCGCCAGGCAGCGTGAGGTTGATCATGGCCGGGGTGACTTGCAATGGAATGCGACGCGGCGTGACTTGCAATTGAGCTTGCTGACCTATATCGGCCAGACATGATGGATCCGTGGGATAGCGGTCGCACAGCTCGACTTTGCAACTTGCGAGCGTGCTGACCAAGCCGAGCATCCCCAGCGCCGATCCCAGTGAGGAAAAAATACGCGACAATGTCATTATCAATACTCCACCCGTGATGCCGCTGCCGCGGTAGCTGGATTGATCACTTTCGCTTTTTCGCTTCCCGCGGGAAGAAACAATGCGATTCCTACACCGATGGCCAGAGCCGCGGTGGCGCCATACAGAACGCCGTACGGAGCGCGCGTATCCCACACGCACTGCGGCATCGCTCGATCCGATCCGCACGGCGGCGCCGTAACAGCGCCGTCGAGGGTAGTTAGACCGATGGCCGCCGCGAGCGTACCGACCGCGACGCCGCCGAGCACTCCGGCGACGAGTTTTCGTTTCGGCGCCAGGGAAAAAACGCGGTAGGGCGCCCCGGCCTCAGACGGAGCGCCGCGACCAGGGTCTGGCACCTGCGTATCCCGCACCGACTCGCCGCCGGGCGAAAGGGGGCGGCGGCCCTCCGCCTCGCTCGCGCGGGAACGGCGGCGGTACTCCTTGAAAAGCTCATCCGCCGCCTCCCCGAGCCGATTTATCAGTTCCGGTGGGGAACAGTCGCAGATCGCCGGGCGCGGCAGCTGGTAGGGCAAGTGCTGTTCCGCGTCATACAGCGTCCCCGTGACCACGAAAGATCCCGGCGCATTGGTCTGTATCGACAAAGTCAGGATATATCGCGCGTGCTCGCGCGCGGCGATGGCATCCAGGCACTGCGGCCCTCTACACTCGCGATCCTTGGCCGTCACGTGCGGAGCGGCGACCGGACTCTCGCCGCTGTGGCCCAGGTGCATGGTGACCGCGGTCGCCCAGGCCGCCTCATGCTTGCCGTCGCGGTCGACATTGAGGACCAGGGTCTGGTCGAGCGCTGGAGCGGCATGAGCCTGACCCGCGCCGCAGAGCACCGCGCAAAGAACGAGCGCCGGTCGCAGCGACCCCTTAAGTCCATGACGCGGGGTGACTGCCTCACGATAAGGCACGCCGCGACAGCCTCTGTTCCGGCCAGAGTGGACAGGCGGGCACATCCGTCGCAAAAGATCGTTCGTCATCGAGTCACTGCCAGTACCGTGGGCTCAAGTGGGGTGATTCTAGGGACGGTCGAGGGTCTAGCCCAGCCATTTTGCATAGAAAAATAATCGCCATCGAAACAGCAAGAGCCCTCGCAGGCAAAATTTGCCTCAATTGCCGCGGAGAGTCCAAACCTACCCCCTTGCCGGGCGATGCCTTGCGCCGTCGCACGCGATGAAGACGCAGCGGTTCGGCATCGGCATCGCGTCCGCATCGTGTCCGCGGTGCGTCCGCCCTGAGCCGTTACCGACGAGCCCGATGGCCAGCTAGCTCACTCGGCTAACTGCCGTCTTCGAGCGAGAAGCAGCGAAAAGCCGTCCGCGCCCCGTCGCGGCTTAGCTGCGGACAGATTCGCCGATCTACCTATTTTCAGGCTGGGCAGAAGGCAATAGAGTCTTCTCCATGAAGCGATTCCCAAACTTTTCCGGTACGGCGGTCGCGCTGGCATTGTTGTCGTTGTCGCTAGCGGGTTGCGCGGGCGCCACCTGTCACCGCGATGGCGACTGCGGCAGCGGGCTGTCATGCAGCGGGCCCGACGATCCGCGCCCCTGCGGGATTCCGCCGCGGCAGCAGTGCGCCGCGAGCAGCGACTGTTCCGGCGGCCAAGTGTGCTCCGCGATCTACGACGCCTGCAGCCCGCAAGGAGTGGGCTCGGAGTGTCGGCCCAAGTGTGACGGCGTCTGCGAGCCCGGCTTCCGCTGCAACCCGGCCGGCGCCTGCGAGCCGCTGCCGTGCGACCAGGGCTATCAGTGCCCGAGCCAAAAGCGCTGCGACCCCAGCGCCGTGCAGGCCACCGGCCCGGTGTTCCAGCTCACCCACGGCTGCATGAACGTCGCGTGCACGACCGACAGCGAATGCGCGGCGACGCAGTCGTGCGTCAACGGGTTCTGCCAGCAGGGTCCGGGGTCATGCCAGAAGGTCTACGCCGTGCCGTGATGCACCGCGGGTCTCGCGGGCCGAAGCTTGGGTCTTTTCATGGTAAAGACGCGGCGTGGAGCTCTGCATGACTCACAAGCTTTGCCGGCGTTACTCCTGGCCCCACCGAGGGATTGCTCGTGCCTTGATCATCCCGGTGTCTCTACTTGTCGGCTGCTCTGCCGCTTCGCCAGGCAGCGGCCAGGTGCGGGCCGGGGCGACTATTGAAACGCGCTCGGCCGTGGTGCGCACCCACGAGCCCAGCGCTGCCCCCGAGGCTGCGCATCACCGGGAAGCATGCGATAAAGGGGAGCCGGCCCAGTGTCATGCCGCGGCGCTAGACGCCTACTACAAACCCAGCAGCCCCATGAACGACCGGACGGCCTTCCAGCTCTTCAAGAAGGCATGTGACGCAGGCTATGCGCCTTCGTGCAATGGCTTGGGGGTTCTGTTTGCTGAAGGCCGCGGGGTCGGGCAGGACCTGGCGCAAGCGGCGCAGCTGTACCACGCTGCCTGCGTGGCGGGCGCCTCGACAGGCTGCGAGCACCTCGCAGCTGCGCTGAGCCGCGGGCGCGGCGTCTCACCAGACCAGACCGCGGCCAGCCAAGCGAGGGACCGCGCAAAATGCGTTTTTGCCGCCTCCCTGTCTAATCGCAGCACCGCGGCTTGCCCCGCGGTTCTGTCCCTGCCAAGCCGCGGCCCCTGACGCCGAGCTACGACCGGCGCTCGGCTCAGGCGGTGACGAGCTGGGTGGGCAGGCCGAACTCGGCGTTGGCCCCGTGGAGGCCGATCTCGACGACGCGATCCCAATAGCGGCCGCCCACCGCGATCGCGCTCCGCTCCGCGAACGGCACGCGCTGGCGGACTTGCTCCACGCTGCGCACCAAGCGCCGGAGCATCGGCATCCCGTAGCGCAGCAGGGTCCGCTGCACCCCGAGCTTGTCAGCGAGGTCATTGCCGATGAGTTCGCGGCAGACCATGCTGCCGAAGGCGACGCGCAGCGCCGCATCGCGAAGCTGCTTGGGCGTGACGCAGCCGTCATAAGAGCCCGCAAAGAGCGCCTGGGTCAGCTCGCGCGAGTCCAGGTCCGGCTCGCCGGTCGTCGCGCGGATGAGCTCAGCCAGGTCCTCTCCTTCGGCTTCGCTGGTCAGGAGCACGTCCGGATGCACGCCGATCACCCGGCCGGTCCAGCGCCACAGGTGCACGTAGGCCTGGCTCTCGTCCCGCCCGATGCGCAGGCCCAGCTTACGCAGGCCGTCGAGAATGATGATGGAGAACAAGAGGCACGTACCCGCCATGTCGTGCTGGTTGAGCGGCTCGCCCCACGCCGCGGCGTTCCAGCGGCCGCTCTTATAAATCATGCGCCGGACCTGGGCATGGATGAGCCGCACCTTCAGCGTAATCTGCCACGCATTGGCGAACGGACGCATGCCGTCCGGCCGCGAAACGGCCTGGACGAAGCACGCGGTTTCATTTATCCGCCGCGCCGTTTGCTCCTTGAGCCGGCCGGAGAAGACCAGCGGCTTGTTGCCAGCCGGTGATGCGTAGCCGAGCACGATGGATGCAGCGCCGAGCACCGCCGCACCGAGCATTCCCGCCCGCAGCAGGAGCTGGCCGCCGCGGTTACAGGCCTCCCAGTCCACCCACAGCGGGACCTCGGCCGCCTCTTCGATGAGCTCGCGAATCGGGCGGGGCGCATCGGCGATGGCGCGCGGGCCGCGCTCAATCCCGGTCGCGAACAGGCGCCAGCCTTGACCGCGCGGCAGCGCATCCATGGCCGCGACCGCCCGATCGGCCGCGTCATCGACCTTGGCAAAGAAATGTCCGAGGCGGTCCACCCGATCCCCGAACCTGAGCCGGGCCGCGGCAAGGTTTACATAGCGCGATGGGAAGGCATCCATACATTTGATCATAGCAGGGACGTTGCGGCAGACCATCGGAAGCAAGCGCCAGCCGGCCGCAGCTGCCCGCGCCTGCATGGAGCTTGATCCAAGCGGGATTCAGACTCTGAAGCGGGGTTCCGGAAGGCGCGCAGCAACCGTCGCCCCGAAGTGCTAGTGTCTAGCGCCCGCGCCCGCCGCGGTGATGCAAGGAGCTGCGCTGCCATGAAGACGGACGACACGCTTGAGACCCTCACCTACGCGGTTACCGGCCGCATCGCCCGCATCACGCTCAACCGCCCGCACCGCGGCAACGGCATCACCATCGCCATGCCGCGCGAGCTCGCCGCCATGGTGGAGCGCGCCAACCTCGACCCCGCGGTCCATGTCATCGCCCTTTCCGGCAACGGCAAGGGCTTCTGCGGTGGCTACGATCTGGTCGCATCGGCCCAGGGCCAAGGCGGCGATCAGGCGCAGGATTACGTACAGGGCTCGCCGCTCGATCCGTGGGTGATGCTCGGCAACCATGACCCGGCGCAGACCTGGGATCCGATGGTCGATTACGCCTTCATGAGCCGCAACGTGCGCGGCTTCATGAGCCTTTTTAACAGTGACAAGCCGGTCGTGTGCAAGGTGCAGGGCTTCTGCGTCGCCGGCGGCACCGACATGGGCCTGTGCTCCGACCTCATGATCGTCGAAGACAAGGCCAAGATCGGCTACCCGCCGGCGCGCGTGTGGGGCGTGCCGACCACCGCGTTATGGGTGCAGCGCATCGGCGTGACCCGCGCCCGCCGCCTCCTTCTCACCGGGGACTGCATCTCCGGCACCGAGGCCGTCGAGTGGGGCCTTGCCGCCGAGGCCGCGCCGCGCGAAAAGCTCGATGAGCGGTTCGAGGCCCTGCTCGCCCGCATCGCCTGCGTCCCGGTAAACCAGCTCATCATGCAGAAGCTCGCCATCAACCAGACGCTGAGCGCCCAGGGCCTGGGCAATGCGCAGACGCTGAGCGTAATCCTCGACGGCATCGCCCGCCACACGCCGGAGGGGTACGCCTTTGCCCGGCGCGCCGCCGCCGCCGGATTCAAACAGGCGGTGCGGGAGCGCGACGAGCCCTTCGGCGATGCCGGCCCCTCGACGTACCGCGGCGAATAGGAGTGCGGACGGCTAGCGGCTGACAGCGGCGGGCTCGCTTTTTTTGAATCCTTTTTGCGCGGAGGAGACTTCTCCCAGTGAAAGGGAGTCAATATGAAGAAAAATCTCAGCACGTTTTCGCGGGTCTTGAGAGCGGGCGGCGGTTTGGCGCTGCTGCTGTGCAGCGTGATGGCGCCGCTGCCGCTGCTCGTGCGCATCGCCGGCTTAGGAGGCATGGGCGTATACCTCTTGTTCACCGCGCTGGCGGGGAGCTGCCTGGGCTATACTCTGCTTGGCATGTCTTGCTGCCCGATCGAGTCCAAGCGATGAGCCAGCGGGATCGCGGCGTTCTCCTTATCGCCGCTGCGCAGGGCGACGACGAAGCGCTGGCGGCGCTCGTGCGGGCCTATCACGACCGCGTCTACCGCTTTGGCCTGCGCGTCTGCCGCGACGGCTATGACGCCGACGATGCGGTACAGGAAGCCTTCATTAAGCTGGCTAAACGACCGGAGCTGCTCAAAGACCCGAGCGCCTTATCGTGGCTCATGACCGTCGTGCGGAACGCCTGCCTGCGCATGATGCGCCCGTTTCTCCGGCAGCGCCGCCCGCTTACCGGGCAGGAAGAGTCTTTCGCGTTCCAGGGGGCCGCCGCCGAGCCCCTGGATCCGCAGCAAGCGCTGGAGCGCTTTGAGCTTGTGCAGTCCGTACACGCGGCGATCGCGCAGCTCGGACGGCCCTATCGCGAGGTCCTGGTGATGCGCGATCTGGAAGGACTCTCGGGAGAGGACACCTGCCGGGCGCTCGGTCTGGAACCGGCGACGATGAAGACGCGCCTGCACCGCGCGCGCACCAAGCTGCGCGAAGCCTTGCTGACGCAGACCGACGCCGCGCCGCGACATGAGGTGAACTGATGTTTGCCAGCAAGAGTGTTGCCGAGCATGTTGCGCGCGGGCTGGCGGGCGCCTTCGCGCTCTGTGCGGCGGTTCTGGGGGCGTCCTCTCATCCCTGGTTGGCGCTCCTCGCCGTACCGGCCGCGCTGGTGCTGCTGCGCGGCTGTCCGATGTGCTGGACGCTCGGGCTCATTGAGACCGTGCAGGCCAGGCTCCAGGGCCGATCCCCGCTCACAACGCACGGCGATGAGCCAAGCGATGGCCGGCAGTCAACCGCTCTGCGGCGGTTGGGAGCCGCAGCGGGCGGTCACCCTGCGTCCGGAGAGCGCGCGCGATCGGGTCCCGGGCTGCGGTAGGTTTTAATCGCCAGGGTGAGGGCGATGATCAGCAGCATCACCGCGACGATGAATGTGCGCCGCATCCCGGCGGCAACGGCTTGGCGGGGCGCCGCCGCGATGTCGCTCGTTCCCGCTGCGAGGGTGAACACGGCGCCCATGACGGATACGCCGGTGATGAGCCCAAGATTGCGGGCCAGGCTGAGCATACCGGAGATCACGCCCCGCTGGTCCGGGTGGATGTGGGTCATGACGGCGGTGTTGTTGGCCGCCTGAAAGAGCGCGTAGTTGATGGTGATGAACACGATGGGAGCAAGGTAGCCGGCGATGCCCAGGCGCGCCGGCAGCAGGGAGAGAACCGCAGAGCCGCCGGCCATTCCGCAGAGCCCGACCCGGGTTATGCGCGCTGTGCCCAAGCGGTCCACGATGCGGCCGGCCGGTACGCCGGATAGGGCGGCGACCAGCGGGCCGATCGACAAGACCAGTCCGACCAGCGCCGCTTTGAGCCCGAGCGCGTAGGAGAGATAAAACGGCCCGACGACCAGGCTCGCCATCATCACGGTCGTGACGATCAGGCTCATAGCAAGGCTGGCGCTTAGCGCCGGATCGCGGAACATCGCCAGGCGGATCAATGGCGAGGCGGTTTTTGCCTCAGCGAGCCCGAAGAGACCGACACCGCAGACCGCGCCGAGCAGCAGCGCGATGTTGAGCGGACCGAAGTGGCCGCGGCCGATCGTCATGGCCAGCGCGTAGGCCGAAAGCGTCAGCGCCAATAGCAGCGTGCCCAGGCTGTCAAAGCCCGCCCGCTCGGCCTTCGATGCCCGCTGAGCGGCCGGCAAGTAGCGGTGCGCGAGAAGAAAATTCACGATCCCGAGCGGCACGTTGACTAAAAAGATGGTTCGCCACCCCGGTCCCGCGATCAACACGCCCCCGAGCGACGGACCCAGCGTAGTCCCAATCGCTGACATCGTTCCGAGCAGCCCCATGGCGCTGCCGGTCTTGGCCGTGGGAACGGTCTCGCCGACAAGCGCCACGGTGAGCGCCATGAGGATGGCCGCGCCGAGCCCCTGCACCGCGCGGGCGGCGATGAGCAGCCAGAGCGTAGGCGCGGCGCCGCACAGGAGCGAGGCAACGGTGAACAGGGCGATTCCGGCCAGCAGCAGCCGGCGGCGGCCGATGATGTCACCGAGCCGGCCAACGCTGACGATCAGCGTCGTAATGGCGAGGAGATATGAAAGGACGATCCACTGCACTTCCTGAAAGGAGGCGGCAAACGCCTGGGCCAGCATCGGTAGACTGGCGTTGGCGATGCTGGTGCTGAGGGAGGGCAGCAGCATCGACAACGAAAGGCTGGCCAGCGTCCGCTTCGCCGACGCGGTCAGCTTCGCGCTTCCCGCCCCTGGGGCATCTGGTGCGATGGGGATCGGCCGCCGCGGCAACACCGCTAATGTAACCTGTCCGATTGATGAAACGTTGCCATCGGTCTTGATATCGGAACCAGTGCGTCGGTCATAAGTCAGCGCGCACCGGTGAAGAGGTGGACGCATGCGTCCATCCGGACCACGCCGTCCTGTTCATGGCGGGAAAAGCGCTCCGTCAAGGATTGGCGGGCGTCGCTTGGCGCCGTGCCGCCGGCGGCGGCCAGCAGATCGCTGAACGAAGAAAACGCGGCCAGGGCGAAGTTCGCGGCCGCCGCCGCTGGCAGCCGTCCCGCGCGCAAAATAACAAAAAAGTGTAATTGCGAAAGCCGTAAACGAAATATTAGCCATGCCGAATAGGTAGGAGCCCGCGGCGGCGATAGACACGGGCCTCTGGCTGTGGTTGCTTCCGCGGGCGCGTATCGGGAGGAAAATCGCGTGCAAGGACTGCTCGTCGTCCTGTCCGCCATCGCTTATGTGACGCTGCTGTTTGCCATCGCCAGCGTCGGCGACCATCGCATCTATCCGAACCTCGATGCCCCGGCGACGCCCGAGCGCATCCTGATGGCGGTGGAGAAGCTGAGGGGGCGGTCGTGAGCGGGTGGGTGCGGGCGGCGAAGCTGTGGAACAGGTGGGTGGTCAGCGCCGCCTCGACGGGAGCGCGCTCCTCGGCGCTCAGCTCGCCGGGCATCGGCGGCACGGCCAGCGCCTCCCGCAGCCGCGCCGCCGCCTCCGGCTGGCCCGAGCAGTGGATGGCGAGCGCCGGCGCCGACAGCGACCGACGGAGACGGGCAGGAGCCGCCGCCGGCTGCCGCGGAGCGGGAGCGGGCGAGCCGGCAGGACGAGACGGCGAGAGCATGGCGACACAGTAGCCCAACTCGCCGGCCCCTGCAGCGGGTCGATCGCGGGCCGCCGCCGCACCCGGGGGCTACCCGGCGTGCCACCGTCAGCGCGAGCCCGGGCCGAGCCGCTAGGTCCGGCGGCCGGCGCTGGGGTGAGATCGGAAGAGCACACGTC
>CALFML010000629.1 GCA_937879845.1 uncultured Myxococcales bacterium
GCAGCGAGATCGGGCCCAGGCTCGTCGGCAGCCCGCGCGCCCCGAAGCTCTGGCCGGCGGTGAAAAAGGAGCGCGGCACCGCCGCCCCGATCCACAGCGCGCCGGTTGGAAGATCGTCCTCATCGTGCTCTTCCATCGCCAGCAGGTAGCGCAGATATTGCAACATCACCGCCGTTCCCGCCGAGCAAGGATCCGAGTCGCTGCGCGCCGGCTGCTCCGCCACCGCCCGCATGCGCTCCTTATACTCTTGCTGCGAAAACAGCACGATCGCAGTCTCCGGCGAGACAAACGTGTGCGGATCGCACGACAGCCCAATCTGCCCGAGAAACCCGAGGTAAAAGCGATCGAACTCGCGCCGCCGCAAGGCGCACAGCTGCGTGCCGCGCGAGTACTCGGCATCGATGCCCAGGCGTCCGAACCACTGATCGAAGCGCGCCACCCCCAGGGTCTGCCGCCCGGTGGCGTGCAGGTACTCGGTGATCGAGCGCGCCCAGCGACCGTTCCAACCAAACAGCGCGGTCTCCAGAATCAGTGAAGCGAACAGCTGATGGTAATCGCCGGCGCTCGGCGAGTCGCCCGGCTCATCGGTGCGAAACGGCAGGAAAGGCGGCGTGGCGTCGCGCTTTTCGATGCGCTCGGCGGCGATGAGCAGGTTCTCGCGCGTTGCCGCCGCCGCCGCCGCCCAGAGATCGGCGCGATCGTCGCCGAGATCATAGGCCAGAAGCGCCGCGTCGCGCAGACCGCGCCAGGCGGCGGAGCTGCCGTACAAGCTGTAGGTCGGCTCGGTCAGATCGCCGCCGTACGTGTGCTTGGGCAAAAGACCGTAGTGCACGGGCCGGCGGCCGCTTTCATCCAGCACCTGCGTGCTCTGGAATGCGGCGGCAATCCACTCGGCGTTTTCGCCGATGCGCGGCCAGAGGGCGCGCAGGGCGGCTTCGTCCTGCGTCAGGGCATGGACATCGCGGGCGTAGGTGATGCACAGCCCGCTGCGATACTGGTGATGCTGGCCCTCCTTCTTGAGAAACTCCGCATCGAAGAAGGTGCGCTCCAGCAACGCCTGCGCCCGGCGGAGGTGGCCGTACTGCGCCATCGCGACGATGTTCCAGCCTTCCTCGACTCCGAACAGGCCGCCGTCATAGACGCCGGGGAACAGGCCGTACCGGAGAATCCCATCGCGCTGAAACAGCCGGTTATGCAAAAGCAGCGCCCGCCAAGCGTTCTGCAGATGCGGATCCGGCAGATCGAGCTGCGCCCCTTCGGCGAGAAACTGTTCCGCCTCCGCCTTTACTTTGGCCAAGGCCTGATCAAACGACTCCGCGGCCGCGCCGGTGTCCGCGCCGACGGGCAGGGCGATTCGCAGATCGAGCTTTTGGCTCCCCGCGGCGGACCCGCTCTGACTCACTGCCACCGCATGCGATGCGATGCGCAGCATCTCCGCGGTGAGCGAAGTAGGCAGCGGCTCATAAATACTCGCCTGCGCGCGCGGCTGATTCAGCGACTTACTCCGACCGGCGCGGGCGGCGTGGCAGTGCAGGACCGGTGCTTCTGCCGGACCTTGGGTCTGCACTCGCAGGCGCAGGGCCCCCTGCAGATCGACGAACGCGGTCTGGCAGAGGGTCGTGATGCCGCCGCCGCTTTGAAATTGGAGCTGCGAATCGGCGATCGGCAGGTAGCCGCCGTGCAGGCTCTGCGCGGCGCTGATGAGCGTCCCGGCCTCCGCCGCTAAGCCGATGCGGAGCCAGGTCCGGCTGTAGGCACCGCTCGGCTCCGGCCAAACAAGACCGCCGTCCCACAGCTGCGACGCCACGGTCCCTTCGACGACCCCGAGCAGCGCGCCGCCGCGAAAGGGCAGCGCCAGCCGCCACACGTCACGCACGGTCGGCGCCTCGCCCGCCAGCGCGGCCAGCTGCTCCGCCAGCGGATCCGCCGCCGCCGCCAGCTGCGCCTGCGACCGCGGGTAAGATGGCAGATCCGGCGCCTCGCCGGCGATGAGCGGCTCCCCGGCAAAGCGGTCCAGGGCCAGCTCGACTCGCTGCAGCAGCCACGGACCTTGAACAAACCGGATGCGAATCGACGCGGCGTCGGCTGCGGTTTTTTCCGACAGCGCCAGCTCGATCAGCGTGCCATCGCGCAAGGGCAGGCCGGTGGCGGATAGCGCGACCTGATAGCGCTGCTCGCTGGCGCTTTCGGCATCGTCTTCAAACCGAAACGCGGGCGCTTTTGGCAGCTGCGGCGCCCGCAGCCAGCTGTTCCAGGTGTCCACCATGGCTACGCCGGCAAAGTACAGGCGCACGAAGCACGGCGCGATCCCGGCGTCCGGCCGCGGCCGGTCAAGCTGTACGCCCGTGAGCTCCGTGCAGGAGATGAAGGTCGGCGCGGCGGCACCCACGAGCGCTTGCCCGTCCAGGTCGGCGCGCGGCTGCCCGGAAAGATCAAGCAACGTGACCCGAAGTGGCGGGTCGGTGGCGGCGTTGGCTTTCGAGTCGGGCGCCGGATCCGGCGCTACGTCTGCCACTGCGGCACCGCGTGCAGCTTGGTCGTATCGTGGGTCAGAAGCACAAGCAGGGTAAACATTCGTCGCGCCGTCGGCTGATCCGGATACACCGCATCGCTATGGCGCTGCAACAGCTCTGCCGCGTCGTCGTGAACCAGCCGCCGGGCGATATCGAGCGCCTCATAGTGCGGCGAGATCTCCGCCAGATCCCCCTGACTCAGCGAGCGCAGGATCTTCATGTACTCGCGGAACACCGGGGCGATCGTCAGGCGGTTGACCGCGAGCCGACCGATCTCGACGCCGCGCAGATCGACGAACGACACCGACACCGCCGACGACTCGATGAGGACGAAGGCGCGCAGCGTATCGACGGCGGTGCTGGTGCGGAGTACGGCTTCTTCGACCAGCTCGCTGATCGCCAACGTCCATTCGGCTCGCCGGGCGCGGGTGGCGCACCGCCAAGTCACGTCGTCGACCAGCACGTCGGTAAGGGCCGCCCGATGCGGTGCCGCTTCGTGCATGCTCAGTTACTTTAGGCTGCAACCCGGCTGCGCGCAATCAATATGCCGCACTGCGTTATTGGCGACAATTGGCGACGGGGAAGGCGAGCGGGTGGTGGGGTGGTTGCGTTCGCCTGGGTGCAGGTGGCAAGCCGAGCGCAGGGCAGGTCAGGGCAGGGGAGCGCCAAGCCGATCCGGGCGTTTGGTTCAGGGCGCAGCGACGATGTCTTTTTTCATCGGTGCGAGCAGCGCGACAAGCTCCGCCTGTTCTTTCTCCCCGACCTTGAACTTATCCAGCGTCTTTTTCAGATCTTCGACCAGGGCATTGAATTCCGCTTCGGTGATGCCCATGCCCTGGTGGGCGCTCTTCATGTCCTTGCCGGTATAGGTGCAGGGGCCGTTGGCGGCGGCGCAGATCTGATCGGTGAGCTTGTTGCGAAATCCTTCCCAGTCGGTCGAGGCGGGGAACTTGCCTTTTATGCGGTCGTCGCTCTTCACCGTCTCGAGAAAGTCGGTGACGACGGCGGCGATCGCCTCGCGCCCGCCAAGCTTGTCAGCCAGCGTCGGGCCGCCCGGCTTGACATCCCCGGCTTTGGGGCCGCAGCCGGCTAGCGAACCAGCAAGCGTAAGCGGCGAGGCGAGCGCGAGACAGACGATGACCCGGCGAAGACGGCGCATCCACATAAGCAGCTCCTTGATTTCACAGAGGTGAGGGCAGCTCCGGGCCTTATAGCCAGCGGAACCACCGAAACGGAAGAGGCAGGGATGGAGCGTTTTACTCCATGTTGAACGTGCTTGGATCGCTCTCGCCGGGAGCCAGGGCCTGCTCGGTCGGGGCGGTGCCTTCGAGGAAGACCTCATCGATCGCCGGCGCTCCGGGTGCGGCGAGCTTGCCGGTCTGGGGATCGATGCGCTGCACGACGACGCCGGCCGGCTGGACGAACGGCACCACCCGCCGCTCGCGCAGCGCTGCCTGCATGATCTCATGCCAGACCGGCAGCGCCGAGCGCGCGCCTTGCTCTTTTTCGCCGAGCTGCCGCGCATCGTCGAAGCCCACCCAGACCCCGGCGACCATATCGGCGGTGTAGCCGACAAACCAGGCGTCTTTATTGTTGTTGGTGGTCCCGGTCTTGCCTGCGGCCGGACGACGCAGCTTGCCCTTTATCGACACGCCGGTGCCTTCTTCGATGACGCTCTGCAGGACGCTGGACATCACGAACGCGAGCTCGGGCGAGACCTTTTGCTCAAGCTCGCGGTGCAGCGGCGGCTCGTCTCCGACCTGCAGAATGAACAGCGGCTCGGCGTATCGGCCGCGCGCCGCCAGCGTGGCATAGCTGTTGGTCATCTCCACAAGCGAAACCACCGACGCGCCCAGCGCCAGCGAGTAGTTATTCTCCAGCTCCGACACGATGCCGAGCGAGCGCGCCATGGCAATGACCGGATCCGGCTTCAAATCATAGATGAGCTGCGACGCCACGGTGTTGAGCGACTGCGCCAGCGCCACCCGCAGCCGCACCGGCCCCATGAAGGTACTGTTGTGCGCCGAGGCATTCTTGGGCGCCCACGGGGCAAGACCCGGCAGATCGTAGACCTGCGGCGAGTCGTTGAGAAGGCTCGCCGGCGTGTACTTGCGCGACTCGAACGCGGTGGCGAACACGAACGTCTTGAACGCCGAACCCGGCTGCCGCTTGGCCCGCACGGCGCGGTTGAAGTAGCTGCGCGACTGCCCGTAGCCGCCGATCATCGCCAGCACCTGGCGCGTCTGCGGATCGATCACGATCGCCGCCCCTTGCGGCCCCTGCTCCAGCGCGAGGATCGCCCCCTCCCGGCCCAGCCGCGCGACGCGGACGTGCACCACATCGCCTGAGGCAAAGCGCTGTGACGCCGGCAGACCCTTGGGGTTATAGCGATCTTGCATCGTCGGCAAGGGCAGGGAGCCGACCGCCGCGCCAAGGTCCACCATCGCCCAGCCGGACTGCGTCTCGCCTTGGCCGTCGAGCACTTTGGTGACGACCCCATCGACCATGCGGCCCACCGGCGGGCCGCTCGGAAACTCTTTTTTGAGCTGCTCCAAGTGCGCCGCCAGCGCTGCCCCTTCGAGCTTGCGCTGCCGCCCGCGGTAGCCGTTGCGCTCGTCGAGGCGCTGCAGCCCGTGCTCCAGCGCCTCCCGCGCCGCCCGTTGCACCGCCAGATCGCAGGTGGTGCGCACATTCAGACCGAGATAAGGCAGCCGCGCCGCCGGATATTTCTCCGCCAGCATCTTTTCCACGTCGTCCACGAACTCGGGAGCCAGGGTGGACAGCGGCGGCGGCTCTTTGATGAGGCGGATCGGCTCCTCGGCGTATTTCTGCGCTTCCTCTTGCGAGATGTGGTGGTAGCGCGCCATCTGCGACAGCACGTAGCGCTGGCGGTTTTTGGCCCGCTCGGGATTGTGGCGCGGCGAGATCTCCTCCGGCCCCTTGGGCAGCGATGCCAAGAGCGCGGCTTCGCCGGCGTTTACGTCGCTCACCGACTTGCCGAAATAAAACCGCGCCGCTTCCTCGATGCCGAAGCGCCCGTGCCCGAAGTAGATCTGGTTGAGGTAAAGCCACAGGATCTCTTCTTTGTCGTGCAGGTTGCGCTCCAGCCGCAGCGCCAGATACATCTCTTGAATCTTGCGGCGCGGGCTGCGCTCGCTGCTCTTTAGCACGTACGTCTTGACGAGCTGCTGGGTGATCGTCGAGGCCCCGCGTAAGTGCCGGCCCTGGATGAGGCTCTGGATCACCGCCCGCACCATGCCCATGTAGTTCAGGCCGCGGTGCTCGAAGAACTGCGCGTCCTCGGCGTCGACGAAGGCGTTTATGACCACGCGCGGGATGCGGTCGCGCGGGACCACGGTGCGGCGCTCCTCGAACAGCTCGCCGATGAGCTGGCCATCGCTGGCCAGGACGCGGGTGACGAGCTTGGGGTGATAGTCGCTGATCTTGTCGATCGTCGGCAGCGCCGGGTCGGAGGTGTAATAGATGAACACCGCCGCCGCTCCGGCCACCGCCAAAAACCCCAGGCCCAGGCCCAGGAACAACAGCTTGCGGACGATGGCCCAGACGCGGGCGCCGCGGCCGGACTGACCGGGCAGGAGCAGCTTGCCCGAGCGCGGGCGCCCCGAGATAGCAGAGGAACGATCGAGAGGTCTTTTGGCGGATGGCATGCTTGGTTTGTCGCTCCGGTCGCGAAGCGTCTGGGCCGCCCCAGGGGGGACCACGGCGTGAGTCTAGCTTGCGACCGGCGGCTCGGGTAGTGCGTTAGGCAGCCGGCAGCGAACCGGCCGTTAGCGCGGCATCACCCGCGGCGGGGTGCCGATGCGCCAGACCGGCTCCGGGTAATTGACGAGAAAGCCGGGGACGCCGAACTCGTCGGGGTGCATCACCGTGGCCTGGTCCAGGGTGAGCACGCGAAAGCTCTCGTCGAAGCGGACCAAGCGGCCGACATAGTTATAGAAGCGGCCCAGGGTCAGCTGGCTGCGCAGGGCGGTTTTTTGCGGCTCGGGCACGGTGAGCTCGACATCGTAGGACTCCGACGAGCTGAAGTAGCGAAACTGCAGCCCGTCGTGGGTGAAGAACTTGAGCTCGCCGCACCAGCGGACCCAGCGGCCGTCGTAGTAGTGCGCCCAGCGCGCCGATTTTTCCATCGGCGTGAGGTTCCGCAGGACGAAGATCTCATAGGTCTGCGCCTGATCCGCGTCGATGTAGACAGGCTCCAGCGAGCCGGTGGGCGGCTGGCTGACCGTGCCCGGCGCCGGTCCCGTGCCTCTGGGCGAAGCCCACAGCGCCTCAGCCGGCGGCGGCGAGCTGCCGGTCGTCGGGGGCGGGGTCCCCGAGCCCGAGCAGGCGGTCCAGACGAGCAGGCAAGAGGCCGCCCGGTGCATGGCGGCGCGCCGCCGACCAGCAGCTCGTCGAGGCCCGCATACCCGTATCGCGCCGCGCCACACCTCACGAGTATCCAGCAGCAGGGGCCTAAACGAAATCCCTTTACGGTCCGCAGCCCAGCCAGCCGCCGCTTCGCACGAAATCCCTATACGAGCCGCAGCCCAGCCAGCCGCCGCTTCGTCGGCAAAAGTTAGCCTGACGCTAATTTGACATAATATACATTATCGGCATTTTTACCTGATTTCATGAGGTTAGACACCGACGGTCAACCACCCCCTGGGCCCTGGGCTGGCAACTTAGCGGCATGCCCAAGCCGGGCCCCGAACCATCCTTGACTCATCGCGCATGGCCGGTACTGCATTAACGCAGCGCCCGCCCGCGGTTAATGGGCAGTGAATTGACCCGCCCGCGGTGTTGGCGCTACCGTTTGAGGATGCTCCTTGCCACCGCCCGAAGCTGCCGCGATAGCGTTCGTGCGCGGCTGGGCCAGTTCGTCGCGGCGACCACTGCGCTGGCCATGGCTGCGGCGGGCTGCAGCTACCACTCGACATATGTTGCGCCGACCGATGGCCGCGCGCGCGTGGTCTGGGGTTCCAACAACACCCCGACCGCCGACCTTGCCGGCATCAGCCTGGCGTCGGAGTGCTCCGCCGAGCTGCAGAACACCCTCGAGCCGAGCCACCTCCAGCTGCGCAGCCACGTCGAGCCGCACATCCACGCCGTCGATTTCTGGGTCCCGCGATATTACGGACCGCCGATCCTGATCGTGCGTCCAGGCTTCGCGCCGTTCCTGCCGCGGCCGCCGCTGTTCGTGCCGACGTTGATTGCGCCGCCGCTGCACCGCTCCGGGAGCATCGCCAGCGGCCTTGGCTCGGTCAGTATCGGCTCGGGTCGGATAAGCGGCGGCAGCGGCATTCGCACCGGCGGCGGCGGTTCGTCAAACTTCGGGGGCGGCAAGGAAGCCGGGGCGATCGTGCTTATCTTGCTCGTCATCGCCGCGACCACGCTGCCGGTGGTAGCCCTGGGGCTCGCGGCCTCGACACCGGAGTCGGGGCGCCGGTCCGCCAACGCCATCGATCTGGTAAACGGCTATAACGATTTGGCGCGCAGCCAGGGATCGCGTTTCGAACCCTTCGACGATCGGCAGGGGGCACCCGGCCCGATGGCCACGGCCCTGCTGCCATGCACCACCACCACGGGTGTGAGCCATTTGTGGGTGGGCTACCGTGATGGAGCATTGGCCGTCTGGAGCAAGGGGCGGTTCACGGCGTACACCACCACCCCGGCGAGATCGGAAGAGCGTCGTGTAGGGAAAGAGTGTCTTCGCCTG
>CALFML010000630.1 GCA_937879845.1 uncultured Myxococcales bacterium
TGGTTGACGCGGTACTGCTCTATCGGGGCCGGTCGGCTGTCCTGTCGAATGGGAGACCTCCAATTGCTAGCGTTTTACGAAGGCTCGCCAAAAGGCCCCAGCAGCCGCCGAGAATCCGTCGAGCGAGCGGTCACAAAGTAAGTCTCTTCTACCCCGGCGGTCTTTCCCGTGCAAGGCCCTTTTAGGCCGCAGGGCTTTGACTCCGCCGAGCTTGGACGATTTTTCGCGTGAGCGAAGATTGAGACTTTTAGTCGGATTTGGTCCCAGCTGGACCTTTTGGCGGCGCGCAGGCCTTCGTGTTTCGCGGCGGCTAATAACGCACCCTGAGCAGCGCCGGAACAGAGTCTGGCTCCGCGACGAGAATGTTCGGCGTGCTGGTCGCCGGAAGGCGGACGGCGCCGGAATCAGGCCGGGGTCCGGGCCATAAGATAAGTCCCGTCCCGCTGAGCGAAAGAACCAGGCCCGCCCCGAGGAGTCCGCCGCCGAGCGCTCCGGTCGAGAAGAGGTAGCCGCACGTCGTCATCGGCGGCACCGCCGGAGTCTGACACTGGCCGTTTATTGCCAGCGCAGAGATTCCCAGACCGGCCAGGACCACGCCTACGCCGATGGCGGCACCGCCGGCGAGGAAGCGCCAGCGCGGGCGGGGATAGTAGAAGGCCGAGCGGTATGTGGTTGCCGCCGACGCCGCTGCCGGAGCCGGCTCGGACGGCTTGCCATCTTCGGCGAGCAGGACGCGCAGGGTCTTGGTGGTGCTCGGCTCGATGCGGATGCGCTGGGAGGCGGGTTTTTGTCCGGCGGCGCTCAGATCCACCGTGTGCTCGCCGGCCAGCACGTCCCGCCGCAGCGGCGCCGTGCCGACCATGCGGCCGTCGATCTTGACCTCGGCGCCGGTCGGCTCGGTCTCGACCAGGAGCGTGCCGCGCGGCCGGCCCAGGCCCTGCTCCAGCACCTGCGCCACCGCTTCGCGCAGCGACGCGGCCACTGCCTCGCTGGCGCAGCCGCTGCAGGTCCGCTCGGTCTGCGCCGCGACCGCCCCGACCGCGACATCGAGCACCGCGGCGCTGATGCGCGTATCGGTACGGTCCTTAGCCGCTCCGGGAGCCGCTCCGGGAGCCGTTCCGGCAGCTGCTCCGGCAGCTGTTCCGGGCTTGCTCTCGACCTCCAACCGCAGCGCGTAGTCCAGGCTGTTTTTATCGGCGAGGCGCAGGGCGCAGTCGACTTCACTCAAGCAGCCGCGGAAGTCCGGCGCGACGCGCAGCGCTTCGGCCGTTTGCACCGCAGAGCAGCGCGCTTTGCTGATCGCCTCTTGCGTCGCCGCCGTGAGCTTGCCCGGGTCCGGCGCAGTGACGCCGCGCTCCGGCCGGTCCAGACGCACCACCAGAACCAGCGGCTGCTGCGAGACCAGGACGGCGCTCGCTTCCAAGTCGAACAGGACTTCGATGCCGCGTCCCGCTGTGATCTCGACCTTGCCATCGAGCCGCTTGCGCTTGGTCTCGATTCCCACCCGATGCGGTCCGGCCGCAAGCAATATCGACGCCGGGAGCGGCAGCGTGCCGGCCAGGCGGTCATCAATAAACAGCAGGCCGCCCTTGGGACCGGCGATCCGCGCTTCGGCGCTGCCGTCGCTCGGCTGATCGGCGAGTTTTTGCGCCTGGGCCCGCTGAGCCGCCGCGGCTTCATCCTTGCCGGCGCTGGTCTCCAGCAGATAGCGGCGCATATAGTCCTGCGCCGCCACCGGATGTTTCTCCGCTTCGGCGATGCGCCCGAGCCAGAACAGGAGCTCGGCGGCCGGCCGCGTCCGATACGCCTGCTCGATGGTCTGATACGCTCCGGCGCTGTCGCCGGCGGCGAGCGCCTGCTGCGCGGCCTCGGTCGGCGATGCCTCATGCCGGGAGCCATGGTGTCCGGTCGGTTTTGCCGCCGGCTCTTCCGCCGCCGCGCGCTCGGAGTGCCGATGGTGCCGCGCCTGCGCGGGCCCCGGCTGCGCCCACAGCGCCGTCGCGACCAGCGCAGCCAGCCCGCCGCAGCGATAGGCAGCGGCGCGATTCACGGACACTGCCCGACCCTCACCGTCTCTTGCGCCCGCACTTTTATCTGCTGCGTGTGGCCCGGTAGATCAACCGTGTGCGTACCGGGAGCCATCCAGAGCACCGCTTCCTGACAGCGCTTGTGCACGATCTTGGGAATTATGACCTGGCCCAGGCGCGGCGACAGGCGCTTGAGCGCGGCGTTGACCTCGGCCCGCTGCGCCGGCGTCGGCGGGCGGGTCGTTGATTCTTTTTTGAGCTTGTCGTACTCGCGCATCGCCAGCGCCCACTGCTGCTGCGCTTCGTAAACCCGCCCGAGCGCCAGCCCCAGCTCCGGCGCCACGTCGGCGCAGGCGAGCGCCGCCTCCTTGCGGCTGCGGGCGCAGGTGGAGTTTATTTTTTCCAGCAGGCGCTGCGCCTTGCCGAGCTCATTGCGCTTGAGCGCCGCGAGGCCGGCGCTGATAGCTTTGCGGATCAAGACCGCCTGACCGTGCTGGGCGTCCTCTGATTCGCCCTCGACCTCTGCCGGCGCAGGGGTTCCCGCTGCCGGAGCGCGGGTGCCGCCGTCCGGACCCTCGAAGCCGGCCGGAGAGGGCTCCTCGGTCGCGACGCCGGCATCCGGCAAGATCAGCGCGACCGGGACCGTGCCGGCTCCCAGATCCGGGCTCTCCGCAGCGGCCGCTGGGCGATGTCCGGCCACCGCCGGCGTCTCTGCAGCGGCGACGCCATCGGTGCTGCGCGGCAGGATGCGCGCCAGCACCGCGGTCGCCAAGGCGCGGACCACCGCATCCGGATCGCTCTGCATCCGCCGCAAGAGCGCCGCCCCATAAGCGAGCCGGCTGCCCAGCGGCAGATTCCCAACCAGCTCGACCACCCGCCGCCGCACTACGCGGTCGGAGTCGCGGCTCGCCTGGGTGAGCAGCTCCAGCGCCAGCTCCAGCGGCAGATGCAGCACGGCCTCGATGGCAGCGAGGCGGTTTTTCAGCTCGCTGCTCGATAGCGGCGCCGTCCACTGCGGCGGCAGCTGCACCGCCTCGCCGAGCTTGGTGAGCAAACCATAGGCCTGGATCGCCTCCGCCTCCCCGCGCGACAGCGCTTCCCGCAAGACCCGCACGCCGCTGCGATCCCCGAGCAACGCCAATCCCGCCGCCGCTTGCATGCGCACCGCGAAATCCGGGTGACCGAGAAGCGGCGGCAGTCCCTTGCGCTGCAGCTCCGGATCCGCCGCCGTCTGTTCGATCGCCAGCTGCAGCGTCTCCGCGTCGGTGGCGGCAAAGCCTTGACGCAGGCGCTCGCGCTGCTGCGCGTCTCCCAGCCGCCACAGCGTCGCCGAAGCGATGACCTGCTCCGCCGGATCGGCGCTCTGGGCGCGGGCGGTGAGGGCTTGCTGCAGGCGCGTCCGCGCCGCTTTGTCGGCTGCCGCCTCGGGATGATCTTTGAAGCTGGCGCCGACATCACCAAGCGAGCGCAGGACGCTCAAGCGCACCTCGCGGTTCTGATCGTCGATCGCTTCGCCGAGAGCGGCAAAGGCTCCCGCTTGATGAGTGCGGCCCAGCGCCCGCGCGGCTCGGCGGCGGACCTCCGGCTGAGAGTCTTCGCGCAGCGCCTGCCCGAGCAGCGGCACGGCGTCCGGCGGCTGACTCTCCCCCAGCGCCGCCACCGCCGCCTCGCGCCACAGCGGGCTGTCGTCGTGCAGGCCGATCATCGCCAGGTTCATGCTCTGCTCGGAGAGAATCACCGGGTCGTTGACGCACAGCCGCAGCAGCGACCCGGCTTCGACCTGCCGCAGGACGCGATCCGGCTCGCCGCGCTGCAGGGTCTGCGCGAGATTGCGCAGGTCCTCGCGGTCGCCGCAGCTGCCCAGCCCCGCGGCGGCGAGCAGACGGTCGGCCAAGGGGCGGCCGGGCTCGCGAAATACCTGGCGCAAGAGCGGCTGGCCGAACAGATCGTCGGCGACGCACAAAAGCTGCGCCGCCAGCACCTGCAGCGAGCCGCCTTGCTCGACCGCATCAATCAGCACCGAGCGCGCTTGCGGGTTGTCGAGTCTGGTCAGGCTGGCGGCGACCTCCAGCCGCAGCTGCGGCGGCACGGCTTGGGCGGTCCGGCTGCCGAGCAGCTCCAGCGCCTGCGCTTGCGATGACTTGTCGCCGCGCAGCGCCCGTCGCTCCAAGATCAGGGCGCGCTCCTGGGCCGCGATATCGGGCTGCGCCAGCCGCGCATCCAAGAACTGCCGCGCCGCCGCATCTTCGCGCGCTTCCAGGGCCAGCGCCGCCGCTGTCGCCACCGGTGCCGCCGCCGTGGTCATCACCTTGCGCAGAAGGCCGAGCGCGGCTTCGACATCCAGCTGATCGAGCGCTTCGGCGCAAGCCAGTGCGGTCGGCGGATCGGCGGCCGATTCGGCGCACTGCAGCAGCGCCGGTGCCGCCGTCCGTACCCCGAGCGCGGCGAGCGCCGCTGCGGCCTCGGTGCGAATCTGCGGCGATGGGTCGGTGAGACAGGCTTGCAGCGCTTCGCGGTGGCGTGGATCGCGGCTCTGCCCCAGCGCCCGCAGCGCCGCGACGCGCAGCCCGGGGTCGGTAGCGTGCAGGCCCTCCTGCAATACGCCCAGCGCCAGCGAGCGCATCGCGATCACATCGACCTGACCGGCTCGCCGCGGGTCGCCGCGCAGGGCCGACCACGCAGAGAGCTTGCGCACCGCCGCGTAGCCGCCCAGTGCCGCTGCCATGGTGAGCGCCACGAGCGCCGGTCCGGCCCAGCGGTGGACCCGGAGCGCCGCCGCCCGCCGTCGTAACGCCGAAAGCGGCCCGCGCGTTTGCGCCTGGTAGTAGCCTAGCGCCAGCGGCGGCTCGCTGCGGCCGATGCGCAAAAGGTCCGCCTCCAGCTGCTCCACCGTGGTGTATCGATCCTCGGGCCGCTTGGCGAGCGCCTTGTGCAAAAGGGCGTTCATGTGTGGCGGAACGCCGGCGATGAGTGCCGCAGCGGTGAGCGGCGGCGGCGGCGCATGAAGGTGCGCCCGCAAGAGCGCGCCCAGAGGCGGCCGGCCGTATACCGGCGTGCCGGTGCACAGCGTGTACAGCACCGCCCCTAGCGCATAGACATCGGAGCGCTCATCGCCGTCGCTGCCGCGGATCCGCTCCGGCGCCAGGTGCTCCGGCGCGCCGAAGATTTGCCGCCGCCCCGCCGCCCGCGCATCGCGCGGCCCGAGCTCCGCGTCATGGGTCAGCCCCAGGTCGACCAGCTTGACCCGCGGCGGCTCGCCGGGGAGGCTGAGCAAGTAGATGCTGGTGAGCCGCAGATCGTGGTGCAGCACTCCGGCGGCGTGGGCGGCGGCCAGGCCTTCGCAGAGCTGGCAGCCGATGTCGACTATTTCGGCGAAGCTGAGGCGGCCGGCGGCCAGCACCTGGGAGAGCGGCTGACCTGTCAGCTGCTCCATGATGTAGTAGATGCGGCCGTCGGGCAGCTCGCCTATGTCGAAGATGTCGATGACATTGGGGTGGTGGACGCGGGTCGCGCGGCGGGCCTCCGCCAGGAATCGTTCGACGCGCTTTGGGTCTTGGGCGAGCGAGCGGTGGAGCACCTTGCAGGCGCTCATGCTGCCGAGCTGCGTGTGACGCGCGGCGTAGACAACGCCCATGGAGCCGCGGCCGATGACCGCTGACAGCTCGTAGCTGCCGAGCGTCTGACCGCTGAGGAGCTCGTCGTCGCGGTTCATACGTCGGCTCGCCGTGATGGGGCGCCGCTGCCTGCGGCTTGCGCGGCGCGACCCGAATCCTTGGCGGCGGTGCGCAAGCTGAGGACGGCCACCGCTGCGGTAAGCGCGACCCGCGGGTCGGGATCGTCGAGCAGCGGTACCACTTGCATCAAGGTCGCGGCTGGAATCTGTCCGAGCTGCGCGGTGGCGATTACGGCGCGCTTGCGCACCTCGGGCTGACCGCTGCGCATGAGCGGCGGCAGCAGTGGCAGACAGCGGGCGTCGCCGGCCTCGGCCAGGGCGGCGCACAGCTCGATCTGGTCGGCGGCGTGGGCGCCCTGGGCGGCGCGCAAGAGCTTATCCGCGGCATCCCCTTGCCCGGCGGCCGCCAGCACCGCCGCGGCATCCAGGCTCTCCGCCGATGCAGCCGTGGCCAGCGCCGCCGTCAAGCTGCTCACCGTCGGCGCGTCCTGCTGCCGCACGAGCTCTGTCAACGCCGCCCGGCGCAGCACCGGGCGCAGCGAGCCGCCCTTGCTGGCCGTGGCCAGCGCCGCCCGCAGCAGCGCGGCCGGCGCGTGCTTGGCTTCGACCAGCGCCAGCGTGGCCCGCAGGCGGGTCGCCGCGTCGACGGCCGGGCTGGCGGCGGCGGCGCTCAGAAGCGGCAGGGCCGTGTCATCCTTTAGCGCAGCGCGAGCCACAGCAACATCGACTGCCGCCGCGCCGATGGCCGGTGCCGCCAGCTGGCGCAGCGCTTCGGCCATCGGCGCGTCGCCCGGCTGCCCGATGGTGCGCGCCGCTTGGAGCGCGGCCTGCGCCACGCCTGAATGCTCGGCCGTGAGCGCGCGGACGACAACCCCGCTGAGCGCGTGGGAGCGCGCCTCGGCGATAGCTCCAAGCAGCTCGCTGCGTTCGGCCGGAGTTCCCTGCTCTGCCGACGCGACCATTTCTGCCGCGACCCGTCGCGCGTCCTCCAGCGTCTGCGGCCCGCCTCGCCGCCGTCGCTGCCGCAGCCCCAGCGCGATTGCCGCCAAAGCGCTGCCCACGGCGGCGATCCCGGCGCCGATGAAGCGCCGCCGGCTCGGCGGCACCGCGACAGAGGGATCATCCGGCGTGATGCTACTAGGCGGTCCCTGCAGCGGACGGGAAGTAAACCCGACCGGCCACACCTTCGCCAGATCCTCCATCAGCACCTGGCAGTCCTGGTAGCGCTCCGCGCGCTCTTTGGCCAGCATCTTGAGCACGATGGCATCGAGCCGCGGCCAGTCGACGGTCGGCCGCACCACGCCCCGCTGGGCCGCCACCACAGAAGGCGGAGTGGGCGGATTGAACAGGTGCGCCAGCAGCAAATCCATCGTCGGTCCGCTAAACGGCCGCTGCCCCGTCAGGGCCTCATACAGCATCACCCCGAGCGAGTCTTTGCTGCCCCGAGATTATCGCCGCCCGAGCCGCATGCTCGACCACCGCCGCCAACCAGGGCGTGCAGCCGCGTTGTCGCGGTGGTGGGACAAGTGGCGGGCTTGCCTCAACTCAACGACCGCGGAAGGCGCCGGCTGCGGCCCAGAGCAGCCGCAGCGGAGTCACCACGGCGATGCCGGCCAGCACCAGCACGAGCGGCAGCAGCTCAAGGGTATAGCGCGGCTCGGGAAAGCCAAACAGCGCCAGGAACGCGGTGCGTACTCCGATCGCGAGCACCGCCAGCCAGAGCAGATTGCGCTGCCTCCGCCACCACGGTAAGAGCAGAGCCAGCGCGCCGCTCAGCGCCAGCCACGTGGTCCACTGCGCCAGCAGTGCGTACTGCTCATGATCATCAGTCAAGCGAATGGGATGAAGCGGCGGCCGCGCGCGGACTGGCAAATCATTGGCCCCCAGCCATAGCTGCATGACCCGGTGCGCGGGGGCGATAAGGAACGTGCGCACGGGATAACGACGTACTCTCTCCTGCCATAAGGCGTGAAATCCGGCGTCGACATGTGCGGTCATGCCATGGAAGGACTGTTCCAGAAGGAGCGCGTTGACCTGCTCAGACTCTTGTTCCGAATCAAAAGCGTACTCCGGAAACAGGAGCGGCGCGCTGCCGCACGTCCGGCGGTAGATACATCCCTGGGTGGAGAGCAGATCCGTCTCCGTGCGCACCCAGCTCGCATACCAGTTATGAAACCAGGTTCGTTCGATTGGCGTTCCGTCGATCTCACAGAGCGAACCAAACGGATAGGGGGCGCCAAACGTATGGATATTCCGCAGGACCCAGGGACTGTACGTAATCAGGGCGCAGCTGATTGCCAGCGCCACCATGCGCATGCGCGCACCTAACGACTCCCGGCGCAATAGGAGCGGCAGCAGCAGACACGGTCCGAGCAGCACCCCGTCGGCGCGGACGAGCATTCCCAGCGCCACTGCGACCCCGGCGCCGCAGAGCGCGCGGCGGGCCGAGCGGAGCGGGCGCGAAGGAGCGAGCGAAAGCGCGCACAGAAGCAGAGCGAGCGTCGAGACTGCGATCGCGAGGGTC
>CALFML010000631.1 GCA_937879845.1 uncultured Myxococcales bacterium
CGATCTGATCATCTAGAGGTCCATCTCAAGTCATTGGAGCGCCAAGGAACAGTTGTAAAATGGAGCGACCGCCAGCTAATGGCAGGTGATTGGTACGCCGATAGTATAAATCGCAACCTCGAAACGGCAGATATAATATTACTATTGATAAGTGCACACTTCGTTGCTTCTAAATATTGCTATGATAACGAAATGAAACGAGCTCTCGAGTTGCACCAGAAGTCCATGGCTAAAGTTATTCCGATTATAATCAGAGATTGTGACTGGAAGCATGCTCCGTTTGCCTCGTTTGAAGTGTTGCCCAAGGGGGGGCGGCCCATAGATCGCTGGCCGACCAGAGATGCCGGTTGGAGCGAGGTGATCAAGGAGCTTCGACGCATATCAGAAGAGACCAAGAAAACACGAACGTAAGCGTCCGACGTGACGCAGCTCTTTCGTCTGCGCGACTGAAGCATGGAGCGACAGCGGCCCCTGAAGTATCCCCTCATTTTTGTTCTCCGACGGGGGCCAGGCTGGGGTGGAGCCCTCAAAGCGCAGCTTTGAGGGGGACCTCTGCCGTCGGTGGGTCCCGCCTTACCAAAAATATGAGGGGATGACTCAGCAGCGGCCCAGATGAGCGGCCTGGTCCTACCGCAGACCAGAAGTGAGCGGGCGTTGACACGTTGACAAGCGCGGCAGGGGGATGTCAGCCGCCACCCTCAAGGGACCACCTCCGGGCGTTTTCGCCAGGGTCATGGGACCACGTCCTCGCCAGGGTCATGGGACCACGGTCGCGGGGGAAAAACGAAAATTCGCCAGGGTCATGGGACCAGGCCCTCGCCAGGGTCATGGGACCAGGCCGAGGCTCCGGCGTAGAAGCGAGCAGCGCATCGAGGACCGCGAGTGTAGACAGGCCTGCTGACGGCGCCGCGACGGCCGTCGGGAGGTCTTATGAGCTATCGCGAGGTAACGATGCTGGAAATCAAGGAAGTGCTGCGACGGAAAGAAGGCGGAGATGGAGTGCGCAAAATCGCGCGCGAGATGGGCGTGGACCGCAAGACGGTGCGACGCTACCTCGAGGCGATTGAGGAGGCCGGGATCGGTGACGCCACCGAGGTGGACGAGTCGGTGCTGGCCGGTCTAGCGCAGGCGGTGCAGGGACGGCCCCCCGTGGAGCCATCGGAGCCGTGGCAGGCGCTGATGGGGCAGCGGGCGCAGATCGAGGCCTGGCTGGAGGGAGACAAGCCGCTGCGGCTGGTGCGCGTGCACGAGCTGCTGGAGCGCAAGGGCGTGGCCGTGGGATACACGACGCTGCGACGGTTTGCGCACAAGGAGCTGGGGTGGGAGCAGCGTCCGCCGACGGTGCTGCTGGCCGACCCCCCACCGGGGCAGGAGGCGCAGGTGGACTTCGGGCTGATGGGCTGGGTCCAAGACGCGACGGGACGACGACGGAAGCTGTACGCGCTCCTCGTCACGCTGTCGTACAGCCGCTACCAGTTCGTCTATCCGAGTTGGGAGCAGACGACCGAGGCGGTGATCGACGGGCTGGATGGGGCGTGGGCCTTGTTCGAGGGAGTGGTGCAGCGCATCGTGCCGGATAATACGACGGCGATGGTGCTCCGAGCCAGTCCGACGGAGCCGGAGTTCAATCGCAGCTTCCGCGAGTATGCCGACGCGCGGGGGCTGCTCGTCGACCCGGCGCGGGTACGCAAGCCCCAAGACAAAGGGCGTGTGGAGAACCAAGTGCCGTATGTACGCGAGCGCTGGTTTGCCGGCGAGACCTTCCCCGGAGAGATCGAGCGGATCCGAGAGCACGCGCAGAGGTGGTGCTGCGAGGTGGCGGGCCGGCGCATCCACGGCACCACGCGCCGGGTCCCTCAGCAAGTGTATCGGGAGCAGGAGAAGCCGCACATGCAGCCGGCCCCGACGGAGCCCTTCGACATCCCGCAGTGGACCGAGGCCAAGGTGCATCCGGATCACCACGTGCAGGTGAACAAGGCGCTCTACTCGCTGCCGACGCGGTATATCGGCCGGACGGTGAAGGTGCGCAGCGACCGGCAGACGGTCAAGATGTACCTGAGCCACGAGCTGGTCAAGATGCATGCGCGGCAGCCGCCCGGCGGACGCTCGACGGATCCCAACGACTACCCGCCGTACAAGGCGCCGTTGGCGATGCGGGACGTGGACTCGCTGGTGCGCCGCGCAGAGCAGCAGGGAAGCGCGGTGGGCGCGTTTTGCCAGCGGTTGCTGGGCGGACCCCTACCGTGGGTCAAGATGCGCCAGGCGTACGGTCTGATGCGATTGTGCGAGCGGTATGGAGCCGACCGAGTCAACGCGCTGTGTGCGCGGGCGCTGGCCTTCGACGTGGTGGACGTGCCGCGCCTGGAGCGGATGCTCAAAGACGTCCGTCATGTCGAGGACGAAGGAGAAAAGCGCGGGGTGGTGATCCCGCTGCCAGCGCGGTTTGCGCGGACGGTGGACAGCTTCGCGACGCTCCCCCGAGACAAGGCCAGCGGAAGCGGCGAGCGAGGAGGTGCCCGATGAGCGCGCCGAGTCTGAATCCGGAGCTGGTCGGGGTGCTCAAGAGACTCCGACTGGGAGGCTTGCTCCCGACGCTGGCCGAACGGCTGGAGCTGGCGCAGAAGCACAAGACGCCCTATCAGGACGTGCTGCTGATGCTGCTGAGCGACGAGATCTCGCGCCGAGAAAGCGGCGCGGCGCAGCGGCGGGCGCAGCAAGCGGGCCTGGACCCCGACATGGTGCTGACACGATGGGACCCCTCGGCGAAGGTGACCTATGACCAGGGGCTGGTCGCCGAACTGTGTTCGCTGCGCTTCGTCGCGGACCGACGGAATCTGACGATTTTAGGACCGGTCGGAGTCGGGAAAACGCACT
>CALFML010000632.1 GCA_937879845.1 uncultured Myxococcales bacterium
GCCCGCGCCATCGCCGAGCAAGCCAGCGAGATGCTGCGCTCCAGCGCCATCTACGGCGGCTTCCTCCGCGCCGCCGATCGCAGCGCCGCCAACGTCGCCGCGGCGCTGTACCGCGAGCTGCCGACCGGCTCTTCCTTCCGCACTCAGGCATGGGAGCCGTTCCCGCAGGTCCGCTCGCAGTTTACGCGCAGCCGACTCAACATCGCCGAAGCGGCCAGCACCAGCGGCATGTGCGATGAGATCCGAACGCAAGTGGACCGCCTCCACTGGGTCGCCGACAGTGAGTCGGATCAGGCGCTGCAGCAAGGCCAGCGCCTGCTCGGCAAGTGCAAGAGCCGCGAGCTCGGCGGACCCGCGCCCCCCGAGGCGCCGCCCGTGGTCAGCAGCCGGAAGCCCGCGGCCGCCGAAGCCCGCGATCCCAAGCCCGACCGGCCGCCGCGCAAGCGCAAGCCCAAGCTCGACGGCGAGCTCAAAGGCTTCCCCGACGCCAAGAAGCCGGCCGGCGAAAAGTCCGGCAGCGACAGCAAGTCCGAAGACAAGCCCGACGCCACGCCGCGCGGCTTACGAAACCCGTTTGGACCCTAGCGGCATCGCGTAAACTTCACCGCGCTGCCAAACTCGCGACTGCACCCCGCGGCCATCGCCGCTCCGGGGGCGATTAAGGAGGGTCCGTGTCCGCATCCATGACGACTGCACGCTCGGCGCTGGTTCTGGGGGCCACGGGTCTTGTGGGCCAGAGCTGCCTCGCCCTTTTGCTGCAAGACAGCCGTTACGCCAAGGTGCACGCGGTCGTGCGCACCCCGCTTGGGCAAGAGCATCCGCGGCTGCAGGCCCACGTCGTCTCGTTTACCGCGCTGGGCCTGACCGTGGGCGAGATCGGCGCCGCGGATGTCTTCTGCTGCCTGGGAACGACGATCAAGAAGGCCGGCTCGCGGGAGGCGTTTCGCCAAGTCGATTACGAATATCCGCTCGCCGCGGCGCAGAGCGCCCTGCAGGGCGGCGCGCAGCAGTTTCTCCTCGTCAGCTCGATGGGCGCCAACCCTGACTCGTGGGTCTATTACAACCGCATTAAGGGCGAGGTCGAGCGCGACATCGCGGCGCTGCCCTTTGCGACCGTCCACATCCTGCGGCCGTCGCTTTTGCTCGGCGAGCGCGACGAGCGGCGGGTCGGTGAGACGATCGCCAAGGCGGCGATGAAGGTCGTAAAGCCGCTGATGGTAGGCGGCGCGAGCAAGTACCGCGCGATTGCCGGCGCGACGGTGGCCCGCGCCATGGTCGCCCTGGCGCAAAAAGAGCAGCCAGGACGGCACATCCACGAGTCCGACGCTTTGGAGCGGCTCGGCGCGGAGTGAGCGCGGGCCCTTTGCGGCGGCCGCAAAACCGCTAGCCGCGCGCATCGGCACCGCTGGCGGATCGGCATCGCTGCAGGTTTGGCCGGGACGCGGGCGGCTTGTGGCATGATGCGCGCCGGACGTTTGCGTATGGCTGCTGACCCAGTGCCGGATCGTTTTTTTACCAGCCTCTCACCGCTTTCGCACGAGCTTGCTGCGCACTATGAGGAGCTGCGGTCGATCCGCAGCCGCCGCGACCTTGTGCGCAGCCCGCTCCATCAGCAGATCCAGCCGGAGCTCCACCGCGTCCTTAACGGCGTCGAACGCGGCGTCCACGCGAGCCCGCGCCTCCCCGCTCACCGCGACCGCCTGCGCGTGGTGGCGTGGAACATCCAGCGCGGCCGCCAGCTCCCCGAGCTCATCCGGGCCCTACGCGAAGAACCGACGCTGAGCGCGGCCGATGTCGTGCTCTTGTCCGAGGTCGATAACGGCATGGGCCGCTCCGCCAACCGCAACATCGCGCGCGAGCTCGGCGCAGCGCTCGGCATGCACTACGCCTTCGCCGTGTCGTACCTGGTGCTGGGCGATGACTTTCTGGAAAACCCGGAGGGGACGCCGAACACGCTGGCCCTGGCGGGAGCCGCTGTCTTGTCGCGCTGGCCGCTCGGCCGGGTGGTAAACGTCAACCTGCCGGAGCTGCGCGACAAGTTCTCCTCGCGGCGGGAAAAGCGGCTCGGCAACAAGCGCGCGCTGCTGGCGGAGGTGCTGTTGCCGGAGGGACCGCTGTGGTGCGCGGGCTGTCACTTGGACTCCAATGCGTCGCCGGCTCAGCGGGCGCGGCAGCTCGAGGCGCTGCTGCAAAAGCTGGCCGAGCTCGGGATCGAGCGGGCGCTCCTCGGCGGCGACTGGAACACTACCACTTACGATGCGTCCGGTCCGCTTCCGCTCCTGCGCGACCTTGTCCACAAGCTGCTGGTCACCGGGTTTGTCGCGACCGTAAACGGCTACATGACGCCCGAACAGCAGTACGAACAGCCGCTGTTCGCGGTGCTGCGCCGCCACGGGTTTAGCGTCGACGGATATAACGACCGGGCGCGCGGGACGTACAACTACGACGTCATGAGCCCCTACGCGGTGGCGAAGCTGCACTCCAAGGTCGGCCGGCTGCTCACCCGCTGGCTGCAGCGGCGGCTGCGCCCCTGGCAAGGCATCGTACCGGCCCGCTTGGACTGGTTCGCCGGGCGCGGCATCACCCCGATCGCCAACGCGGTCGTCGAGACGCGCGACGCGGAAGGAGTGCCGCTTTCGGATCACGCGGCGATCAGCGTGGACGTGGCCCGCTAGATCGCCGCGCCGACGCTCAGCCCGGCAGCGCGGCGAACAGACGGGCCTGGACCTCGCTCAGCGCGCCGACCCCGTCGATGCAGCGGAGCAAGCCGCGACCCTGGTAGTAGGGAATCAGGGTCGAGGTCACCCGCTCGAAGTCATCAAGGCGCTTGTTCACCTTGTCTTCCTGGTCATCGGAGCGATGCTCCAGGGTCACCCCTTCGGGCGGCGGGTTGTATTTGAGGTGGTAGATTTTTCCCGTCGCTTTGTCGGTCCGGCGGAGCACCGCCCGCTCGACCAGGAGCTCGCGCGGCACATCCAGCTGCACCACGGCATCGAGCTCGCACTGTTTGTCGCGGAGCAGCTCGTCCAAGGCTTCGGCCTGGGCCTTGGTGCGCGGAAATCCGTCGAGCAGAAAGCCGTTTTTGCAGTCCGGCGCCGTGATCCGCTCACCGACCAAGCCGATGACCACGGAGTCGGGGACAAGCTGGCCGGCGCTCATGTAGCGCGCGGCGTCCTTGCCCAGCGCCGTACCAGCCGCTTGCGCCTGCCGCAGCATATCGCCGGTCGAAATCTGGGGAATGCCGTAGCGGTTGCATAGCGCCACCGCCTGAGTGCCTTTGCCGGAAGCAGGAGGACCAAGAAGGATGACGATCATGGGCGCACAGGATACACGCATCAGGCACCAAGGCCAATTACGGCTTACACGGCTCTTTCACAATCGACGGAAACTATCGCTGGCAGGCTTTGGGTCGGCGGCGCCTCGTCATTGCAGGGTCGGCGGCGCCTCGTCATTGCAGGGTCGGCGGCGCCTCCAGGCGCAAGATCCGCCCAAAGACATCGCCGGTCTTTGGGTCGATGCTCGGGTCGATGAACAGGCGGTGGACGCCGAGGCGGCGCATGGCGTCGATGCCATCGCTGGAGACGAGCTCCTTGGAGCTGACGCCGATCGGGCTCAAGGAGAAGGTGGAGCCCAAGGCTTCGGCAAAGGCCACGGCGGCTTCGCTGCTGCTGAAAAAGAAGCCGTACGGGCGGCGGCACCACATCTCGGTGCCGGTGCTCGTCAGGTACCAGATCTGCTCCGGCAAAAGGGCCACGAAGTCCGGCAGGCGCAGCTCCTTGGCCGAAGATCCGGCGCTGTTGTCACTATCGCGAGTCGACATAAGACCCACTATCGACGATATGCCGCGCCGTGACAACGAAACGTCAGGTGCCGCGTCCGCCCGCGGTGCTGTCTGGGCCGCCGGAAGAGCCGCCTGCCGCCATGTGGCGACCGAGCAGCCGGTAGGCCGCGTGCACGGTGGTGAAACGACCGGTGAGAACGCGCAGCTCCTCGGGACTGGCTTGCGGGTGGTGATCCGGGTGCAGTCCGCGCGCCAGCCGCCGGTAGGCCTGGCGGACCTCGGCAAGATCCGCGTCGGCGGAGAGCTCCAGCGCGGCGAAGGCGGCGGCCAGCTCGGCAGAGGGCACGCCGATCGCCAGACAGCCGAGCGCGTCCAAAAGGACCAAAAGCCGCATCACCCGCAGCGGTGACCAGGCGCCGCCCGTCAAGAGCTCAGGCACGGTGCGCGCTTCGGAGAGGAGTCGCAGGACGGCCTGCTCATCGGCGTGCAGGGACGAGCTGTGCGGCGGCGCGGTGACCGTAAACCGCTGCAGGCCCAGGCGCTGGCGCAGAGGCTCGTGCGGGACGGCTTGCGCCTCGACGTGCTGGCGGATGCTGTGGTCCGGCCGCAGCGGCTCGACCGCATACTTGCCGCTCAGCTTGGCGGCGTCGGTAAACTCGGTCTGACCGCGCAGACGTAGGATGTAGCGCAGCTGCGCCTCGGGAGCCACCGGCGCGCGCGGGCCGGGGTCGATGGCGTAGACCTGGCCGCGCAAAAGTCCCACCCGCCGCACGCCTTCGCGGGTGTGGATCTGCAGAACCCCGGTGCGATCGTGGGCGGCGCGTTGATGCAGCGCGCGCGCAATCTCCATAGGGCCGGTCGGTCGATCGTCAGGGGGCGTCACAGGCTCGGTGAGTTTAGCAAAGAACCTTGCCGCGCCGCAGCCGGCCACCAACGCGGCAGACGACGCGGCGGGCCATCAGAGCTGCGCCGCCGCCAGATACACCTTGTTGTTGCTGTCGTCCACGACTTCCAGGGTCGACCGCGCCGCTTCGGGCAGCAGGCTGCGCAGCGACTCATAGCGGTGGCGCTCGATGAGGAAGAAGATGCGGCGGCCGCGGTGGGTGTTGAGGTACCCCTGCAGCTTCTCCACGTTCTTATCGCCCAGAAAGACCGTCTTGTCGTTGGCATCAAGGCGGTGATCGTAGATCTGGTTGCTGGTGTAAAAGTTCTCGCCGCGCCAGTACATCATCCACGCCACCACCGGCTCCTCAGGTCCTTTGCGGAGGCGGTAGTACGACGCGAAGACATGCTTCTGGCTCCAGTGCGGCGACAGATCGATCAGGTAGCGGTCAAGGACGAACGAAGTCCACACCACCGCGAAGCCACCCAAAACGAGCGCCGCCGCCATACCGCCGCGGCCCGCCGACCTGGGACCCGCCGGCTCATCCGACTGGCGCAGCCGCAAGAGATCGGCGCAGCGGAGGATGAGCGCCAGCAGCCAGACCACCGCCGCGGCGGCAGGGACGAAATAGACCAAGCGCAGCGACGCCGGCAAGAGCAAACTCGGCGGCTGCTTGGACGAGGAGTAGGTGGCCACGGTCGCGGCACTGGGCGCGACCCAGATTCCCACGACAAGAAGGCCAAGGAAGGCCAGCCCGCCGACGATTAGTCCGGCACGGCTCGGCGCGCGCAGGGATGAGGCGGGCTCCGGCGCTTCTTTTCCGCTTGGCGCCGGCCGCGACGCCAGCGCCAGGAGCGCGGTAATCGCCGTCGCACCGAGCGCATACCAGAAGATCAGATCGCCGTATTCATAGCGGGTGCCATACAGGTTCGTGATCGGCCACTGCCGGCCGGAACCGGGGATGTTCACGTAGTCGTAGTTGAACAGCCAGCCAATCCGCGCCGGAAAGCTCGCCAGATCGTGACCGGACAAGTACGTGATCGGCACTCCGATGAGCAAAAGCGCCGCGCGGCCGGCCTTCACGGCGCCGCTGACCCCGCGGCACAGCTCATCGATGAGCAGCCCGGCCAGGATCGCCAAGGCCGGCAGGGCCGGCAGGATGTAGTGGTGGAACTTGGTGTTTACCAGGGTCACCACGACGAAATCGACGAGGAACCAGCACAGGCACAGCGCCACCAGCTGGCGGCGGGTCGCCTCACGCGGGTCGGTCGAGCGCAGCCAGCGGCCGATCATCAGCCCCGCCGCCGCCACCACCCCGGACCAAGGGAACATCCCCGCGCCGAGCTGCCGCAGGTAGTAGTCGAACGTGCCGCGATCGCCGTGGCGTCCTTGCGCCCGGTGCACGTAGTTGTCGCCGATAAGCTCGATCCAGAACGGCAGCCCGTGGCGCGACAGCATGGCGGCAAACCAGGGCGCGCAGACACATAGGAACATGAGCGCGCCGCGGCCGATCTCAAGACCGCCTTCGTACTCGGTCAGCACGTTGAGGGGCGCAGGCAGGCGGCGAAGCCACGCCGGGCCGAGTGGCGTCTGCCGCTTCTCCCCCAGAAACTCCGCCATGCGGCCGGTGAGAAGCAGCATGATCACAAGGATGATCACCGGCAGCCCGAGCCCGGCCGGACCCTTGGCCAGCGTCCCCAGGCCGCCCATGATGTAGGCCACCCACAAGTAGATGGAGCGCCGGTTGCGCGCCTCACTGCACCAGCCGAGCGAGACCAGAAACAGCAAGGCGAACGGGACGATCGCCACCGCGCCGGCGACGCGATACGAGTGCCCGGCAACCAAGATGGGAAAGCTTTCGAGCTGGATGAAATCGACGACCAGCTGCGGCAGCACGACGCCGATATAAAGCGCCATGACCAGATAGAACGCCCGCGCGTGCGGCCAGCTGAAGGTGAGACCGCCCAGGCGAACGCTGCGTCGCGGCAGCGCCGCGCTCAGATCGTCCACCGCAGAGTCGGGATCTTCGGGATCCTGCCGCAGCGGCAGGAGCGCAAGCCCCGCGAACACCACCGCCACCGTCATCGGCACGACGAACGGCATGTCGGTCATGGCCTGGCGCGTGATGAGCGCCCACTGGGTGCAGGTCGCCAAGATGATCGCCGACCACAGCGCCGCCCGCCGCGAGACAGTGCGCCGGACCAGATAATACGTCGCGCCGATGCCGACGATGCCGAGCAGCACGAACGGCAGACGCAGCGCCCACTCTGCGCGGAAGCCGACCGTCATCTCCTGCGCGTAAGCCGCCCCGTCATGCCCAAGACCTGCCAGCTTCAGCGCGATCGCCATCAGCCAAAACGTCAGAACCGGCTTGGAGAAAAACACTCCGCTCGCCGGATCCTGAGGCGAGCCCGGCCACCAGAGGCTGATCCAGTCATTGCGCGCCGCCATCTGACGAGCGACCTCGCCATAGTGCGTCTCCCACGGATCCCACAGGCCGTAGTTTCCCGCGAAGGGGATGTAGATAAGACAAAGGAACGCCAGAACGCCCAGGTTCAGGAGGCGTTCCCGGCGCTCGGCTGGGGTGCGGAGGTCGCCTGGCGGCATGCGAGGATTGGATGACGGCATCGGCGCTATTAAAGCCGGAAAGATGCCGCAACGACCCCCGCGTAGCAAGGCCTATTGTTGTTGCGAGTCAACCTAAGAACGCGTAGCCAAACCGTAGCGAGGATGAACAGCCGCGATGGCCAGCGCGAAACAGCCTTGAGGCCATGAGCACGAAAGCCGCGGACATCCACCCGAGCAGGTTTTAATGGGCGTTCTCAGGGGCCGGCCGGTCCGCACGCAGGCCGGGCACAGGCATCACCAGGCAGCTGCGTGCGGCGGGCCGGACTTTGGACGACTACGGCGCGGTGACCAGCACCGCTAGTTCTTCGTTACTTGGTTTAGCGAAATCTTGCGCGGCTGCGCCTCGGCGCGCTTTGGCAGCTCGATGGTGAGCACGCCATTTGTGAGATCCGCCTTGATCTTGTCTACGTTGGCGCTTGTCGGCAGCGTGAAGCTGCGGCTGAAGCTGCCGTAGCTGCGCTCCATCATGAAGAAGTTCTCGGTATTCTGCTGCTGTTCGGCCTCCCGCTTGCCCGTGATGGTCAGCTGGTTGCCGTTGAGCGAAATATCGACGTCATTTTGGCTGACGCCAGGCAGGTCCGCCTTGAACAGGAAGGCCTCCGGGGTCTCCTTGACATCGAAGCGCGGCACGAACGCCACACCCTCGCTTCGCCGACTCGCAGTCTCTTGGTAGGGCTGCTCCAAGCGCATGAGGCTATCAATCAAACGGAACGGGTCCCAGTCACTCAGAATCGACGGAAGCGCGGTGTTTCCCTGAGTCGGACGACGAACGATAGTGGACATGATTTTACTCCTTTCTTGCGTACACGTATCGGTAAGAGGCGGGCGCGCATAGTGGATGCTCGGCGCGTCCGGTTCCTCTCGGACATACGAACATAAGAGCGGCTTTTCGTGGGAAGCGGGTCTGCTGCGACGCCCTAGAGTCACCGAGATGACCGGGGCCGTATCAGACGATCTTCACACTCACCAACAAAGGTCGCTGCTCAGTTTCGGCCTGTTACCGATTCACTTCCCGAGAGCAAGTTTGAAATAATCACCCGCTTGCGGGCTCGCAAGGAGTCTATTGCAAGTTTTGCGATCGGACTTTGCGAGCAGGAATTCTTATGCGCTCTTGCGAACGCGGCGCTTGCTGGCGAGCGTGGATTCCGTAGGAGATTCCGCGGACGGTGCTTCGGATGCAGACGCGGCGGCGGCAACGACAGGAGCGGCGGCAGGAGGCCGCTTGGTCTTGGGCTTGGCTTCGGGGACCGCGGGAGTGCTGGCGGCGGAGGCTTCGCCGACCGGCGCAGCCTCCGATTCGGCCGCGGCCTTGGCGGTGCGCGGGGCCGCTTTGGCGCGGCTCTTGGTCGCCGCTGGCTCGGCCGCCGCGGCCCCGGACTCACCGCTCGCAGCGGCTTTTTTGGTCCGCGTGGTCTTGGCTCGGGCGGGAGCGGCAGCCCCCTCGCCGCCCGTCGGGCTGGCGGCGGAATGGGCCTCGGCGCCGGCGGCCGCATCCGCGGTCTCGGGCTGCGGCGAGCGCGTCGAACGGGCGGTCTTGGTCGGGGTCCGCCGGGGCGTCGGAACGGCTTCGACCACCGGCGGAGCCGGCGGCGGCGGCGGCGCGGGCGGCGCGACTTCGGGCACTTCGGGCTCGGCGGCGGCACGCAGCGACAGCCGGACCCGGCCTTCGCCATCGATGCTCTGAATCATCGCAATATGCTCGCGCCCGGTGGGAAACAGCTTTTTCAGCTCGCTGCCCCGCGGCACATTCAGCTCCGCATTGGGGATCATCCCGCGCGGGTACGTGGTCTCGATCACTCCCGGCACGAGCACCCGGCACAGGACGCCGCTCGACTCGACGCGCTCGATGCGGACTTTGACCCGGCTCTTGAGCGTCAGCGTCGCCGCCACCGCCGCCTGGGCGACGCGCGCCTCTTCGACCAGCGACAAGCCGATGCGCCGCCGATCGCGATCGAGGCTGATCACGGTAGAGGTGATGTCCTGCCCGAGCGTGAGAATCTCCCGCGGGTGGGTGATGTGGCGCTCCGCCATGGCCGAGATGTGAATGAGGCCCTCGACGCCCGGGGTAAGCTCGATGAACGCCCCGAACGGCTCCAGCCGCACCACGCGCCCGCTCACCCGCTGCCCTTCGGTAAGCGTCGCCAAGAGCTCATCCAGCGGATCGGCCAGGAGGCCCTTTAGCACCACGCCGATGCGCAGGTTGCCTTGAAAGCTGTGATGCAGGTGATCCTGGCCGGCGGGGACTTCCTCGATCTTCCAGACCTCGACCTCCACCCGCTGGCCGATCTTGATCGACTCTTCGGTCCGGCCGGCGGCCCGCGCCGCGCTGTGCAGCTCGCTGACCGGCAGGCTGCCATCGAGCCCGCCGATATCGACCAGCGCCAGCGGCTCTTGCAGCGCGACCACGGCTCCGGCAAAACGGGCCCCGACCTGCAGCCGCGCCCGCGTCTGCTCCGACAGCGCCCGCTGCTCGACCTCCAGCACCGCCCGCCGCGACACCACGACGGTCCGCGATTCTTCATCGAAGCGGATCACGCGCAGCGTCAGCGCCCGCCCGAGGTAGATCGATGGATCCTGGCAATAGCGCAGCTCGATCTGCGATGCCGGCAAAAACGCCCGCACGCCGCCGAGGTCGATATCGAGCCCGCCTTTGTTCACGCCGGTGACCAGCCCCTGCACCGGCGCTCCCTGCTGGTGGGCGAGGCGGAGCTGGTCGTTGAGGCCCGCCCCGCGCTGGAGCCGGCCGCTGATGACGAGCCCGCCCTCCTTGCCCGCCACCGAGACCACGTGCCCTTCGATCTTGTCGCCGATGCGCGCCGCCAGCTCGCCGTCCTCGCCGCGCAGCTCGTCGAGCGAGATCATCGCCTCGGCCTTGCCGCCGATATCCATGAACGCGAATTCGGCCCCGATCTGGACAATTTCCCCCTGCACAAGCTCGCCCATGTCCGGGTCTTTGCGCGCCATCGCCTTTTTCGGCGACTTCAGGGAGGCCTCGAACAGCTCAGCGAACGACTCGTCCCCGGCGACAATCGCATTATCCGCGCTCTCACCCACGTCGATGCCCAGGTAGCGGTGCTGCGGCACAGGGGGGGGCACGGGGTAAGCGTAGGACTGCCGGTGGTTACGCAGCGGAGGCTTACGCATTATCGAAGTGGCTCCTTTAGAACTTACCTACAGGCCGATGCAGTCGCGCAATGAGGCCGATGGGATTGCCGATGGGATTGCCGATGAGATTGAACGAGAAGGCAAGGTAGCATGTCTCTATGGTGCCAGCCACCCCTACGAGCGCAAGGCCTCAGCGTGTCCCGCGCGGGCCGTCTACGACGGGGTTATCGCGAGCGGCGAAGCTCGCCAAAGCGATGACAATGTCGCTCATGGGCTCCAGGCGATCGGTGTTTTTGATCCGCCAAGCCGTGAGCATCGACCACAAGAGCCGGCGCTGACCGCGGCGCAGATCCTTATTCGCCGGGAGCGGACCACAGACCTTCTCCAGCCCGAGCGGCTGCGTCGCCGGGGTGCCCATATAGCGGTCGGCGGCCTCCACCGCTATCGTGCACAGGCCTAGGAGGTGAAAGCGGGCGCGCAGCCGAATCGACGGCAAGTCGCTCTGCGCCAGCTCGTTTAGCTCGGCGAGCGCCGGCTCGGCGATTTCGTAGCGCAGCTCGGACCGCAGCTCGGGCGCCAGCTCCGGGCGCAAAATCGACGCGGCGACCGCGCCGGGCGCCCCCGCAACGCTGGGCATAAGCGGCATGCCGAGCACCGCCCGCAGACGCGCCAAGAGGCGGCGCTGCTTGGCAACAACGGTCTCCGGCGTGAGTATCGTCCCGACCGCCGGCGGCGCCGACAGGGAGGTATTCGCCGCAGCGCCCGCAGGCCCGGCCGGCGGGGTGCCAGGGGTTTCGCTCTTGGCGGGCGGACCATCCACTTGCGCCACACCGGCCGCGGCGGCGCCGCCTAACCCGCTGTCGATCGCCGGGGGCACCGGGTTGTCGGCAGGACCGGCGGTATTGGGGTTGGCCGCGGGGCTCGGCGCAAGGCTGGCGCCGGCGCTTGATCGCTCAGCGGGTCCACTGCCGGCCTCCGCGCAGCTGCTCGGGCGCGGGTGGCGCTGCGTCAGCGTCGGCAAGTCCTGCCACATGTTGGCCAGCAGGGTCGAATCGGTCGACATGCGCAGGAGCACCGGATAGCGACGCCCGCTCTCCAGATCGAAGACCGCGCGCTCCCATCCAAGGCACGCCTGATCGCGTAGCTCCGCGTCGCTGGTCGCGGCCTGCCCGACTTCTTTATAGCGCTCCAGCATCCAGTCGAGCTGCGCTGGGCTGGCATAGCGGCTCACGCGCGGCAGCCCGTTGGCGGTCACCGCGGGAATCGGTCCGCAGCCAGATGAGGTGAGGCATAAGGCGGCAAGGCTTGCCCCCATTAAACCCAGCCGCAGTCCCAGACCGGTCAGCTTGTCGCGCCGGTGCGGACCGTCAGCGCGGCGGAGCAAGCCGCCCTCCCGCCAGCCGGCACGGAGCGCCGGCAGCGCTCCACCGCAGAGGCTGTCAGCCCATCCACTTCGTTGCCGGTACACGTTGCCGTACGAGGCCATACGTTTGACCCTGCCACCTTGGCATCGGCCTCGTCAAGTCTCGATTATTGTTGCGAAATTCTGGATGGGTGCCCGACGGAGATAGAATTTGCTAACCTGCGATCGTGGCAAGAGTTTCAATGTTATCAAGTGTTCTAGTAAGGGGTATGGTCGTGGGCTTGCCTCTGCTAGTCGGTTTTGTCGGCTGCCAAGGCGCGCTCACGCTCACTCAGCCCGGTGCGGTCAGCGATATGTCGGTGCCCGTCGACGAGGCAGTCAACGAGACGCCCGCGACGATCGGTTTCGCCGATATCGAGCGCGACCTGGAAAAGGGCAACTTCGGCTGCGCCAACGGGTCGGGGGTCTGTCACGGCGGCACCAAGCCCACCGGCGTGATGATCATTACGCCGAGCGCCCTCCAGAATCCGACCGCGCTCATGGCCAACTACATGGAGATCAAGTCGCGCGTCAACACCGCGATGCCCGATCAGAGTCTGATCCTGCAAAAGACCCTGACGACCAGCTCGGTGTCGCACGGCGGGATCAAGCCGTTTAACAACGCCACCGATGCCGCCTATCAGCGGTGGCTGTTGTGGATTCAGCTCGGGGCGCAGTTCGATGCGGTCTCGACGACCGGCCAGGGGGACATGTAATGACCTGGCCTTGCTCGCTCCGCGCGGCGGCGCTGACCGGCGCGCTGGCCCTGACCCTTTTGCCGCAATCGAGCTTCGGCGAAAAAAAGACCGACGACGCCGCGGCCTCCGAGCCCGATGAGGCCGAGCCGCGGCACGGCAAAAAAGCCAAGGAGCCGGCCGGACCCAAAGTCACGGTCATCGATAAGGGCGAGCTGCGCGCCGACTCGTCGGATATCGGCAAAGTCTTAAAGAAGCTGCACAAGCACGAGCACCTCGAGTTCATCGAGTGGACGATCGATGCCAAGTGGGTCAAGGTCCGCAAGGGCAAGGTCGAAGGCTTCGTGCTGGCGGAGCAGCTCGAAGGTCTGCCGCCGGCCCCGGCGGTAGAGACCAAGGACGCCACGGCCCAAGCGAGCGCCGAGGCGAGCGCCGAGGCCAAAGCGCCGCCGCCGCCCCCGCCGCCGCCGGTGGTCGAGGCCCCGGTCAAGCCGCCCGAGCCGCCCAAGGTAAAACCCGACGACAGCAAGACCGCGCAGGGCACCCAAGGGGGTCTTGGCCCGGTGAGCAAGCTGCCGCTCAGCGGCGTGTGGATCAGCATCGGCGGCGGCGTTGCCGTACTCGGCTCCAGCATGGCCGCGACCACGCAGTCGGGGCTTGTGCCGGAGCTTTTCAACTATGAGGTAAACAGCCTGCCGGCCCTGGGTCTGCAAGCGAGCGTCGGCTACATCTTCGGCTACAAAGCGCTGCGCGTCGGCATCGACGTCGGCTACCGCTTCGCCGGCGCCACCTCGATCATCGTTCAGCTGCCAAACCGCGACTCGCTGCCGATGACCGGCGCGGGCGGCGCGACGACGACCCAGGTGCTGGCCACCGGGCGGCAGCAGATCCAGACCACCAGCCATGACGCCGACGCATCCTTTAGCATCGGCGGCTGCATCAACCTGCCCAAGCAGCTCGACCTGTCGATCCGCGCCCGCGCCGGCATTGAGCTCTTCGGGTTCTTGCCGGAGTTTAACCTCCAGACACCGCTGCCGCAGGAGATCTTCTATGGGCCGCACGTCGGCGCGGCGGTCGATCTCGGGTCGCGGTACGCACCGGGCTTCGGGGTGCGCGTAAACGGCGGCTACATCCCCTACGCCGTGCGCCAGGAGAACACCGGTCTGCGCGACGGCGCTCAGGACACCTCGACCGGCTACTACTTCGGCCTGTCGGCGGCCTTCCGCATCCTGCGCGGCTTCGACATCGAGCTGGCCTACCGCCTCCTAGCGACCAGCACCAGCTACCAGGCCGGCAGCAACCCCGAGCGGCTGAAGTACGATCGCGACCCGACCATCCAGCGCACCTACGCCAGCGAGCTGCTCGCCGACGGCGCTTACCGCACCACCGGCCAGCAGACGATCACCATCGGCCTGGTCTTCCTCCGCCAGTAGCCGCAGGGCTTTAGCGGCTCTCCCCGGACTGCTCTTCGGGCTGGGTAATAAGCTCTTGGAAGCGCGGGTGATCGCGCAGGCGGTCAAAGTCGTTCATGCGGTAGGCCTGGGCGCGCACCGTCGCGCCGTCGCGCAGGGCGCCCGGGCGGTCCCAGCTGTCGCGTCGCGCCGCGGTCAGGATGCGCGCCAGCGCCCGTCCGCGCTCGCCCACCGCCAAGTGGTAGTAGGCGACGGGCAGATCCAGCTCTTCGGACTGCGTCTCTTTTTCCGCGACCTTGGCAAACTCGGCGCGGGCGGCGCGGAGCTCGCCGCGCTCGCCGAGGATGGCGGCGTAGCTTACCTGCGCCCCGCTGCGCAGGTGGCCGCCGAGCTCGGACAGCGATTCCTGGTAGGCGGCAACCGTGATGCGGAGCAGGCGCGCGTCGCTCTGCCCGGTGTAGGTCCGCACCGCGAGGAAGAGGTTGTGCAGGATGAGCGCCCGCAGCTGCAGCAGCGAGGCGTGGTCGTCCAGCCGATCGATCACCCGCGGCAGCTGCTCATCGACGGCCAGGAGCTCGTTTAGCTGCACCTCGACGTACGCCGTGCGCACAAGGTGGCGGCGGGCGAGCCAACGCGGCAGCGGGCCGCGCACGCTCAGGCGGTAGCTCAGGGCGCGAGCACGCCGCACATGGGTCAGGGCGCTGCGGAAATCGCCGGCGCGCAAAGCGGCGATGCCGGCGGCATAGGGGACGGCGAGCTCGGGCGGCATCCCCTCCTCCAGCGCCCCGCGCGGCAGCTGCGGCCTGACCTCCGCGGCGCGATCGCTTTTGAGCGCCACCGCGTCGCGGCCCACCGCCTGCATCGGCAGCGCCGCCAAGACCCCCGGCAGAAGCAGCGCGGCAAACGGCGGCATCGTCATGACAGCGCCGTGATCCGGCGGTGTTCCAGCGCCGGCAGCTCCAGACGAACCTTCTCCTGCGCCCGCAGATCCAGCTCCGCCACCGCCACGCCCTCGCCGTCGGCGCAGTCCGCGAGCACGGTGCCCCACGGATCCACGATCAAGCTATGCCCGTAGGTCTGGCGGTTGGGGCTGTGCCGCCCCTGCTGCGCCGGAGCCAGCACGAAGCACTGATTTTCGATCGCCCGCGCCCGCAACAGCACGTGCCAGTGATCCTTGCCGGTATGAAGCGTGAACGCCGCGGGCACCACCAGGAGCCGCGCCCCGCGCGCCACCAGGCGGCGGTACAGCTCGGGAAACCGCACGTCGTAGCAGACCGACAGGCCGACGCCGCCAAAGGGCGTGGCCGCCACCACCGCCTGGTCCACATCCCCGGCCGCCACCGTCGCCGACTCGCAGAGGCTCGTGCCGGCGGCGGGGAAGTGCACATCAAATAGATGGATCTTGCGGTAGACGGCGCCGACCTGGCCGTCGGGCAGAACCTGTACGCAGCTATTATAGACGTGGCCGGCGGCGGGCCCGGTGCCGCGCTCCGGCAAGCCGCCCAGGATCAGGTGGACCGAGAGCCGCGCCGCCAGCTCGCGCATGCGGTCGAGGATGGGGGCCGCCCCGGACGCCAGGCCTTGGCCATCGAGGCTCTGCGCATGCTGGAACTTGTCTTTCTCATCCGCGGACAAAAGGGCGAAGTTTTCCGGCAGGACGATGAGCTGAGCGCCGCGGGCGTGCGCCCGGGTGACGAGCGCGACGGCGCGGTCGAGATTGCGGGCAACCTCGGCCGTGGAAGTAAGCTGCACTACGGCGGCGACGAGCGATTCCATGGCCCAGAGTGTAACCTGGCTGCAGCGGTCTGAAAACGCGGACCCGCGCCGGCTTTCCCGCTGTGGGTCTGCTCTCCCGGAGCTGAAGGCTCGTGTATACTCTTCTCGACTGACCCTCGAACATGGTTGAACTAAGCAATCGCGCCCGCAAAATCCTGTCCGCGATCACGCAGGAGTACCTGGCTACCGGCGAAGCCGTCGGCTCGCGCACCGTGACCAAGCGGTACGGCGTCGATCTGTCGCCGGCGACCGTCCGCAACGTGATGAGCGACCTGGAAGAGCTCGGGCTCATCCGCCAGCCGCATGCCTCGGCGGGGCGCGTGCCGACCGACCTCGGGCTGCGGTTTTTTGTCGACTCGCTGCTCAAGGTCCGCCAGCTCAGCCCCAAAGAGCGCGAGGAGCTGGCGGCGCACTACGATTTCGCCACCCATGAGATCGATGCCGCGCTGAAAGAGGCGGGCAAGGTCCTCTCCGATCTGTCCACCCACACCGTGGTGCTGATGACGCCGCGGCTGGACATCGACGTGCTGCGCCACATCGAGTTTGTCCGCGTCAAGGAAAGCACGCTGCTCGCCGTGCTCGTCAGCGCCAGCGGCCGGGTGTTCAACAAGCTGGTCACGCTCGAAGAGCCGCTCCACCCCGAAGATCTGGAGCGGATCACCAACTACCTGAACAACAAGCTCGACGGGCGGACCCTGTCGGACGTGCGCAAGCACATCGCCATCGAGCTGGCCAGCGAGCGCATTCGCTACGACGCCCTGGCCCAGCGCGCCCTGCGGCTGCAGGCGCGGGCCATGCCGCATGAGGAATCCAACGTCTATATTGCCGGCCAGGCCAAGCTCCTGGGCCACCTGCTCAGCGAAGAGCCGCCGCCGGGTCCGGGCCGGCTCAAGGCCCTGTTTCAGGCCTTGGAAGATCAGCGCATCCTCCTGCGCCTGCTGGAACAGACCGAGGTGGCCAGCGGCATCCAGGTCTTCATCGGCGCCGAGACCGCCGTCCCCGAGCTCAAGGAGCACACCGTGGTCGCGGCCAGCTATGGGGTGGGCGAGCAGCCGGTCGGGGCCCTGGGGGTGATCGGGCCAACCCGCATGAACTACTCGCGGGTTATTGCGCTAGTGGACTTCACTGCACAACTTCTATCCGGTGTCATCGCGCATCAACGCTAGTTCGACCTCATGCGCCGTCACGGCCAGCCGGACCCCGGCCCGTGGCAACCGCCTTTCAGGAGAGACGCAATCATGGCCAGTGAAAACGCCGACAAGGCGATAGACCCTACCACCGCTCAATCCGCCGCCGGCGACCCCGCCGCATCGGGCGCCAAAGGATCTTCTAATGATCCCGCGGATCTGCAGGCCCAGAACTCCAAGCTCAGTGAAGAGCGCCGCGAGCTCAACGATCGCCTCCTGCGCCTGGCGGCGGAGTTTGAGAACTACAAGCGCCGCTCACGCAAGGAGCTTGACGACGCGGTGCTGCGCGGGCTGGAGGGCGTGCTCAAAGAGCTGCTGCCGCCCCTTGATAACCTGGATCGCGCCATCGTCGCGGCGCGCGGCGCCAATGCCGCCGGGGCGGGGGCCCTCCTCGAAGGGGTGCAGCTCGTGCAGAAGCAGTTTTTCACCGCCCTGGAAAAGCTGCAGGTCAAGTGCTTCGAGGCCGAAGGCAAGCCCTTCGATCCGAACTTCCATGAAGCCGTGCAGCAAGTCGATAGCCCGACCTTGCCGCCGGGATCGGTGGCCGCGGTCTACCAGCGCGGCTACATTCATACGACAACCAACCGGCTGCTGCGGCCGGCGATGGTCGCGGTCGTGCGCGGCAAGGCGGAGGCGGGCGGCGATTCGGCCGGCAAGCAGCCTAATTAACTCGCGCCGGGCACCGATCACTGCAATCCCCTGCGCCGCACCTTTGCTAGGTGATCTCAGTCCGGGCCGGCCTCGGCAGCAAACCGGCCGGACCGCAAGGAATCCTGTCTGTGGCTAAGCACAAACGCGACTACTACGAAATATTGGGCGTCACGCGCAGCTCAGATGCAGCGGAGCTGAAGCGGTCCTATCGGACCCTGGCCCTGCGCTATCACCCCGACCAGAACCAGAACGACAAGGGCGCGGAGGAAAAATTCAAGGAAGTCTCCGAGGCCTACGCCGTGCTATCCGATACCGAAAAGCGGATGCGCTACGACCGGCTGGGGCACGTCGGGCTGTCGACCAACGTGACGGGCATTGACGCCCTGGGCCTGGACATCGATGGGTTCAAGGATTTCTTCGACAGCATCTTCGGCGATCTGCTGGGACGCAAGAAAGGCCGGGCGGTCGGCCGCGACCTGCGCTACACGCTGGAGGTGACGCTGGATGAAGCGGCGCTCGGGGTGCAAAAGTCCATCCGCTTTCCCGTGCGCGGCGACTGTCCGGCCTGCAGCGGCACCGGCGCCCGCGGCGGCGAGGCCGGGCTGCGCGTCTGCCGCACCTGCGGCGGCAAAGGTGAAAACAAAACGCAAAAGAGCATTTTCTCGTTCTCCAAGGTGTGCGGACCGTGCCAGGGGACGGGCAAAGAGGTCCTCGACACCTGCCCGGACTGCCGCGGCAACGGCCTGGTCGAGCGCGTGCGCGAGTTCACCGTCACCGTGCCGGCCGGCGCCGAAGACGGCAGCACCCGCCGGTTGGCGGGCCAGGGCGAGCCTGGGCGGCGCGGCGGCGGCACCGGCGATTTGAACGTGACGATCCGCATCAAGCCCCATCCGCTCTTGCGGCGCGACGGCGCGCTGCTCCACTGCGAGCTGCCGGTCACCTTCGCCCAGGCGGCGCTGGGCTCGGCCATCGAAGTACCGACCCCGGACGGCAAAGTCGAGATGAAGGTGCCGGCCGGCACCCAGTCGGGCACCGTGTTCCGCCTGCGCGGACGCGGCTTCCCGACCTCGCCGAGCTCGGCGAACCGCGGCGATCTGCACGTGCGCATCATGGTCGAGACGCCGCAGGCGCTGAGCGACGCGCAGCGGTCGCTCTTGGCGGACGTGGCGGAGAAGCTGCCGTCCGCGGTGCACCCGCAGCGGCAGAAGTTTCGCGATCACCTAAAAACGATCTACGGGACCGAAGACACGACCGTAAACCCGATCACGCGGACCGACGGGGAGCCGATCGTAACCAGCCGCCGGACGCCGAGTAAGTAGCGGCGGCGGCACAGCGCCAGCGGGGCGAAGTGCCGGGCGGCGGCTGACTTGGTCGGCCGTGTCAAAACGGAGCGAGCGGCCCGCGCTCGGGTCCGGGCGCGCGAAACGGCTTCGCGACCGAACGCGCGACCGGACACGAACCGAGCTCAGGTCCGGGCGCACGGAGCGGCCCTGGGGCCGAACGCACGACCGGACGCGAACCGAGCTCAGGTCCGAACCGAGCTCGGATCCAGACGCGCGGAGCGGCTTTATGGCCGGACGCACGACTGGACGCGAAATCAGGCCGCGGGCCGCTTTGCCACGACCTGGGGGCGCTACTGCTTGGTGAGGGTCCAGTCGGCCGTGGCGATGTTGTAGCTCTCGCCGTTTACGCCGTTGTAGTAGCCGGCGAAGTAGGAGTGCAGGTTCTGGGCGGCATCCAGGTAGAGGCTCGGCGAGCTGCATCCTTGCTCGCGGTAGATGCCGACCCGGATGATCGCCGATTCGCCGCCGGCGCTGGCATTGGTGAACGTCATGCCGTCGGTGCTGACGGCGACGCCGACCGTGCCGGTGGCCAGGGAGTTGCGAATCGCCACCCGCGACCGGGACGGCGGCGTGCTCACGGCCGTGTAGGTCAGGATGTACTGACCGTTGCGCACGACGACGCTAGGACCGGCGACGCCGCCGGCTTCATCGGGAGTGTTGGCGCGGCCGCTCAAGACCACGCTGCCCGGCGGAAAGGTCAGCCCGCCGTCCGTGCTGACGGTGCGGAAGATCTGAAACTTGCAGGTGCCGGTGGCGCAGTCTAGGCCTGCGTAATACATCGTCACGTTCTGGGCGCCGTCATCGAGGATCCACGGATCCATGACCCCGTAGGCGTCCGGCCGCGGCGTCATCGGCGTATCGCTGGCGCTCGGGCCGGTAAACGCCGGGACGCTGAGCACCGGGGCGCTGGTCGGCTTGAAGCTTACACCGTCAAAGGGCGCGCGGCCGATTTCAAAGACATAATCGGGCCGGGTCGGCTCGGGGCGGGTCGGGTCGACGTTGGCGGCAAAAAACAGCGTCTTCTCAGAAGCCGTAAAGCGCGTCGCCGGTCCGGTGATGTCGCCCGAGTACCAGGTGTTCTGCGTGCCGACGACAACCGGCGCCCAGGTCGAGGTGCTGGCGACCGTCCCGCCGGTCTGCGTGTACGAGCTCACCGACCAGGACTCTTTATTGTAGTCGCTGCCCGAAAGGAACAGGTACTGCGTCCCCGCGCTGTCCTGAAGAAAGTGCGGATCCCGCTTCCACCGCCGCCGCGCGTCTACCGCCGGACCTTCGGCCGGGAACGCCGCCACGGGAGCCGGGGACGCCACCCATACCTGGGTTACATTGGTGCTGCCATCGACAGGCGGCTTGGTGCCGCCATCGGGAATGGGATCGATGATGACGGGATCCGCGCAGCCCGAAAGACCCCCGAGTCCCGCCCCCGCTATGAAGAGCCCGAGCCCAAGTCCGATCCTGCGGACGCAGGCCCCCAAGGTTCCAGGCGCAGCCGGACGGCGGGATACCCCGAGAACACTCGTAGGAGGATTCGACAGACCTGCTCCCGTGAAAGCAGAAGTGCTAGGAGTAAACGTTTGCATGGAAGAGACAGACATCCTACCGAACGTCGAACGTACAATCATGATAAGCACCTCGATGAATCTACCGCAACGGCAGTAAAGCCAGTGGTTCCCAGTGGCTTCTAGTGGTCAGTCGCTATCTGAGCCCGGGGTCCGGGCCCGGCCCCATTCCCCCATTGCTCAGGCCCCGCTTTCGCCCGTTTCTGACCAGCAGCTGGTCAGTCCCCACCACCTATCTCCGCCAAACTGCACCAAAACTTGGCAGGCTCTTGGCTGCTCCAGTTTGATGCCGGTCTCGCTCCCCTCCCCCGCCTGCCCCCTATCTCTACCTTCTACTAACTATAGGCCCCCCGGCCCTACACGTGATCCTGCAGCTGATGCGAGTGTCCCCTAGAAGGTCGATACTTCGCGGACATACGCAAGATCCGGTCCAATTTTTATCTCCTCTCGCGCCCTTATGCAAGAGATGCCGTAAGGGCAGTCCCGTCTAAACCCTCCTAATAAAATCCCCCCCAAACTCACCCCAAACTTAAAAGCCGCTTAAAACTTGCTCAAAAGACATTAAATGCCCGAAGACATTCATTCCTCTTGTCGCCCTGACTGCGCGCGTGGTACGACTGAAGTAGGTTTCTCCTGATCAGCGCGACTCGGTGATATGTAACTCTCAGCGATCAAGCGGACAGCCGTGGCAGACCGAACCAAGAGCCCAATGGAAATTAAATTTTACGCTGCTACCGACGTAGGACGCCAGCGCGACCACAACGAAGACAACTATTTGGTCGACCCCAAGCTGCATCTATTTGTTGTAGCAGACGGAATGGGCGGGCACGCAGCTGGGGAAGTGGCATCACAGGTCGCCGTACACACCGTCTGCCGCACCGTCCGCGAAAATGCCGACGTCATCGAGCGGCACCGCGACAACCCCGACTCTCCCAGCGCCCGCCAGGAAATTCTCGCCGTCCTCGAGCACGCCATCCAGACCACTACGAGTGAAGTATACCACCGGGCCGAAGAAGACCCGGACAAGCGCGGGATGGGAACGACCTGCAGCTGCCTGCTGCTCATGGGGACGCGCGGCTTTATCGCCCACGTCGGCGACTCGCGGATTTATCTTTTGCGCCAGGGGCAGGTGCACCAGATTACCGAGGATCATTCCCTTCTTAACGAGCTTGTCCGCCGCGGCAAGATCAAGCGCGAAGAGATCGAGACCTCCCCTTACGCCAAGTACAAAAACGCCGTCACGCGCGCCGTCGGTGCGTATGAGACCGTAGAGGCGGACACGCTCGACTTCGAGGTCCTTCCCGGCGACCAGTTCCTCATGTGCTCGGACGGTCTGCACGCCTATCTCAAGGACAAGGACATCAAGGAGATCCTGGGTGCCGACGATGTCGCCGAGTCGCCCAAGGATCTCATCGCCCTGGCCAACGGCGGCGGCGGCCACGACAACATCACCGCCATCGTCGTCCGCGTCGAAGCCACGGATCCGGTTCACTATGAGTCGCGGGTCAATGAGCTGTCGAACAAGGTCGCGGTGCTAAAGGGCATGCCGCTCTTCAAGCACCTTACGTACAAAGAGGTCATCCGCGTCCTCAACCTGACCGCGGTGCTGGAGTTCCAGGCCGGCGACACCATCATCCGTGAGCAGGAGCCCGGCGAAGAGCTGTTCGTAATCCTGCACGGCCGCATCCGCCTGCACAAAGACAACGCGTTTATCGCCGAGCTTAGCCGCGGCGCGCACTTTGGCGAGATGGCGCTGGTGGACCGCTCGCCGCGCTCGGCCTCTGCCACAGCGGAGGAGCCGACGCGCCTGCTCAGCCTGCGCCGTCGCGACTTCTACGAGATCCTGCGCAAGGAAGAT
>CALFML010000633.1 GCA_937879845.1 uncultured Myxococcales bacterium
CGCGACGATGGCCGGGCTCGACCCGACCAGCGCCCGGAACAGCTCCGCGTGACGCTGGAGGAAGGTCCGGAACTCCTGGTTGCGCAGTGGCACCGTGATACCGAGGTTCTGCTTCCACTGCGCCTGGAGGAACTCGGCGGTCGCGCGGTTGCTCTCGGAGGTGTTGTAGTTGACCTCGATCTCGGAGGCGGGGAAGGTCGACGGGTCGTAGGCGCCGGACGCATCCCTGAAGCCCGCCTCGGCGAGGAGCGCCTTGGCCTTCACCGGGTCGAACGGATCCCCCATCGGTGAGGGATAGCCCGGGAACATGTTGAGCGGGACCGTGGAGGTGGTCGGCTTGACCGTGCGACGGAAGCGGGCGAGCGACTCCTTGTCGATCGCCATGTTCAGGGCGTGGCGGACGCGGACGTCGCTGGTGGGCAGGCTGTCGTCGCCCACGTTCAACAGCACGTAGCCGGTCTCGAGGTTGTTGGTGATCTGGTCGACCTCGATGGTGCCGTTCTCAGCCTCGGTGGCGAGGCGGTTCGTGGTGTCGCCGTTCGAGGTGTGCATGATGTTCGTCTCACCCGAGATCAGCGAGTTGAACCGGGTCTGGTCCTGCTCCTGCACGACGTACTCGATGGCGTCGAGGTAATCGAGCCCGACCTGCAGCGCAGACACCGCGGCACCGATTTCCCCGCAGCCGGCGTGATGGAGTCCCAGCTCCCAGCTCGCCAGCGCTTCGATGCGGCGCTCTTTGCGGATCTTGGCGCGTGACAGCGCGGCGCGCAGGTGCACCACCGACTGCCGCGACTCGCCGCTGCGGCGCAGGGTGACCCCGACGTCGAGCAGCGCCGCCGCTTCTTCCAGGGAGTGGCGGCCTTTGCGCACGTGGGCCAGAACTTCCCGAAATACCGCCAAGGCCCGCCCGCTGTTGCCAAGCTGCAGGTACAGGTGGCCGATGCGGCGGATCGAGTCCAGCCGCACCCGCGAGGTCCCGAGCTCCTGAAATCGCTTGAGCTGCTCGTCGGCTGCTGCGAGATCGCCGCGCAGGGCGTGCCACAGCGCCAGGTTGGCGCGCGCCAGCCCGACATCGGCCCGCGGGTCGCCTTCCGCCAGCTGCAGCTGCTCCTCATAGAGCGCCATGGCGCGCTCCTTATCCCCCAGCTCCAGCGCCAAGTCCCCCAGACGCCCCACCAGCTCCGCCTCCCGCTCATCGTAGACCGAGACCGGCTGCCCCGCGGTCTTGCTGGCCTTCCGCGCATCGAGGAGCAAGGTCTGCGCCCGCCGCGGCTCCCCCAGGTGCATGTGCGCCCGGCCCAGGCAGTAAAGGGCCATGGCCAGCTCGCTGTGCGCGTCCAGGCGCTGCGCCGCGGCCACCGCCTCGTCCAGCTGCGCCACCGCTTTGTCCGGGTCCCCAAGACGCAGGGTCGCCTCGGCCAGCGGCAAAAGGGCGGTGACGCGCTCCAGCGGCTCGGTGGCCAGCGTCAGGCGCTCCCGCAGTACCTGGACCGCCCGCTCGGTCTCGCCAGCCATGCTCAGGAGTCCGCCCAGCTGCTCGACCGCTTCCGCCAGTCGACGCGAGCGCGGGTTGTCCGGGTCGGACCGAGCCAGCTCCAAGCGGTGCTCGGCGCGCTGCAAGGCGCGGTCATACTCGGCGCGGCTCGCATAAAGCGCGGCCAGGCCGGCCAGCGCGTCCTGCAGATGCGGCGCCGGCACGCCGGTCGCGGCGAGCTGACGATACTCTTCAAAGCAGTCGGCCGCCCGCTGCAGCTCCCGCTGCGCCAGACAGCACCGTCCTGCCGCGAGCAAGCACTCCAGCAGCACCACCGGCTCATTGAGGGTTCGCGCGGCGCGGACCGCATCGTCGCGGAAGCGCCGGGTCGTCGCCGTCTCATCGGCGAAATACGGCAGATCGAGCTGGCTCGTCGCCCGCCCGAAATCGACGCAGCACCGCGCCGTCGGCGGATCCTGCGGCGCCCGCGCCGCGGCCCACGCCTGGGAGGAGAGCACGTGCGGCCACAGGCTGCGCACCGTCCGATGGGCGTGCATCCGCGCCAGTTCGTCCCCGGTGGTGAGGATCATGCACGCCCGGTGCAGCGACTGCAGCACGTGCTCAGCCAGCCGCGTCATGACCGCATCGCGCTCGAGCTCTGTCAGGCTGGCGGCGAGCTCCGCCCGTACCGCCGCGTGCAGGCGATAGTGCTCGGGTCGGGGATCGGCGAGCAGGAAGCCGGCGCGGGCGAGCTCTCGCCGCGTTCCGCGCGGGCGACGGCCCCAGACGGCCAAAAGCTCCGCCGCGGTGAACGCATCATCGAAGATGCTGAGCTGCCGCAGCCGGAGCTGCGTCTCCGCGCTCAGCTGCTGTACGCACAATCGGATGATGGCGCTCGCCAGATCGAGCGGCGAGTCGGACGCTGCGGGACCCGCGGCGGCATCGGGGTTGGACGCCGATGAGGAGGCGGCGCCCGAAGAGGAGCTCAGGCTGCGCAGCGGATCCAAGACCGCGGCGGCGGACCCACTACCGGGGCGCACTGCGGCGAGCAGCTTGACAAGCAGCAAGCTCCCTCCGGTAAGCTCCGTCACCGCCTCCGCCTGGGCGGCGAGAGCCGAGCCGCCGAGCACCGCCGCCGTCTCCGCCGCCGCTATAGCGTCGGGCAGCGGAAGGTGCACGAGCCCCGAGATCTCAGACAGCGATCCCGGCCCGGACCCCAGCTCACCGCAGACGCTTCCCAGAAACGCCGACTGCGGCGCAAGCTGGCCGAGCAGCCAGCGCACAAAGTCCGCTCCGCTTTTGTGCAGGTCGTCAATGATGAGGAGCACGCGCCGCCCGGCAAGCCGTTCGGTGAGCGCGGTGACGGCTTCTTCATCCGACAGGGCCGGCAGGACCGCGGTCTTGGTCAAGGCGCTGGCAAGCAGCGCGCAGATCGTCGCGCGCGGCCAGGGATGGTCGGTGTCGGCGCGCCCATTCACGTAGGCGATTCCGTCGGGATAAAGCTCACGCAGCTGCCACGCCGCGGTGTGCAGCAGCACGGTCTTGCCGGCGCCGTCGCGGCCGGTCAAAAGCACGGCCGGAGGCGCCTTGGGATCGGGCTTTACCAGGGCGGCGCGCACCTGCTGGAGCAGCGAGTCGCGCGACAGCGGCTCCGGCGGCGCTGGTGCGACGGTCAGCCGGCGGGCACGGCTGCGCCAGCGCTCGATCGCGGCAAGACACAGCAGGCCGATTCCCAGCCCGCACAGACCCAGCGCCCACAGGCTGCGCGGCAACAGCCGCGCCCCGAGCGAGAGCAGCAGCAGCGCCGCGGCCAGCACCGCCAGTTGTTCACGATCGCTCATGAATCGGCACGCATGGGGGGCACGAAAGATGGTCTACAGGCTTTTGCGGAATACGCCCAGGGGGAACTGCGCGGAGCGGCGCGGATTCACTCGGTGCCGATTACGCTTGCTCGGCCGCCGCCCGCTTGGCCGGGGCGAGCCGCAGATCTGAAGTCAGCCACGCCCCCGTGGACTTGACCGGCAGACGGCGGAAGGACTGCACTGCCGCATCGACATCGGCCGCGGCCTCGGTGATCGGCACGTACGGCGGCGTGGCCACGCCGATCCGGAACACCCGGCCGTCGCCATCGGCGATCCAGCGCGCCACGGTCTGGGTCGGCGCTCCGTTTATGACCATCTTGACCTGCACCGCCAGGGCGACTCGCTCGCCGCCGCCAGCGGCCGCGGGCATGCCGGCCGGCAGAGCGACCGACTCATGGTTCATCTCGATCTGCTGCGCCCCTTGTGCCTGCCACTCCGCGACCTGGCGCTGCACCAGCTTGAGCAGCTGCTCCTCGCGGTCCGCCGCGGCCAGGGTCACGCCAGCCACCTGCCGGACATCGAGCATCTGCGGATCGTCCGCCGCCTCTAGGATGACCCGCGACAGCACGGACACCCCCGCCGGCAGCGGCAGCACGCCCGGCGGCACCGCGACATAGCCGGCGGGCGGCTTGATGGCGCAGCCGACCTGCGGCAGCTCGACCTCGGTTCCCGGCGGCGCCAGCTCCGGTGCCGGAGCGGTGATCCGCAGCTGCTCCGCGGGCAGGCTGCGCAGCCAGGCGAAGGCGGCGCGGACGCAGGTCAGCGGGTGGGTGGGAAACTGCGCATCGTACTGCGGATCGTCGAAGTACGCCTGGCCCAGGCGCTGGGCGAGCTTCTGCAGACCCTCGCCGGGGTACTTCTGCATCGCCATGTTCAGCAGGTTGTTTTCGCGGTAGCCCGTCTCCTGCGTGTGCTGAAATGCCGTGATGTCCAAGACCCCGGTGGCGAGCGGAATCAGGATGTTGCCGACCACCGCCTCCATGACCTGCTCATGCGCGACGCGGCGCAGGCACAGCACCGCGCGGACCCCAGCGATGGTGACGTACTCGACGGAAATCACCGGCGAAAATGCCGGATCGGCGGTGCGCGGCTGCAGACGCTTGGTCTCTTTGGGGACGGGAACTTGCAGGTAGTGCTGCTCGAAGCCGAAGCGGGCGTGGCGCTCGATGTCGCGGCGGCGGCGGTCGGCAAACTCCGGCCGCAGATCGACCCGCCATGGGGCGTGCAGGATATGCCACCCGACCCGATGCTCGCTGTCGACGAGGACGGCGCGGCGGTCGTGCTCCTCCTGACGCTTCCAGGCGTCGGGGATGGCGAACTGGATTCCGGGGAGACCTTTTTTCAAATCTTCAATGAAGCTCATGGAAAGCTCACTTTACCATGAGCTCTCGGCGTTCCAGCGTGCGCTTTTGCCGTAAGCGCTTAAGCGCCATCGGCATTTTTTGTGGCACACTCTGCGCCGGGAACAGCGCCGATGCGCGTGGTGATGCTCGCGGGAAACCCGCTTTTGTACGATGGCCGTGTGCTGCGGCACGCCGGAGCGCTCGGCGATGCCGGGCACGAGGTGATCCTGCTCGGCGTCATCGGCCCCAACGATGAGGCGGTGCCGCTGCCGGAGTTTCACCGCTTCGGCGGCGGGCGAGTGCGCGCCTATCGTCTGGATCGGCGGCGAACCGGGCTCCTGCCGCGGGCGACCTGGCTCTTGTCCGCAGCGCGGCGGCACCTGGCGGGGCGGCTCGTGGCGCTGCTCGGGCCGCAGGCGCCGCTGGCGGAGCTGATGGTCGCGCCGTGCGCGGTGGAACTGGCGCTCCTGGGCGCCTGGTTTCAGCCCGACCTATATCATGCCAACGACCTGGACACCCTGGTGCCGGCCGCCTGGGCGGCGCAGCTGCAGCGGCGACCCTACATTTATGATGCGCATGAGCTGTACCCGGAAGAGAGCCCGCTTTTGGGCCCCGTGGAGCGGCAGGCCCGCCGCCGGGTTGAGCAAAAGCTGGCAGGCGCGGCGAAGGCAGTCATTACCGTCAATGATCTATTGGCCGATGAGCTAGCCCGGCGCTATGCCGTGGCGCGTCCGGTGGTGGTGCGCAACGTGCCCTCGCTGGTGGCGCTGCCGCCGCGGCCCGTCGCGGCGCCGGATGCGGCCTTGCGGCTGCTCCTGCACGGGTCGTGGGTGGGGCTAGAGCAGCCGGGCGTAGATGCGGCGCTGCAGGCGGTGGCGCAGCTGCCGCAGGTGCGGCTGACGCTGCGCGGCGGGGTGCGCAGCCCGTCGGCCCTGCAGCGGCGGCTCGTCGAGCTCGGCATCAGCGAACGGGTGATGCTGAAGCCGCGGCTGCCGGGAGCGGATGCCCTCGTGCAGGCCGCGATCACCGAGCAGCACGACGTGGGCTTATCGGTCCATCTCCCAGATTGCCTCAGCCGGCGCCTTGCGACCTCGAGCAAAGTCTTCGAGTATCTGATGGCGGGATTGATCGTGGTCGCCGCGGATCAGGAAGGCAGCCGCCACATCCTCGATGAGAGCTGTGCCGAGTTCTTCCGCCCCGGCGACCCCGCCGATCTGGCGCGGGTGCTGGCGGGGCTGGCGGCGGATCGCCCGCGGTTGCGACAGGCGCAACAGATGGCGCGCCGCCGTGCCGAGCGGGAATTCAACTGGGAAAAAGAGCGCGAGCGGCTCCTGGCGCTCTATCCGGGCTGAGTGCGGGCCGCTTATTCCCGCGGCCGCAGCAGGGCAAACGAGCTCGTATAGCCGTGGTGGAAGGTCGTCTCGCCGACCGGACCGATCTCGCCGTTGCAGAAGAAGCCGCCGAGCGGGAGCTTGCCCAGGTAGCTTAAGACCAGGTTGCTGTCGTGATCCGGCTGACCGTACAGGTGCTCGCCGCGGCCCAGGCACGAAAACAAGAGCGCCCCGGCGGGTTTGCGGCCGCTGCGGCAGTAGGTAAGAAGATGCTGCCGCAGATCCTCGGCGGAGGCGTCGGCGTCGCGGAGGTGGAACTGCACGGCCTGGTACGGCTGAACCATGGCCCCGACGACCACGGCGTTGCGGTCGGGGTTTATGCCCATCAGGTTGCGGATGAGAAAGTCGCCGTGACGGTACTCGATGATATCGTCCTTCATCTGGATGCCGAGGAACAGCGAGCTGCGGAACAGCTCCCGATCGCGGGCGTCCAGGGTGTCGAACAGGCCGCGCAGCACCGTGAGCGCCGGCTGCCCGCCGAGCTCCAAAAGGACGTTATCCTCGCAGCGGGTGATGATGAGCGGGGTGCCGATGGGGCGGCAGCCTTGGGCGACCAGGGTGTCGATGACCACGTCGCCGGTCAAGGCGAGCCCGACGACGCCGTCGCGAATCATCTCGCTGTCGAGGAACAGGGCGTTGCTGCCCGCGCCGCGGCCGCCGCTGGCGACGCCGCCGACCTTGGCGGCGCCGGGGTAGGCCGCGTCCAGGCCGCCAATCAGCTGTTCGATGTCGCAGCTGAACGGCTCAGGGAGAAGGAGAAACGCCGGCTCGCGGCGCGGATCGATGAGGCGATGCCAGGCGCTGGGGTTTGGCGGCAGCTCATCGAGGTCGAAGTGAAACGGGTGCAGCTGAGCGCCGGGCAACGCGGCGGCGGTAAGCGACAGGGCAGGGCGGTGCTCGATCTCGCGGCCGGCGCCGATGATGCCACCGCCGGTACAGCCGATAAGGCGGGCGCCGGGAAACTTTTCGCGCACCAGGCTGGGAAGACGCACCAGCGAGTCGCGGTAGTGCGGCGATGCGAACACGATCACAAGGTCGGCCGCTTGTCCGTCGAGTTCAGACTTGATTGCCGCGGCGGCCTCGGCGACAGCGGGGGTGGCCTCGGGCTGGGTGGAGATCGCAGAAGCCCACTTCATGGCGGGGGTTTTGACACGCGGCCCGGTAAAGCGCAACCATCGTCGCGCCCCGCGGCCGGCTACCGGGGCTGCCTACCCACCGCGGCGGCCGGCCGGGGGGCGGCAGGAGGATTCAGCCGCCAAGGTGCGAAAACGGAACGGGCTGCCAGACTCGGTCTTGGCGGACGAAAACCCGGTCTACCGGCCATTCTTCGGGATGGCGCAGGTCGGCGGCATCGGCAGCCTCCGGACGGGGCTGCTCACCGGAAAACACGACCATCTCCACGGCAGGCGGAGCGGCGGCTCCCGGCTTGGCGGTGAGCGCGGCGTTGAGATACCGGGTGAGCTCTTCGCTGCTGCGCAGGATCGGCAGCGACCCGCTGCGCGACCGCAGGCGGCGGGCTCCCGGCACCCCGGCCAGCAGCGCCGGCGCCTCCGCTTGGGGGACGGGAATGTAGTAGCGCTCCTGATCGCGCTGTGCCGTGGCGTAGGTGTGGACGAAGTTTTCCTGGGCGCGGGACTCGACGCAGCGCGGGCTGCGCGCCTGCCGCACGAGCTTGATGGCGGCCGCGGCGGCGTACCCCTGATGGGTGAGCAGCGACGCCGCCAAGGTCCCGGACCGTCCCCAGCCGCCGATGCAGTGGATGAGCACGTGCTCGCCTTCGCCCAGCCAGCCGAGAAGCTGGGCGCAAAGGGCCCGCGCCGCGAACAGCTCCTCCGGCGGCTGCGTATCGACCAGCGGAAAGTGGAGGCTGCGCATCCCGGCCTCACGCAGGGCGGCGCGCAGGCCGACGGCGCCATAAAACTCCATCTCCCGATCTTCAACTAGCGAGACCACCACTTTGATGCCATGCCCGCGGAGCATCGCGATGTGGTCCTTCACCTCGCCGCCGAGGTCGAGCCGTCCCGGACAGGCGGACAGCGCCACCCGGCCGGGAGTCTCTAGCAGCGAACCCTGGGGTCCGGCAAGCCAATCGAGCTGAAAATCTGTGGAAGTCGGCACGGCGCTCACGCACCAGCATTGTAGCGCTGATTCCGCCTCTGCCGCGTTTCGCCGCGCGCTGACTCTGCCCGCGCTTACAAAGTCGCGGGCCGGGAGTTGCCGTACGCCCACAACTTTCCCTCGAAGACGGGTAAGGACTGGCGATGGAAACTGGCAGGGTGGGCCGGGGCTACGGTAGACTGCGCGCGTGCCCGTGTCATTACCATCGTCAACATCCGGGTCGCCCGGTGGGTTGTCAGCGGGGTTGCCCGGCGGGTCGCGCGCCGGCAGCGAAGACGGACGCGCGGACCGCGTCGCGGGCGGCATGGCTGCGGTGACCGAGCCTGGGGGAGCTGCGACGTCGGAGAACAGCGCCGCCGATCCGGCGGGTTGGCTGCTACTCATCGAATCCGAGCGTCCCGCCGGCGAACCCGAGGCCAAGCCCGCGCGGACGCCGGGAGCGCCGGGGATGCTGGAGCCGCTGGTCAACGCCGACCTGCTGCGAGCGCTGCGCAACACCGGTCTGCCGGTGCGAATCAGCGCCGTGTCGCACCGCGGCCCCGCGGCCGACCTCTGCCCCGCCTGGTCGCCTGAAGCCGGCGCCGCCCCGACCCTGGTTGTGTTCACCCGCGAGCTTGACAGCATCGAGCGCATGGAGCAGCTGTGCACCCGCGCGCGCCAGCTGGCCGGACCGCACACCGGCGTGCTTGCGTGTCTGTTTCCGGAGCAGCCGCCGCTGCCGGCGCTGCTGCTGCAGGCCGCCGACCGCCTGCGCCGCGCCGGGGCGGACGACGTGCTCCTGGGGATTCCCGCGGCGGTCGAGCTGCTTGATCGCGCTCAAGCCGTCCGCCGGGTGCGCGAGCAGCAGCGCAGCGGTGAAAAAGCGCAGCTCCAGCTCCGGACGCTGACGCAAGGGCTGCAGCTTCTCTGCCCGGAGCTTGTGGGCAGCGAGCGCCCCGGCTCTGCCGCGTGCGGCCCGCGCGAAGAAAACGCGCCCGAGCCGGTCGCCGCGGAAACCAGCGTCGATCCCAGCGAGAGCGCCCGCGCCTTCCAGCGCTTTACGGAACACATCCGTACCGCCATCGGCTGCGCCCATATCGCCCTGGTCCTCCTGGGCGATGACACCGACGGGCTGACCGTGGTGACGGCGAGCAGCGAGCCGCACGATACCTGCTTTCCCGGACCCCGGCTGCCCTACGCCCAGCTGCGCGAAGCCCTGCAAAGCGGCCGCCTCAGCCAGATCACCGATGCGAAAGAGCGGCAGGCGCTCATCCGTATCGTCAGCCTCGATGCGGCCGATTTACTTCCATGGGTCATGCCGCTGCCGCTGAGCCCGGGCGGTGCCGCCGCGGCCTGGGCGCTTGTCCTTTATGACGCCCGGCCCGCAGACTCGGCACCGGCACCCACGCTGACGGCGGCGGTTGAACAGCTGGCGGCGTTTGCGCAGCTCCTGGCTCTGGCCGTGCGGAGCCGCCACCTCGATGAGTCGCTGCGGGAGCGCACGCGCCGCGTCCGCATCACTCACCTGAGCCCGCCGCCGCAGAAGCGCCCGCTGCTCCAGTACCGCGAGTTCTTCGAGTCCAGCGCCGACGGCGTCATCGTCCTCGACGCCGCCGCCCGCATCGTCTGGCTCAACCGCGCGGCGGAGCTCATGACCGGCTACGCCACCGCCGGCCTGGCCGGCCATCTGCTGTGCGAAGTGGTTCCGGCCATGCACCGCGACACCGTCTTTCGCACCGTCGAACAGGTCCTGGCCGGCGGACCGGTGAAAGTCTTCGACCTCGCGCTCACCTCGACCTCCAGCGAGACCCTGTCCCTCTCGGTCTCGACCTCGCCGCTTCTGGCGGAAGAGCGCTACGTGGTGCTGTCGTTCCGCGATGTGACGGAAAAGCGCATGCTCGAAAACGAGCTGCGCAAGACCAAGGAGTTCCTCGAACGCCTCATCGACTCCACCGTCGACGGAATCATCGCCGCAGACGTGCAGGGCAAGATCGTCCTTTTCAACCAAGGCGCCGCCCGCATCACCGGCTACGCCCCGGAAGAGGTCATCGGCAAGCTGCCGGTGTGGTCGCTTTATCCCGACAAAGAAGCCCAGCGCATCATGGCGCAGCTCCGCTCCGAAGAGCACGGCGGCAAGGGCCGGCTCCTGCAGTCACGGCGGACCCTGCTCGGCAAAAATCGCGCCGCCATCCCCGTCGCGCTTACCGCGTCGATCATCTATGAGGAAGGCCGCGAGGTCGCCACCGTCGGCATTTTCTCCGATCTGCGCGAGCGCCTGCGGATCGAGCAGCTCCTTATGCAGACCGAGGAGAAGCTGGCCGCCAGCGAGCGCCAGGCCCTCATCGTCGAGCTCGCCGGCACCGCCGCGCACGAGCTGAACCAGCCCCTCACCTCGGTCATGGGCTACGCCGAGCTCTTGCGCCGCCGCCTCCCCGAAGGCTACGACGACATCCACAGCTTCGCCGACATCCTGATCAAAGAAGCGGAGCGCATGGCCGACATCGTGCGCAAGATCGGCCGCATCACCCGCTACGAGACCAAGACCTACGTCGGCGAGTCGCGCATCCTCGATCTCGACAAGTCGGCCCGCCCGGACTCCTACCCGGAGCTCGAAGAGCTGCCTTCGCTGCTGCCGAGCGAGCCGGCCGCCGACTCGCTCGGCGACGCATCCCTCTTGCCGCTGTTTTCCGGCGTCGCGGCCCCCCAGCCCAAGCCCCCGCGCTGACGCCGCTTCGCGCTGCTACATCTTCCGCGGATCGGTGCCCGGGGTCGCGTACACAGTGTTCCAGATCGTCGCCTCTTCCGCCGGCGGCGACTGCTCGGCGAAGCGCACCGCCTCTTGGACCTGGGCTTTGATGTGCGCTTCGAGCGAGACGATCTCGTCTTCCCCCAGCGCGGCCACCAGACGGTCGCGGGCGATCAGCACCGCGTCGCGTTTTTTCCACTGCTCGATCTCATCCTTGGTCCGGTAGTTCCCCGGATCCGAGATCGAGTGGCCGCGGAAGCGGTAGGTCTCCACTTCGATGAGCGTCGGGATGTGTTCCGTCCGCGCCCGCTCCACGGCGCGGCTTATGCGCTCGCGCACTTCCAGCACGTCGTCGCCTTTGAAGCGGTCGCGCGCCAGGGCGAAGCCGGCGCCGCGCTCGGTGACGTCCGGTACGGCCAGCGTGCGGTAAAGCGGCGTCCCCATCGAGTACTGGTTGTTCTCGCAGATGAAGACCACCGGCAGCTGCCACAGCCCCGCCAGGCTCATCCCCTCGAAAAACGCGCCCTGGTTGGCCGAGCCTTCGCCGAAGAAGCACAGCGTCACCTCGGGCAGCGCCCGGTACTTGCTCGCATACGCCACGCCCGCCGCCAGCGGGACGTGCCCGCCGACGATGCCATAGCCGCCGAGGAACCGGTGCGCGGCATCGAACAGGTGCATCGAGCCGCCCATGCCCTTGCTGATGCCGGTCGATTTACCGAGCAGCTCCGCCAGCACCGCCTTGCAGACGTCCAGGCTCGCGCCGGCCTTGGCGATGCAGTGGCCGTGCTCGCGGTAGGTCGCCACGACGTAGTCTTCGGCGCGCAGGGAGGCGATGGCGCCGACGCAGACCGACTCCTGGCCGATGCCCAGGTGCAGGAAGCCGCCCATCTTGCCTTGGGCGTAGGCCTTGGCCGCGGCTTCTTCGATGCGGCGGATGACCATCATCTGCCGATAAAGCTCTTTGAGGACCGGCGCCTCTTCGGCCGATAGCCGACGCGACGCTGGTGCGGGAGCCGCCGGCGCCGGGGCGGGAGGAGTCGAAGCCGAAGCCGCGGCTGGAGGCTGAGCCTCAGCGGGGGCGGCAGGGGAAGCAGCGGCAGGACGAGGTTGCGTTTCCATTTTCGGCACTATACCCGAGGTCGGCCGGCGGCTGAAGGTCATGCTGCAACATTGTGCGCCGGCCCGCCGCGCGGCGGCTTCATATCGCGCCGCGGCGCGACTACTGGCGGCAGCAGAGAACGCCGCTTGCGCCGTCGTTATTGGTCGTATCGCCGATCTTACTGCCGGAGCAGGTAAACGCCCCGGTAAAGCTGCAATCGATGGCGTTCATGAATCCGGAGCAGTTGATCGGCGTGGCGGTGCGGCCACAGCCGCCCCAAATCGCATACTCGCCGCCGCCCGGCGGGCCGCAGGAAGCAGTGCCGCCGCCTTTGCGGTTGGCGGGGACGTTGCCGATGAAGAAGCCGTTCTGGTACTTGCCGGCTCTGCCGCAGGCCGCCAGATCGACGCTATTGGCGTTGGGGCAAAGGACATAGGGCGCTTTGCACTGCGCATCCGCGGTCTGGCCCGGCCGGCTGGCGAACTTCACCGGGCAGGCAAACGTCCGGTTCTGACCGGGAGCGGTGACATCAAACCCGAGCCCCCCGCCCGGGCAGCCCTCCGATGGCACGAGAACCCCTGGGACGGTCATGTCCGCGTTCGGATTGATCCCGCCATCGCTGCCGGGCGCGGTGCAGACGCCCTGGCTGTTGCACTCTTGACCATCGGGACAGCCGCCCACTGCCGGATCACAGGTCAGGATCACCCCGGTGAGATCGGGGTTGAAACAGCCGGCGAGCGTTCCACCAACAAAGAGCAAGGCACAGGCAAACAAGGATCGTTTCATATAAAGTCTCTCCGCTAAGTCAGAACTGACCAGTAATGCCAAGGCCAAGTCCTACGGGAGCAAGCGAGACGGCCGCGGGGGAAGTCTGGGGCGGTGGCTGCTTGCCAGCCTTGCTCCGCTGGTAAGCCCAGTAGCCGGTCCACGCCACTCCGGCGGCCAGGGCGGCGCCGCCGATCACATCCAAGGCAATGCCGGCGGCATCGAGCGCCTTACCCTGCGTATACGTACTATAGGGAACGGTGCTGCCGGGGGTGAAGGCGCTGGCCGAAGACAGCGCCGCGCCGCCTAGACCGATGCCCACGATCAAAACACCGGCGCCCGCCCCCATGAGCGCGAGCGCGGGAATCGGCGGGATCTTGCTGGGGGGCGCGACCGCCGGCGGAGCCGTTGGCGCCGGCGGCGGCGGACTGGTTGCACCCGGAAGCTGCCGCAGCACGGCGAGCTTGGCGCGCACCTCCGTCGCATCGGCCTCCGAGGGGTTGGAGGCCAGATACTGTTCCAGGTAACGGATGGCCTCCGGAACCTGGTTGAGCTTCTCGGCGGTCTTGCCCAGGTTGAACAGCAGCTGCGGGTATTTGGTCAGCGCGTAGGACGCCTCAAACTCCAGGCGCGCGGCGGCGTAGTTGCCGTGCTGGAAGAAATCGGCTCCGCTTTCGAAGTGACGCTTGGCCGCTTCGACTTCCTCCGCCGTGGGCTGAGGGCCGGCGTCGGACTTGGGTGGCTCGCCGGTCGCGGGGGCGGTCGGCGGCTCGGTCGCCGCGGGCGTCTGGGCGTGCGCCACGCGCACAAAAGCGGGGCTCAAGGTCAAGACCGGCCCGCTCACCACCGATAAGAGCAGCGAGGCGGTAAGCAGGGTCGCCGTTGACCGAAATCGCCTCTTGTGAGCTGGTCCTGTCAGCGACAGGAGTCCGGCCTGAGGCTCGGGGTACGCATCGGAAAATAGCTTCACAGAGTGAGTATACCATTAATCGCGGTTCAATAACCTGCGCAGGATTTACGACCAATCGCTGCAGGGCCGCGCAGCTCTTGCGGATCTTTAAAATACTTCCGCGCCGCCCGCCTCTTACCCGCCTGCTGCTGCCTTGGTGCCGATTGGCTGGGGATCTGGGCGAGTGTAAGCAGCCGGAAGGAGCCGTAGCAGCCGGACGCCAGAGTGTGCGGATTCGCGCGCCGAGTGAGGCAGTGCTGCAAGCCTCTGTTACCTGGATCCAGGCGCTCCGTCGCTGTTGTGCAGAAGTCGAGATCACGCGAAGGTGCGCACGCGCACGAATTTGCCGAGGCTGAAGCGCTTTTTTGCGTGCGAACAAGCACGGTCGTTTTGCTGTCTTTCCCGTCGCTGCGGGTGGTAGTTTTTTGAGCAAAGGAACTACCATGAGCACTCAGAATCCGTCGGAAACGCGCGCCTTGGATGTAGTGGACGCAGTCATTGTCGGCGCCGGAGTTACCGGCTGCGCCATGGCGGCGGCGCTTGCCGACGGCCGGCGCCGCATCGTCATGCTGGAGGCGCGCAAGGGGCACAAGCCGCGGTTCGCCGGCGAGCTGATTCATCCCACGGGGGCGCAGGTGCTGGACGATCTCGGGTTCCTACCGACGCTGCGCGCCATGGGCGGGGTGGATGTGGACGGCTTCGCAGTGGTCCGCGAACCGAGTCTCCCGCCGACGCAGCTGCCCTACCGCGAGATCCCGCGCGCCCGCGCCACCGGCTTCGCCATGGAGCACCGCGAGCTCGTCGAAGGCATGCGCCGGGTGGTGCAGTCCCTGCCGGGCGTGGAGCTGCGCTTTGGCAACAAGGTGGAAGAGATCCTGCGCGATGAGCGCGGGCGGGCCTGCGGCGTCCGCACGAGCGAGGGTTCGCTCGCGGCGCGGCTCATCCTGGGCTGCGACGGCCGCCATTCGAAGATTCGGCCGCTTTTGGGGCTGGCCGAAAAGGCCCGGCTCATCTCGTTCAGCGTGGCGATGCGGCTGCCGGGCAGCGCCCCGCATCTGCCGGTGCCGGGCTACGGCCACATCTTCCTTGGCGCCTGGGGACCGATGCTGATCTATCCGATCGGCGGCGAGGGCGCGGACCGCTCCGATGCGCGCGGCTGCTTCGACGTGACGGCGGACCTGAGCGGCGGACCCAAGGGCGCCGCGGAGATAATCCGGCGCGACTATGCCGCCCACCTGCCGCCGCAGCTCAGGCAGGCGCTGCTGGAGTCGCTGGATCGCGAACCGCCGCAGATTGCCGCCAACGAGGCGATCCGCACCGACCGCGCGGTCTATCCCGGCGCGGCGATCATCGGCGACGCCGGCGGGTGTTCGCATCCGCTCACGGCGACGGGAATGACCGTCGGCTTCACCGATGCGCAGCGCCTGGCGCGGCTCCTGGCCACAGCCGGACAATTTACCGATGAGGCACAAGTGGATGCGGCGCTGCGGCGCTATGAGGTTGAGCGCTACCGGTTCGTGCGCGCGCGCGAGCTCCTGGCCGATGCGTTGTACGAAGTGTTCCGCGCCGCGGAGCCGGGAACGCGGGCGATCCGCGAGGGCATCTTCCGCTACTGGCAGGGAAGCACGACGGCGCGGGCGCGGTCGATGGCGCTGCTCTCAGGGGCCGAATCGCGGCCGCTCGTGTTCTTGAAGGAATATCTGACCGTGGTCGGGACCTCGACCTCGGCGGTGCTGCGCGGGGATACGGGGCCGGTGCCAAACCGGCGGGCGACGGCGCGCGAGCGAGCCGACTCCTTTGTCGGGCTGGGGCGCAAAGGACTGGAGAAGCTGGCGCTGGTGATGCGGGATGTGGGGCAGGAGCTGCGGCGGGCGACGGTGGCGTAGGCGAAGAGATCGGCTCCGACCGCAGGGCTTAACGCGGAAGGGGACTACGCGGCTCCCCAAACGGGTGAGGAGCCGCGCGGTCGTTACTTGGCGGCTGCTTTGGTCTTGGTGACGGTGATCTGGCCGCCGAGGGAGCGGGCCAGGATCGTCCGATCGTACATTCCTTCGCCCTGCAGCGGCGGGATGACGTAGGTGCCGACGTTGGTCGCCTTGATGCTGTAGATGAACTCCGCAATGTCGGCGCCGACGCTGCCGTAGAGCACGACGCGGTCTTCGCGGACATCGCCGTACTCGGGGCTCCAGGTGGTTCCGTCCAGGGTAATAGGCAGCTGCGCGGGGGGCGCCACGGCTTTTTCGTGCTTGGCCCCGGACTTGCTCTCCCCGTCGCCATCGCCGCCTTCGTCGCCGCCGCCTTCGCCGCCGCCCTCGTCGTCGCCGGAGACTTCTTTGTCTTCGGACTCATTCTCATCGTCGTCGTTGCTGCTGCTGCCGGCCGCGGACTGGATGACCACTTCGAAGCCGCCGGGCAGAAGGTCGATGAGGGCCAGGTTGTACAAGGTGGTGTCGGGCACCTTGCTGCGCAGCTTGATGTGGACGCGGATCTCCTCGCCGAGCTCGATGCTGGTGATGGGCTTGCCGTCGGCATCGGTGAGCTCGCGGAAGACCTCCAAGCGGCCGGACTCGGGCTTTTGCGGCAAGGTGGTGTCAAAGCCCGACTGGGTGACCTGATAGAAGGTGCGCAGGGGGCTCTGGCTGCTGAGGAGCAGCTTCTTGGCGTCGGGCGTATAAAGAACCAGCGGCATGAGGCCGGCCGGCAGGGCCAGGGGCCGCTGCTGGTTACTAGCGAGCAGCTCGGCGACCGCGAGCTGCCCCGGCTCGACGGTGGCGTTGGCCAGCTGGGCGTAGGCGTCGAGCGCCAGGATGGTGTAGGCGGAGGACAGGGTGTTAAAGCGGCTCTGGGCAATCGGCTCGACCAGGGCGTTGAGGGCGTCGGCCGGCAGATCCTTTACCCGATCCGGGAAGTGGCGCACCAGCAGATACAGGAGCTGGGCGTCGCGGATGAGCGGATCGTAATAGTTCTGGTAGTCGCTGTCGGCGTCCTTGACCTGGCCGATTTTGGCCTCGGCGATGATGCGGGCGGCGGGGCGCTCCTGCTTGAGCATCTTGAAGGTCGCCGCTAGGTAGATGCCGGCAAGGTCTTTTTGCCAGCCCTTGTAGGCATTATCCAGGGTCTTTTGCACCGAGCTCGCGTACTGGCTCGTGACGACGCCGCTGCGGGTGAGGACGTACAGGGCGTAGGCGCGCAGGCGCTCATCGGGCAGGGAGTCGGTCTCGCGGCCGGCGAGCTGGCCCAGGTACTCCAGGCCTTTTTTCCAGACCTCCGGCGGGACGGCGAAGCCGCGCTCCTTGGCTTCGACCAGGAAGTGCATGGCGTAGACGCTGGCGAAATCAGAAGGCGGGTTCGGGTTATTCCACAGACCAAAGCCGCCTTCGTCGCTCTGGCGGGCGCGCAGGGTGGCGATGACGGCGGCGAAGCTCTTGTCGGCCGTGTCGCCGACGAAGCCGAACTCGGGCCGCGTCTTTAGGACGACGGCCGGGAAGCCTTGGCTGACCTGCTGCTCGGTGCAGCCGTGCGGGAACTTCTCCAGATACCGCACCAGGCCATGGGCGATGCCGAGCGGCAGCGGCGACAGACCGGCCGACAGCACGCGGTAGTCGGCGTACATCGTCCGCGGCACCGTCACCACCTGCTTGCCGCCGCCGGGGGCGAGCTGGCCGATCTGCGTCGTGGTGAGCAGCGGCGCAGCGGGGCGGATGCTCATATCGGTGGTGTACTTGCCGCTCTTGTTGCCAAGCGATGCGACAAACGTCAGGCTCCCCGATCCGAGCGTGGACGTTGCCTTGAGGGTGAAGCGGGTGACGGTCTCGCGCAGCTCGCCGATGGTCAGGTTGACCTTGGCGGCGCCGACGACTTGCAGGTGCTTGGACGCCTTGAGCTCCAGGCTGACGTTGGCCGCTTTGCCGGAGCCGACGACGTTGTTGGCGACGCCGACGCTCACCTCGAACTCGTCGCCGGGGGCGGCGAAGGTCGGGACGTTGGGGCTGAGCACGAAGTCGCCGCGCACCTGGGTCTTTTTATGCAGCACGCCCACCGCGTCCGCCGCCACCGCCACCGCCATGACGCGCAGGGTGCCGTTGAACGAGTCGGGCACGGTGTAGACGACTTCTCGCTCCTTGGGGCTGGCATCGATGATGCCCGACCAGTAGGCGACCGGCTTGTCGCGCCGGCGCTTGAACGGGTTGAGGTTGCGCGCCCCGCCGCCTTCGCCGTCGCCGCCCGGCGCCGCGGACAGCAAGCGCGAGAACTCCGGCAGCACCAGATCGAGAATCTGCGCCGTCTTCACTTCCAGGGCGCGCTTCTGGAAAAAGTAGGCCAGTGGATCCGGCGTCTTGTACTTGGCGACTTGCAGGATCCCCTCATCCACGGCGAAAAGGACGATCTTGGTCGGCCGGTCGGTGCTGTAGCGGAGCTTGAGCGGCTCGCCGGGCTTGACCAGATCCGCGGTGTTGACGGTGATCTTGGCGGTGCGGCGGGCGCGGCTGAGCGAGAACGGCGCGACGCCGTAGCTCAGCGGGCTCATAAACACGTCGCCCGAGTCCAGCCCGCGGATAAACGACACCGAGACGTAGCCGTTGCCCTCCATCTCCGGCGGCACCTGGATGGTCTGGATGCTCGATGCGGTGCTGGTGCGGAACCACTTGTAGGCGAGCACCTTGTCGCGCTCGATGGTGATGAGGCCGGCGCCGGTGTAGGGCGCCTTGATCTGCAGCTCGATGGTGTCGCCGGGTCCGACATCGGCGTTCTTGAGCTGGATCTGCAGCTCGGCGTTCTTCTCCAGCGAGCGGGTGACGTTGCCCTCGCCGGCGACCGCGAACTCGATGCGGCTTAACTCCTGATCCTTGTCGTTGCGCAGGACGATGACGTAGTCGCCGGCCTTGTCGCTCGGCAGCTCGTAGCGCAGGCCGGACTCGGGGATGTTGATGTGTTTGTCGGTGATCGGGACTTCTTTGCGGATCGACTCGTACTTGTACGTGCCGTTGTACTGCTTGGTCAGGACGGAGAGGAACTTGCGCTCCGCGAGCTGCGCCCGGATGCCGCTCTGGGCGATGCGGTTGGCGGTGGGGCCGATGGCGATGAGATCGACGTAGCGCTTCTGGCCCTTGCTGACGTAGCTGAGATCCCCGTCGGCCTTATAGCCGATGAGGTAGGGCATCGGCGACACCGTGACCGACGCCTCCGCCGCCACCGAGCGTCCGCCCTCGGCCTCGAAGCCCTGGGCGAGGAACCGCAGCCGGTAGGTCGCGGCGGCGAAGCGGCTCAGGTTGAGATCGAACTCCGCCTCGCCCTTGTCATCGGTCTGCCCATCCGCCAGCCCATCGGAGACCGCCTCCTTGGCGCGCATCGGATCGGAGAACTGGTAGTCGGCGAACTTGGTGAAGGTCGGCAGGGTCGGCGAGAGCTGGATGCTCGCTTTGACGCGGCGCTCGGTGGCTGGGGTGCCAAACAGGTTGAGCAGGCTAATCTGCGCCTTGAGCCCATCGGGGCTCACCCAGCCTTCCAGCGTGTCGGCGCGCGCGCCGGGCTTGTCGCTGGTCAGCCGCGCCGTCATCTTCAAGCGGTCCGGCAGGAACTCCTGCACCCGCACCGAGGTCGATCCGAGCAAGCTCCCGGCGCGGTCGTCCTTTACGACATGGACGTTGATGTTCCAGGTGCCGGTGGGCGAGGCCTCCGCGGTGGTGTAGCGGATCTCTTCGAAGCCGGACTCGGTGAGCTTGATCTTTTCGCGCTTGACCGTCATGCCGCGGGCGTCGTCCACCGTGATCTCCAGCGGCACGCCGGCCAGGCGGCTCTTCCAGTCGCGCGACTTGACGATGAGGCCGACGCGGATCTCGTCGCCGGGCCGGTAGATGCCGCGGTCGGAGAACATGTAGGCCAGGAGCCCCTGCGGCTGCTCGCTGTTGGTCACGCCGTCGATGGGAAAGCGCGAGAAATCAAGGTAGCGATCCGATTTCCCAAACGGCAGAAACGACAGGTCCGAGCCCTTGCGGACCAGGTACATAAGCGGCGTCTGCTCCCGCGTGTAACCGGTGAGCTTGGGGAACCCGGCGTGGCCTTCGCCATCGGTGTTCTGGGTCAGCACGGCGAGGCCGTTTTTGCCGATGAGCTCCACCTTGGCGTTGCGCACCGGCGCCCCGTCGTCCAGCGACTGCACGAACACGTCGTGCGTGCCATCGGCGTTGTCCTTGACCAGCATGCCGAGGTCGGTGAGCAAAACGAGGCGGTTGTCGATCTTGCCGGTGTTGATCTTGCGCGCCGGATCCCAGCTCTCGACCTTGACGAAGAACAGGCCCTTGCGGTCCTCGCCCTTGCCTTCAAGATACTTGCCAAGATCGACCGCGGTGTACTGCGCCTTGCCGTGCGCCTGCACCGGCAGGGGAATGACCTCCGACAGGATCTCCGAGATGTTTTCGGCGCTGAAGCGGTAGTTGTAAAACTCCGGGTTCTGGAAGCTGCCGTTGTTCTGGCCGACCAGGTGGTGCAGCTGACCCGGCAGGACGCGGTCCACCTCGACCCGCACCGCTTCGACATCGCGGGCATACAGCGACAGCTTCTTTTCCCCGGTGAGGCTGAGCAGGGCGCCGCTTTGCATGATCTTGAGTTCGCTCGGGAAGTCGGGCACCCGCACGGCGTAGTGGGCTTCCTCGCCCAGGATGTAGCCGCCGAAGCTGCGCATGCCCTTGGCGATGCGCACGTAGACGTAGCGGCCGACCTCCGCCTGGTAGCGGAACGAGTGCACCATCGAGTAATCACGCTCGTTGGCGATCTGCTCCAGCTTGACCTGGCGCGAGGCGCGCAGCACGTCGGGGCTTATCTCGTAGACGCCCCAGGCGTAGGGCTCGGTGGTCGTCGCGCCTTTTTCACCCGGCGGACGGAGCGGCAGCACGTAGGCGGTCACCGCCTTGCGCATCTCGGCTTCTTGGACGCCGGTGTTGGTCTCCAAAATGAGGACCTGCTCCGGCTCATACTGCGCGTTGTTCACAAGGGTCAGGTTCGCCTCGCGGATGCGCAGGAAGTCGTAAAGACCGGGGATGTTGACGCTCTCCACGACCTCTTTGGTCGTCGGCTTGCCGCCGTGGGCCGCGCGAACGCCGGCGCCGACGTGGATGACCATCGTGGCGTCGTGATCCGGGATGCGCACCGGATCGGAGTGGATAAACGCGTTGCCGCGCAGCTTGTCGTAGCTGACCTGGAACCGGTAGGGCTGGCTGAGCTTCTGCCCGTCCTTCTTGGTGACAAGTTCCATGCTCAGGTGCTTCTCGAACTCCGCCGGCTCGATGGCGTGCGAGAAGGTGACTGTCGAGACGACCTTCTTGTGATTCTGGTCCTGCGGGTCCTGATAGAACTCGGTGCTGTTCATCCCGATGGTGAGGGGGGCGCTCTGGAACTTCAGCTCGTACTCGTGCAGGCGCACGCCTTCGGTGAGCAGGCCCTTGCGGTCGAGCGTGACGACGAAGTTTTCGCCAATCGGCCAGTCCTCTTTGGGAGTGAAGGTCAGCACGCGGTCGCTGTCCCACCGCCAGCTGCCGGGCACCACCGGATCGAGCTCGATGCCGGCGGTCACCGGCTTTTTCACCTTGTCGATGGGGGCCGCCGAGCCGCCAAAGATGATGCGCAGGGTGTCCGGCTTGGCGTTGTCTTCGAGCTTGGTCGGCTCGGGAGCGTCCAGCCGCACCGACATTTCGACCGGCTTGGGCCGCGCCTGGTACCACTTGTAGCCGCGCAGCGCACCGAATCCGACAAGTGCGGTAATCCCCAGGACCACCGCCACCCGCCCGGGGTGCCGCCGCAGCGCGCCGAGGGGCAGGGCGCGGTCGCGAGGAAGAGCCCGGGGACCGGCGACGCGCCGACGAGCGGCGGCCCGTCGCCGCTGTAGGGGCGAAAGTTGCACCATACACGCACCAGCTCGGCCTCGCCGAGGCCGGGCGCGAGGGCGCAGGCCTTCCCGAGCACCGCGCGGACGCCGTCGGCGGTGACCTCGCGCCGGTGCCCGACGTGCTCCATGGTGCTCCCGCACACGACGCGGCCGTCGCCGCGGGGGACGACGTAGCCGCCGCGGCCCGCGAGGATCGCGCGGACCTTCGGCGGGCGCTCCTCCAGCAGGGCCATCTGTCCCTTCACCGGCCGGACCTCGGGGAGCTCGGCGGGCCACCCGGGGACGAGCGACGACCAGCTCCCGGCCGCGAGGACCACCGCGTCGCCGAGCACCGCGCGCGCACCGAGGAAGCGCTGAAGGCCAAGCCGCTCTATTGCGGCCGGGGCCTGTTCGATGTGCGTAGGCTTGAGGATGCCGCAAAGAATGTGAGCGGCATCGACTGCATCCCTGGCGAGAAATCGACTTTCTCCTGCATCGCCGTCGCCGATAAGGAAATCGGCATCACCCAGTTCTCCCTCAAGCGCGACGAGGATGGCGACCTCTCCTGTATATCGGGCGCGCCGCTTCCCCCGGAACGCTTCGGCTGCCTGC
>CALFML010000634.1 GCA_937879845.1 uncultured Myxococcales bacterium
ACGAGATACATTGGCGTGACTGGAGTTCAGACGTGTGCTCTTCCGATCTCCGCTCCCTGCGCCGCCGCCTGATCGAGGTTGGGAATCGCCAGCACGATGGCGCAGATCATCACCCAGCCGAAAAGTCCGGAGTACAGCACCGCGCGCACCATCGACCGCGGGACGTTCTCGGCCGCGCCGATCGTCTCTTCCGAGATATGCGCCGAGGCGTCAAACCCCGTCACCGTATACGCCGGCAGGAGCAGCCCGAGAAGGAACAGCCAGCCGAGGCTGTTTCCCTGCGGCCACACCCCGCCGCCGCGCGGGCCGCTGTAATTTATGAACGTCCACAGCCGGCTCGGCTCAAAGTGCGGCGTATAAGCGAGCAGGGCGACTGTCAGCGCCACCGATACGCCGAAGATCAAGTAGCCGCTAAAGTCCGTAAGCCGGGTGGTGAGCTTGATGCCCAGGTGGTTGAACAGAGCCTGGCTGAGCGTAATGATCATGACGCCGCAGAGCTGCAGGAGCCCGGCGCGGGTCGGCGTAAGGTGCGCCGGATCCAGCCCGACAAGCGGCCCGAGCGCGCTCTGCGCGAACAGGTACGCGCCGACATTGATCGCCGCCATCACGGTGACCAGGCCCGCCAGGTTGAACCAGGCGGTGAGCCAGCCCCAGCCGCGGCCGCCGAGGATCGACGCCCAGTGATAAAGTCCGCCCGCGGTGGGAAACGCCGATGCCACCTGTCCCATCGCCAGCGCGAAGCCCAGGGAGAACAGACAGCCGAGCGGCCAGCCCAGGCCCATCGCCGCGCCGCCGACGCTGCACAGGCCGAGCTGGAACGAGGTGATGCCGCCGGCGAGGATGCAGATCATGGAGAAGGAGATGGCGAAGTTGGAAAACCCGCTCATCCGCCGCAGCAGCTCCTGCGCATAGCCGAGGCTCTGCAGGGTCTTCTGATCCGCGTCCAGGGTCGTGCGGAGACGGGCTTGTTCCTCCGCCATGGGCTCTAGGTTCATGGCGGACATCATCGATATCGGACCGGCAGGCGTCAACAGGCGCCGCGGCCCGGCGCGCAAACCGTCGCGGGCGGCGCGGACCGCCGGCTCGCGCTCACTGCTTGATTACGTAGTCGGCGGCTTCATAGAGGATGCTGTTTTCGGTGCGGCTCGGATCGTAGAGGACCGTGACCTTCTGATCCTCGTACAACGTCTTCCACAGGCCAAAGGAAACGCGGCCGCTCTGCTGCGTGAACTTGCGGCCGGCCGCATCGGTATAGGAGTAGGTCAGGCCGTAGCTGTAGCTGCTTTCGGTCTCGGTCACGATCTTGCTCATGAGCGTGCCGATGGTCTCTTGGCCGTGCGACAGGATCCGCCGGGTGCGCCGCGGCGCGAGCCAGAAGGCCTTGATGCCGCCGACCACCGCGAAATAGCTCCAGACCACCATGGACGCGACTCCCGCCGCGAACAGGAGGAGCTTGCCGGAGATCGCTCCGCGCTCCAGCTCACCGCGCACGCCGATGAGAAACAGGCACATGAACAGACAACCCACGCCCGCGAACAGCGGCTGGACGAGCGCCCGCAACAGCCACAGGCTCACAAGCGGCACAAGCCGCATCTCGACCCGGCGCGGCGGCGGTGGCAGCGGCTGGGGCGGCTCTGCGGCAGGGGAAGCAGAGGGCTCAGACATCGCGAGCGGACTCCTGACTCGGATCGTCCCCAATCTTATCAGCGATCGGATGAGGGAACAAACCCGGTCTTTTCTGACAATGCCTGCGGTGCTTTTTTGCCGCGTGGGCGGTCGGGGCCAGGTTCGGGGTCGCTTTTGGGGTACGGGTCCGGGTCAGGGCATGGGGCACAGCCGCGGATAAGCTCACACGAGTAGCATTCCTCTTTCGGTGGCGGCTTCGCGGAAGTTGACCCAGACGGCGCGGTCGCGCAGCACGAAATAGACCTGTTCCAGCGGCGGCCGGAACTCCATGAGGTAGGTGTGCGTGACATCACAGAGCATGCGCGCCACGTCCTCCGCCGAAGCGCCGCTGGAGGTTCCCATCGCCGGCAGCGCCAGCGAGCGCAGGCGCATCTCATGGGCGCGGCGGAAGCAGGCCCACAGCGCTTTGCGCAGATCGCGCTCTTGCACCGGCTGCTCTTGCCCGGTGCGGTGGTCCAGGTGCAAGGCGATGGCGTGAAAGACATAGCGGGCCGGCAGCGAGCCGCCGTCGGTGACGACCACCGAGCCGACGCGCGCGGGGGCGTGCTTCTGCGCCGCCGTCTGGATCGCCTGACCGGCCTGCTGCAGGATCTGTTCATCGAGCGAGCCGGGCTTGCGCATGATCAGCCGCTCATTGGCGGTGTAGACGATGGCGTCGACCGGCTGGCGCAGCAGATCGCCGCTCAGGGTGGAGACGATGGTGTTATAGCGCGGCAGATGGTCCACCACCGCCATCGCCGACTGGAGCCGGTCCTCCGGCCGCACCGCCAGCAGCATCGCCACCAGATCATCGACGCCGCGCGGCACCTCCTTGCGCAGCGCGGAGGGAAACTGCAGCCGCGCCGTAGACAGCGCCATCGGCATCTCGGCAAACGGCCGGTCCTCTATGCTGGCGAACGGCCGCTGCCCGGTGAGAAGCTCGTAGAGCATGACCCCGAGCGACCACAGATCCGAGGCCGGCCCCGCCTTGCCGACAAATGCCTCCGGCGCCATATAGCCCGGCGAGCCGGCGATCGCCGCCATGGCGGTGGTGCTGTCCTTGAGCCGCGCCACCCCGAAGTCGCCGACCACGCCGGTGCCGGTGCGGGTGCAGAACAGGTTCGCCGGCTTTATGTCACGGTGCACGATGTTGTGCGCGTGGACCAGCGACAGCGCCTGCGCCGTATCGCGCACCAGCGACAGCGCCTGGCCTATGGGCAGGGGCAGCGGCAGCGCGTCGGCCGGTACGCCGTCTATGTACTGCAGGAGGAGGTATAGCGCGCGATCGTCACACTCGGCGTTATAGAGCGTGACGAGGTTAGGATGCGGCGGAAACTGCGCCAGGGTCTGGGCTTCGGCCAGCGCCATCTGCCGCTGCCGCGGATCGCGGATTTCGATCCGCTTTACCGCTTCGATGCGGCCGATCTCGGCGTGCACCGCGGCATAGACGCGGCCGAACGCGCCGGCGCCAAGGAAGCTGTAGCTGGTGTAGCGCTGCAGAGAGGGAAAGTTGGCAAGACAGGCATACTCGGGCGGCGGGTTGTGCCGGATCGCCTGGACGTCGATCCACTTTTGCTCGCGCTTTAATGGCATGGCACAAGTGTATCATTTTTTCGTTAGGAATCGGGGCTTTGACCGACGCCAAAGATGCCGCGGCTAGTCGCGTCCGGCCAGCGAGCCCGGACTTACCAGATGCACCTGATAGTCGCGCGCCGTCCGCACCGACAGGTGCTGCCGCACCCGCTCCAGGGCGGTCTGGGCGTGCGCCTCTCCGGCGCAGATGAGCTCATCCAGATCCGTCAAAGTAGCGATGAGCGCAAGGCTCAGCTCCTGGTGCGCTCCCGTCAGCTCGCCGGCCGGCACCGGAGCGGGGAGGGCGGGCCGCTGGCCGAAGGTCTCCCCGCGCTTCTGGATGCGCAAGGCCGCCTCCCCGGTGCACCCGCCGAGCTCTTTGGCCAGCGCGGCGTACAGGGCCACCATCTCATTGTGCTCGGCGATCAGGATGGGGTGCTCGGCCTCGACGCGCTGGATGGCGTTTTGCAGCAGGCTCTGCGCCATGAGCAGCGCGACTTTGCCGCGGCTCGAAGTGACCTCCGGCCCGATGTCCTGGGCCAGAGACAGCATGACGGCGCGAATCGTATCGGCGATGCTGGGTCTTGTATACATGGTCGCGCCTCCTAAACCGAGGTGCCTTCCGGCGCCGGGTAGCCGAGCAGCTTAGTAAAGGCCATCATTCCGTCGATGACGATGCGCAGAAGGTACAGGTGCAGGATCTCCTGATGCTCGCCGCGGATGCGCCGCTTGATCGCCGCGATCCCCTGACCGACGACGTTGTTGAAAGCGAAGACCTGGAAGTAGTTGAGCTCTTCCGGGGTGATGTCGTAGCCCGTCAGGTGGTTGTAATAACCAAGGAACCCGCCGGGGTAGTTTATCGAGTTGAAGAAGTTGGTGCCGGTCGCCGCGTCCATGAAGCGGAACCAGCCCAGGTCCTCCCGCGGGTCGCCGATATGGGCGTTCTCCCAGTCGATGACGGCGAGCAGGTTGCCGTCTTTGAACACCAGATTCGACGGGTTGAGCTCTCCGTGCACGAGCACGAGCGGCAGCTTTCGCGGGCGGTTGCGGCGCAGGTGCAGGTACGAGTCGTAAAGCACCGGCAAAACATCAAAGTCGATCTGATCGTAGTGCTTGATGAAGTAGCGGATCATCGAATCGAGGTACTGCTCCCAGGAGTCAGTCTGGGCGCCGACTCCCTTGGGATCGTTGAACAGATTCCCTTGGTTCAGGGGCGCGATGGCAGTGGTGTGGAGGGCCGCGATCTGCTCGCAGAGCTGGCGGGCGATGCTCTCTGCCGCGGCGGCGGCGGCGGCGCCGGCGTTTTTGAACAGGGAGGTGGGCTCGGTGCAGCCGATGATGCGTTCGATGATCATCGCCGGACGCTCGAACTGTCCGGGGTCGAGCTCGGCGAAATAGCTCCTAGGCACCTTGACCTTGGTGTATTCGCGCAGCCGGTTGAGAAGGATATGTTCGCGCTCGCGGCTGTTGTTGAAGATCGCGGTCTTGGTCGCGGTGTCGCGGCGCAGGATGAGCGGCGACCGGAAGCTCTGGCCGTCGCGCTCGAACACCGCATCGAACTTGTATGTATCTTTGGAATAGCCGCCGAGCACGACATCGAAGTTCTCGATCGCCGTGAGCCGGCCGTCGCGCCATCGGCTCATCAGGTACTGATAGACTCTCTCCTGCAGCGAATGCATGCGCCCCTCCTCGGGCTGCGCGGCGGCGATGGCGGCGCGCGCTTATGGTTTGTGACAGATCATGGCGCCGAGCGCGGTGACCTGCGAGCCGCGGTCAAGTCGAGAGACATCGGTGAATCCTGCCGCGGTGACGGGTCCCTACCTCCGCATGCCGATGGAGAACGAATTTTCCATGATACGGACTCGATTTTGCTCATGTCAAGCGATGGCGCAGGCGCTAGGCCGTGGCAGATTGTTTTTAGGGCGGGAGAGGGGCGGGGTCGCGCGGCAGCACGCCCGCTTCGGCCAGCACGCTGCCGTAGAGGGTTCCGAGCAGCGGATTTTTGGCCAGGGCCTCGGTCAGGGATTTTTGCGCCGTGGTGATAAAGTTCGCGCGCTCGGCGGGGTTGCGGGTTAGCTTGGCCTGCAATAAGTACAAGGCGCCTTGCCGCGCCAGCGCATGCGGCCGGCCGCGCCGGTTTTTCAGCGCGTCCTCCAGGGCCGCAAGCCCTTGGCTGACTGCGGTCGCCGCGGCGCTCAGCGCGGCGCGTGAAGGATTTTTTGGCGCAAGCAGCGATCGGGCAAGCTCATAGCTCACGCGGGCCTGGACGAGCTGGGCGTCGGAGCTCTGGGCGCGTCCGGCCTCGCGCACGGCCTTTTGGGCATCGTCCAGCGCGGCGTTGAGGGAAGGATAGGGACTCTTGCCATGGGCGCGCAGCCACTCCGCCTCGGTTACCAGAAGCGACGCGCGGTAGGTATGACAGTAGGTCTCTTGCGGCGAGTGGGCCAGACAGATCTGCGCCATCTCCCGGCCGCTGCTTACAGAGGCCGCCGGATCGAGCGACCGCACAAGCTCGGAGCGCGCTTTTAGGGAGTAGGCCCAGGTCGCGACTAAGTAGGGGCGGTAGGAGCGCCGCTGCGAGCTGCTCATCGCCGCAGTGGCGTAGCGTAGCGCATCATCTACGAGCGGCTCGACCTTGCAGCCGGCCTCCAAGCAGTAGAGCGCCTGGACGCAAGCGAGCGAGCCGAGCACCGTAAGGCTGCGGTGATCGTTTAGCTTGCTGCGCATCGACTCTGCCAGCTCCACCGACCGCTTCACGAGCTCCGCCGAGCTCTTGCCATGATCCGAGTTATAGCGCGCCACAATCAAATAGGTCAGAAGGACCTGAAGCTGATAATCATTCTGACCGCTGTCCACGGCCATCGCCTGCCGCGTCGCCTTGATGCCGAGCTCCACCACCGGCGTCGGATCTTCACCGGTATTTAGCAGATAGGAGGCGCGCAGGGAATAGATGCGGATGATGCTGGCATAGATGGAGTAGTCGTCGGGGTTGAGCTCCACTGCTTTCTGGAGCCGCTCTTCGGCGTCTTTGACGTTGGACTCGAACTGGCCGCCTTCGTTTTTGCCGTAGTTGAAGATGTAGGTCGCGTTCTGCATGTAGGCCTCGGCGGCCAAGCGATAGGACTCCGGGTCCTCGGGGTGGACCAGGATTCCCTGCTCGCCGGAGGCGATCGCTTTTTGAATGAGCGGCAGCCGGCCCTTGTCGTTTACCGACTGCAGATACTTGGCGACGATGTTATAGGCCTGCGCGATGTGAGTCGCCCCCAGGGTCTCGGACGGCGCGGCCTGGATGGCTTTTTCGGCCGCGTCCAGCGCCTTTTGCAGCTTGGCCGCGGGGTTTACAAACTGCAGGCTGTCGAGCGCCATCAGGGCATTCCACGACTTGGCGATCGACTCGTACAAGCGGTAGTCGCTGCGGCCAAACGCGGTGGCCCGCTCGTAGCTCAGGATGGCCCGCTGGTAGCTCTCCGCTGCCTGGCTCGACTTTCCGTGCGCCAGCTCATCCAGCGCCTGCGCGGTGTGGATGTCGCCTTCGAGCTCGATGGACTCATAAAACCACGGCGTCTCGCGCTGCGCCTGCGCGACATGCTGCAGGGCATCGGCGTAATGATGGTCGTAGTAGGCGATGAGGCCTTTCAGGTAGTAGATCGAAACGCGGCTGAGGCCGCGGCTCTTGTCCAGATAGGCGCGGATCGGCGCGAAGAATACCTGCTCGATGTCAGCCTTGCGCTGCAGGAACTCCTTTTCAATCTCTTCCTTTTCCGCCCGCCGCTTGGCGATCTCTTTTTCCCGCTCCGCGACGGGTTTTTCATGCAGGTGCACCTCTTTGCCGCCATGCTGCGGATCTTCGCTGTGCTTGCTGTTATTGCGCTCGGCCTGGAGCCGCGCGTGCTCCACCGCTTTGCGGTAGCGCTCATCTAGGAGCCGCACCAGCGCGAAGTCGAGCTCCTGATCGCGAAAGCCCGCCGCTTCGGCTTTCTGGAGATGCTCCTCCGCTTCTTTGAACGCATGCAGCACCAGGTGGCCGCGCCCCAGTACGTAGTGATAAAGCCCGGCCGTGCTGTCCCCGTCCGCCGGCCGCTCATGATCGATCTTGGCCAGGCGGCGGCGCAGCTGCTCTTTTTCATTGGTCGTGTCGTGCAGGGGGGAGAAGTAGGCGACCCGCATCTGCCACTCCAGACCTTCCACCTCCTGAAGCAGCTTCTGCGCGATCTGCGCCCGCTGGCTCTCCCTTTGCGCCTGCGCCAGGCGGCGGGCCCGCGCGCGGATGCGATCGGAGATCGAGACGACCACGAACACCAACAGCATGACAATCAGCGCCGTCACCAGCTTGTTGCGGCGGGCCCGCCAGCTCAGGCGGCGCAAGGCGCTGAGCTTCTTGCCCAGAATCGGCTCGCCGCGCAGGAACCGGCTCAGATCTTCGGCCAGCGCCAGCGCGCTCGCATAGCGGCGCTCCGGATCCTTGTTCAAGCACTTGCTGACGATGGTCGCCAGCGCCTCAGGAGCCACCGGATTAGCCGCCCGCAGCGGCCGCGGCTGGTGGTTTAGGACCTTGAACAGGATGTCCACCATCGACTTCCCGTCAAACGGCGCCACCCCGGCGATCAGCTCATACAGCGTGGCCCCAAGGCTGTAGACATCCGAGCGGCGATCGATGCGCTCCGTATCCCCACGGGCCTGCTCGGGGGGCATGTATGCGGGGGTCCGGCTCAAGAACGATTTTGGGGTCGTCGGTGGTGGTGTTGTAGAAAAGGTGTTACAGCGGTTTTGGCGGCACCAGCTCACGATCGCCTACAACGGCGCGCACAACTACTGGGGTGGTTGGTCCACGGACTGAGGGCTACAGTTGCACTGGGAGCTTACCGCGGGCACGCCAGCACGAGGGCAGCAGCGTCCAAGAACCGTCGATACTTGTGTCGATAACGAATCGGTTGAAAGGGACTCGGTTGGCACCAAAGTCCGTTTACGTGTCGAACCTGACCAATCCGCATCCGTTGTCGAGTTCGCTGCCGACGGGAAGAAACTTCTGAATGGTCATTCTTCCCTCGACGCTCGACACGGTTATGGTAGAAGCCCCTCATGCACCTCTTGGTAGACATTCGCGACTGGCTCAATGAGCATGACGAGCCCGCCACGCCGTCGCTGCGCCCGCGCGTCTTGCGCATTGCCCGCCTGATTGAGTACGGCGGCCCCTTGAAACCTGGCGAAACCCGACTGACCCTGGTGGAGTGTAGTCGTCGGCCAGGACGTAAGGCCTGTGAGGGCCTGCTGTGGGTGACCAAAACCGAGGACGATTACCTCGTAGCCGTGTGCCCGACTTGCGAGAACGAGAACATCACGATTTCCGGTTGGCAGGACACGCTCTACGCGGAGGGACTTCCCGATCCCCTGCCTCCACTGCCGGTTCAGGGTGCAGCCGTTCTAAACGGAGCCACTTTTTAACTACGGCCAACATGCCATCTCGACCATCCAAGACACCAACGGTGCGTCCCAAGGCGGTGCCGGCCGTGCCAGGCGAGCGAAAGGCCAAAGGGCAGGCTCGGCCAAAGTCGTCGGCGATATCACCGCCCAGCAAGCTGACCGCAGCTAGCAAGGCGCTCCCGCCCGGCTATCGCGAGTTCTTGCGCGAGCTGAAAGCCCGCATCAGCCGAGCGCAGCTCCGTGCCGCCCAAGCTGCTAACCGGACATTGCTCGCGCTCTACTTCAGCATCGGACACGATATCGTCGTCCGTCAGGACCGTGAGGGCTGGGGCAGCGCGGTGATTGAACGCCTGGCACGCGATCTCAGCGCCGCCTTTCCGGGGGTGGCGGGCTTGTCGGCCAGCAACCTTTGGCGGATGCGTGCTTTTTACCTCGCCCACCGTCCCGAGCAAGAAATTCTCGCACAGGCTGTGCGAGAATTGGATTTGGCTGAATTCCTGCCCCCTTCCGTCGCTGAAATTCCCTGGGGCCATCATGTCGTCCTGCTGGAGCGGATCAAAGATCCCACGCAGCGATTCTGGTATGCCCAGGCTGCGCTCGAACACGGCTGGAGCCGCGGGATTTTGTACCTGCAAATTGACGCGCGCTTGTATGAACGGCAGGTCAAGGCTCCCAAGCTCACCAACTTTCACGCGCGGCTGCCCAAGCCTCAATCTGATCTTGCCGAAGACGCTCAAGGACCCCTATCTCTTCGACTTTCTCACGATCAGCCCCGAGACACATGAGCGCGAGGTCGAGCGCTCCCTTGTCCAGCACATCACCCGGTTTCTGATCGAGCTCGGTGCCGGTTTCTCGTTCGTCGGTCGTCAAGTGCATCTTCAGGTCGGTAAGAGTGACTTTTACATTGACCTGCTCTTCTATCATCTCAAGCTGCGCTGCTTTGTCGTCATCGAGCTCAAGGGCGGCAGCTTCAAGCCAGAGCATGTCGGACAGCTTAACTTCTACCTGAACGCCGTCGATGACAAGCTGAAACATCCGACGGACAACCCCTCGATCGGTCTCATCCTCTGCCGCGATAAGAATCGCACGGTAGCCGAGTACGCGCTGCGCGGTATCGCCAAGCCGATGGGCGTCGCCGAATGGCAGACTCAGCTCGTTGAGAGTCTCCCAGAGGAACTGCGTGGCAGTCTGCCGACGGTCGATGAGATCGAGGCTGAGCTGTCTACCTTGGCGTGTGAGCACCCGGCGGAAGCGGCGCCTATCTCGGAGTAGGGGATGCCAGTGGGACGGTATAGTGGCTCAAGTGTCGATTAGCTTGATGCCATTGAGCTTGCGATAGGCGCGAATCTTATCGCGTTGTATGTTGAGACTCACCCCGTGGGAGGCTTGATCCAAGCTGCTCACCCGGACGTACCCAACGGCGACTTTGACGACGTTTCCCTGGTTTGTATGTGCTTTCATGAGCACTGTCGTAAAAAATCCTATCGTCCCCATCATCACCCCCGTAGCCGTCAGCCCCTTTCCCTCGCCGGACTCGCGGGCGAGGCCGAAGTCCATGACGACCGGGCGGTAGGTGATGGCGCTGCCGGAGCTGGCCTGCTCCAGCATGATATTGGCCGGCTTAATGTCGCGGTGGATGATGCCGAGCTCGTGCGCGGCATGCAGGGCCAAGGCGGCGTCACGGATGACCTGCGCCTTATCGGGAATGGAGAGCTGCTTGGCCGCCTGCTGCAGCGAAGGCCCATCGATGAACTGCATCGCGATGTAGGCCTTGCCTTCGACCTCGCCTACCTCGTGGACCTGGCAGATGCCGGGGTGGTCGATGCGCGCCTGGGCCCGCGCCTCTTGCATGAAGCGCAGGATCATCTGGTCATCGCTGCTGTGGATGAACTTGAGCGCGATCAGCCGGTCGAGCCGCGGATCGCGCGCCTTATAGACGGCTCCCATTCCCCCTTTGCCCAGAAGCTGCAGGAACTCATAGCGCTCCCAGTGCAGCACCGGAAATTTTCCCGTAGGCACAAGCGGCCCCGGCGGATTTCCGGCGGGCGGCGCCAGCGTATCGCCCAGGGCGCTGACTCCGGCCTCTCCGTTCACGGTGGGCTGCGAGCCGAACCGCTGCCCGCTGGCGCGCGCGACACGACCCTCTTTCGGATCCTCGGGCCGCGGTGTAATAGCGGAGCCCAGCGGATCCCCTCCCACCCCTGACTTGCTCATCGCTGAAAAGAGAGTGTAGCACGGATCTCCTTTTTGTTCCGCGCGATGCCGTCCGCTTGCCGGCTTTTGTTATTGGACGCTTACGGCCGCTGCAAGTCACAAAGAGCTGCCGAGCCGGGCCAGCTCGCTGCGGATGATGCGCTTGAGGATGGCGATGGCGCAGCCGTAGGTGCTCTCGACTCCGAAGTACGAAAGGCTCTTGGACAAAAGACTCTGGCGCCGCGAGTAGGGGGTATCGGAGGCGTAGTGCAAGAGCCCGACTTCAAAGGGCGTGGAGTTTGATAGATGGACGATCTCGTTTTTGGGGTGGCGGTTGGGATTTACGATCTCGTAGATGGCCGACAGGTAGGGGCCGGCTTCCATCTCAAGCACGGTGAATCCTTCCTGATAAAAGACGCTCATGTACTCACGGTTCTGCAGGAAGGCGCTGCGTACGGTAAGCGCCTTCTGGTTGTCTAGGACCGTGCAGTCCGCAAGGCACGGCTGCACATCGCTGGCGCTAAAGCAGTTGCGCAACAGGTAGGTGTTGCGTGAGTGCTCGTCATGCACCACGGTAGAAATCATCACGTCGCCGACGCGCGAGTTCAGGGTCGCGGCTTTGCCCATCACGTAGACCCCGCGCAGCTCGCCGACGCCCTGGGCCAGCCGCGATAGGTGGTGGTAGGCGGCCATGCCGAGCGGATAGTCGATGTTGAGGATGACCGCATCGCTGTGCTTGAGCAGCTCCATCTCCGGCTCCGGCGGGCGCACCCGCGGATCGAGCCGGTCGGCCTGCAGCCGATTGAGCTCGATGAGCTGGGCGCTGACATCGATGTGACCCGGGCTCGGGATGGGAATGATGCCGCTTTCGGCGTCGAAGCTCTGGACCTGCGCCATGTGCGAGGCGCCCGTCGGATCGTGCAGGAAGCCGCGCACGAGGTAGTAAAGGAGGTTGTTGATCTTGGCCTCATCGCCGGCGGCGATGCCCTGATCGAGCGGCGCGGCCAGACCTTCGGGGTTGCGGGCGCGGCAAAACGCGATGAGCTGGTCGCGGTGCAGGCGCGCGTACCCCCCGAGCAGGTTTATCAGCGAGTGGCTGTTCGAGGAGACGAAATACACCGCCGGACGCCGCGGCCGAGTCGGTCGGACGTAGTGCTGCTCGATGCCGCCCCACCAGCGCTGCGCCGCCCGCTGGTACTGCGAGTAAGAGCCGACAAGGAGCCGGACGCGCAGGTCCGACTCGCGGCGGGCAATCTCGCGCAGCGCCGGGAGGAACGCCTCTCCCAGCGCCGCAATCAATGTGGCGACGCCGCCCGCATCCAGACCCAGGATGCGTCCGAGCTCTGCCGGCTCGACGGCGGGCGGCGAGCCGTCATCCTCCGCGGCGGCCAGCCGGCGGCCCAGATCGCTTTGGGACAGCGCCTCGTGCAGCTTGTTCCACTCCAGCTGATAGGCGGTCAGGATCGGCACCAGGTCATCGATGTCGCTGATGCTGGTGACAAACGCCGCCAGGATCTGTTCGCCGTCCCAGCGCAGGGGGCGCCGGCGGCCGCGCGTCTGCACCCGCTGCCAGTCCGGCACCTTCAGGCCGGCGGCCTCGAAGTGTTCGTGCGACTGGCCCATCACCACCCGCTGCACCCGGTGCATGCACAAAGGCAGCCGCGCCGAGCTATAGGCAAAGGCCGCGACATCCGGCACGAGCTCGCGGGCACCGACGTGCAGGCTGGAGTTGCTGTGGGCGTGCGCCTCTTCGAACGCCCGCACGCGGACCTCGCCGGAGCTGCGCAAGAGCGAGTAGTACGTGCGGATATATAGATCGATTTCTTCGCTGGTCGTGCGCGGCGGCTGACGGTCCACGGGCTGACTCCTTTGGTGGATCCGGACTCTAGACTACCCGGGCGGGGATGTCATGACGCCGCCTTCACCCGGCGGCGCAGCGGTCGCTTCCCCTGCGGCTAGCGGCTGCCTAGGCCCAGCAGACCGAAGACCACATGACAGTAGACCGCTCCCACCACCGCCATCGCCAGGCCCCATACAAGGAGCTGGCGGTAAAGGAGGCTGGTATCGGTGCCGGGGGCGGCGTTGGCCAGGCACAGGGCGCCCAGGGTCGACAGCGGCGATACATCGACAAGGTGCGCGCCGATGTTGACGCTGTTGGCCAGCGCCAGCTTATCGCCGCCGCCGAGCTTTTCGATAAGCCCCGGAATGATCGGCAGGAACGCCGGCAGCACCACGCCGGAGGAGCTGCTGTACGCCGACAGCACCCCCGTGCACAGGCCCATCACCGCCGGCGCCGTGCGTGGCGTGGACAGCCGCACCAGCACCCGCGAGAACAGATCGATGCCGCCGGTCCGCTCCAAGATCGCCATCAGCGTCGTCATGCCGCAGACCATGAGGATCGTGCCCCAGGGCAGCCCGGCTATCACCTCTTCCTCGTCCGCGGCCCGCAGCACGGTGAGCAAGAGCGCCCCGCCGAGCGCCAGCACCCCGACATCGCTGCGGAAGCAGGCGACGATGAGCAGCAGCACGAGGATCACAAACAGGGTCAGTCCGTGGCGCAGCTCCAGCGGCTGCCGGCGGGCGGCCAAAAGGGCTTCCAGGCGCGCCGCCTGCTCCGGGCTCGGCCGCTCACGCAGTAGGCGCAGGCCGCCCAGGCTGAAGTAGCCGGTGAAGCCGACCAAGGCGTGGGCGAGCAGGCACTGGCCGTAGTTCTGCCAGCCGGCCCCGGAAAGGCCGATGCGGCCCATCAGATCGACGGCGATGACGCCGGTGGGCGCAAGCGGCGACAGGGCCGCGGAGTTCCCGCCGCAGGCGACCATCAGCGCCATGAGGAACGGCGGCACCCCGGCCTCGTGCGCGACCGCCATTCCGACTGGCGCCAAGAGCGCCACGGCGCCGATGTTGCCGGCGCCGATCGTCCCCAGCAGAGCGGCCAAGGCGAAAAAGACGACCGGCAAAAGCCCGGGTCGCCCGCGCGCCAGCTGCACCGAAAAGCCGGCGACCCGATCGAGCGTGCCGTTTTGTCGCGCATGCCCGAACAGCAGCGTCAGCCCGAGCAGCGTCAAAAGCAGGTTGGTGGGGAACCCGGAGCTGACCTCGCGCGCCTTCATGCCGGCGCCCAAGACCCCGAGCGCGTACGCGAAACCCAGACCGAGCAGGCCGACGTTCAGGCGCGAAAAGATGCTCAAGGCAATCGCCACGAGCAGCGCCGCAAGCGACAGCAGCGGGACTAACATTCCCTCAGGGTATCAGGACTGGGGCCCGGACAGGCGGCCGAGCGCAGCCGGAGATCGCAGAGGCGCCAGGACCCCGCGCCGCCAGGGGACTTGCGGCGCTCAGGCCACCCCGAGCAGCAGGAACTTAAGGTAACGACCTTCGGGAAACGCCGGCGGCACCGGGTGATCCGGCCCCTGCGAGCCGCGGTGCAGCACCGTGACGCGGCGGCCGGCATCGGCGGCGGCGGCGGCGATCGTCCGCTCGAACGTCTCTTCATCGATAAGCTGCGAGCACGAAGAGGTCGCCAGCAGGCCGCCGTGGCGCACCGTGTTGAGCGCCAGCGCGTTGAGCCGCTGATACCCCTTCTGCGCCGCGGCGCGGTCTTTTTGCGCCCGCGCGAACTTGGGCGGATCGACGACCGTTATATCGAAGTGCAGCGGCGGCGCCGCTTCCAGGTAGCGGAAGGCGTCGGACTCGACGGTGTGCAGCGGTCCGAGGCGGTTGCGCTCGGCGTGGCTCTGGCACAGGGCGAGCGCCCGCGGCGAGATGTCGACGCAGGTCGCCTCGCGCGCGCCGTGATGCAGCGCCTGCAGGGCGAAGCCGCCGGCGTAGCTATACACGTCCAGCACCCGCGCCCCCGCCGCGTACCGCCCGAGCAGCTGGCGGTTGTCGCGCTGATCGAGGAACATGCCGGTCTTCTGCCCGGCCTTCAAATCGACGGTCAGGGTGATGCCGTTTTCGCTGCAGGAGACGACGTCCTGGGTCAGCTCCGGATCGCCGTGGACGTGCCGGGCCGTGGCGCTGAAGCCTTCTATCTGCGCGAAGCTGCCGGCGGCGGTCTCGACGATCGCGGCGGGAGGGGAGGGCAGGGTCTTTAAGGCCTGCCAGACCGCTTCCTCGTTGCGCTTCATGCCCAGGGCCGTAAACTGCACCGCCGCTACGCCGCCGAAGATGTCGATGCACAGACCCGGCAGCCCGTCGCCTTCCGAGTTCACCAGGCGGTAAGCGGTGGTATGGGCGCACGGCAGCCCGAGCCGCCGGCGCAGCGCCGCGGCGCCATGGATCCGCTGGGCGATGAGCGCCCAGAGCTCCGCGGAATGAGCCGGCGTGGTAAGCGCGAAATCCGCCACGGCGGGAGCGAGGTGCTCGGCGACCCCGCTGAGCGGCTCGCCGGCGCGGGTGAGCATGCGCACCACGATCTGCGAGCGCGGGTTTATAAAGCCGTGGCCGAGCGAGCGCTCCTGCGCATCGCATACCTCGACCAGATCGCCGGGCTCGAACGGGGCGGTGGTGCGCTCGACGGCACCGGAGAAGATCCACGGGTGGCCGTGCCAGACGGGGTTGGCGCGGCCGCGTTTCAGGATGACTTTGGGCTTGAGCACGGCGCGAAGCTAGCACACGGCGCGGCAGGGGGGCGGCGAATCGCCGGAATCAGGCGGCTTGCGGGGTCGCCGGCGGCTTGGCCCCCGCTTCGATGAGCGTGCGGAAGCGCTCGCCGTCGAGGATCTCTTCTTTCAGCAGCTCCTGGGCGGCGGTCTGCAGGGCGGCGCGGTGCTCGCGGATGAGCTGCCGCGCGTGCGCGTAGCGCTCATCGAGCAAGCCGCGGACTTCCTGATCGATGGCCCGCGCGGTCTCATCGCTCACCTCGCGGATGCCGCCCATCCCGCCCGGCACATCGAGGAACTGCCCGCGTCCGCTGTCGAAAGCCTGCAGGCCCAAGGTCTTGGACATCCCGAGCTCCAGCACCATGCGCCGCACCAGCGCCGTGGCCCGCTGCAGATCGTCCTGCGCCCCGGTCGAGATGTCGGCCAGGAG
>CALFML010000635.1 GCA_937879845.1 uncultured Myxococcales bacterium
GGTGGCCAGCAGACCGCCCTGGTGCTTGATGTGCGGGCGGTTGCCGAAGAAGCGATGCCGCGTATTTCGGAGGTGGCGTGATGGCGCAGCCGAGCGGATCGCCCAGCAACTACGATGGATCGCAGCGTCATCCGACCGGCGAGCTCCGTCTTGCTCGCGACGTGCTGACGTTCCACATCGCCGAAGAAGAGTACGGCATCGGCATTGAGCACATTCGCGAGATCATCAAGCATCGACTCGTCACCGAAGTGCCGCGGGTTCCGGGCTTTGTCGCCGGCATCATCGCGGTTCGTGGCCAGGTCATGCCCGTGCTGGATCTTCGTCAGCGACTGCGGATGCGGGCGGCTTCGCTTTCGGCGAAGTCGCGCATCTTGATTGTCAGCCGTCCTGCCGCAAGCAATGAAAACGTGTCGGAAGAAGAGCGCGAGCGCTTTGGGCTGGTCGTCGATCGCGTAAACGAAGTGGTACGCATTCACGAAGTCGACATCGAGCCGCCGACCGTGCTGTCAGGAAAAGAGTCCGACTTTGTCGAAGGCATCGGACGCATCCGCGCCGAAGTGGACGAGTCGGCACGACGAGAAGCGCGCTTTGGGCCGGGCATGATCACCACAGAGCCGCAGCGCATCATCATCTTGCTCGACTTGGTCAAAGTGCTGTCGTTTGAAGTCATGCGTTCCGGGAGGATGTTTTGAGCCGGGGACGATCCATACGAGGGGGCTTTGGCCTTGGCAACAAGACTGTCGAGCGTGACAAGACGCGCGATGAAATCGTGCAGCTGTGCGGTTTCCGCATCGGCGACGAGGAGTACGCGCTCGACATCATGCGCATCAAGGAGATCATAAACCCCCTGCCGATCACCCGCGTGCCCAAGTCGGCCACCTTCATCGAAGGCGTGGTCGAGCTGCGCGGCGTGATCCTGCCGGTGGTCGATATGCGCAAGCGCTTCGACGCCCTGCCGCTTACCGCCGAGGAGCTGGCCGACTACGCGGTGCGCCGGGCGCGCAAGTACCTGATAGTGCCGGTCGAGGGGCGCCTGGTCGGGCTCATCGTCGACCGCGTCTCCGACGTGCTGCGAGTCAGCCGCGAGGCCATTCGGCCGCCGCCGCTGCTCACCCAAAATGAGCGCGCCCGCTACTTTGCCGGTGTGTGTCACCATCGTGGACGAATCCTCATGGTGCTGGACCTAGACGCCATCCTCTCGTCCACTGAAAAGATCAGCTTGGCGGGGCTCAACCAGGCCGCCAAGGGAGCACCCTAATGACTGAGTACGTAACCGCTTCCGACCTGGCCGCTATCAAGACCATCTTCCGTGAAGGCGACGAGGAAGCCCGCCTCACCGCTGTCCGGCGCCTAGTCCACCAGCCGGAGACGCCCGAGGATCGCGAGCTCGTGCTGGAGGCGCTCATCGAAGTAATGGGCGACGAGAGCTGGCAAGTCCGCAAGGAAGCGGTGGCCGCGGTCCTCAGCTGGACCGATGCCGAGCTTTTGGCCGAGCGCCTGGTCGATGCGATGAGCGAGCCCGAGGACATCGGCCGCCGCAACGCCGTCATCGAGGCGGTGATGAAGCTCGGGGCGGTGACCATCGATCCGCTGCTGCGCGCCCTCGGCAAGAAGCCCGACTATCGCAAGGTCCTGGTCGACGTGCTGGGGACGTTCGGCGACACCCGCGTCATCAACGCCCTGGGCGAGTCGCTGCTCGACGAAGACGCCAACGTGCGCGCCGCCGCCATGGAGCAGCTGGCGTCGTTCCAGAGCCACGAGGTGGTGCCGGCGCTACGCCAGGCCCTGCGCAGCCAGGACCTGCTGGTGGTGCTGGCGGCGCTGGACGGCCTGAACCGGCAGCGGGTGGTCATCCCGGTCGACGAGCTTTTGCACATGTCCGAGCAGACGGTGCTGCGCCCGGCGCTGATGACCGCGCTCGGGCACAGCCAGGACGCCGCGGCGATCCCGGCCCTGGTCGCGGGCCTGGTCGAGAAGGCGCGCGGGGCCCGCGAGGCGGCGCTGGTCGGCCTTTACCGGCTGTACAACAGCCTCGATACTAGCGGTCAGCGCAAGATCGAAGAGGCGGCGCAGAAGCTCGACGAGGTCGCGGTGCGCTCGTCGCTGCGCGCGCTGATGGAGGCGACCCCGCCGGTGCGCCAGGCGACCGCCGCGCTCATCGGCTGGACCGGCCGGCGCGAGATGCTGCGGCCGCTGCTCCTGGGCCTGGGCGATGTCGATGCCAGCGTCGTCGAAGCGACCGGCCGCGCCATCCTGCAGATGGGCGAGGCGGCGCTGTCCGCCCTGTCCGACCTGTGCCCGACGCTCGACGCGCGCAGCCGCGGCAGCGTGTTCCGCTTCCTGCTCCGCCATGCCAGCGCCATCGCCGCCCTGCCGCAGGGCCTGCGGGAGCGCTTGGCCGGGCAGCTCCTGACCGGGCTCTCCGACAAGAACCCGCAGACCGCCGCCGCCGCTGCCGCCGCGCTGCTGGTTCACGCCCAGCCGGCCCAGCTGCCGCAGCTGCGCGAGCTCGCCCAGCAGAGCGGCAGCGCCGCCGACCTGGCCAAGAGCACCCTGGCCAAGCTCAGTGAGCGCGCCCACGGCTCGGCCGCCGCCGCAGCCGGCAAAAACGCATGATGACGCGCCGTCTGGCGCCCGCCGCGACATCGAGCCGCATGCCTGCCGTAACGCCCGCACCGATGAGCGAAGCCGAGTTCGCGCAGCTGCGCGACTTCATCAAGGCGCGCTTCGGCGTCTGTTTCCCCAGCGAGAACGCCTTCCTGCTCGAGCGCCGCCTGCAGCCGCGGCTGGAAGCGCTGCAGATTTCGACCTACGGCGGCTATAACGCCTACCTCCACAGCCCCGAGCTCAGCGATTCCGAGCGCGAGCGCGAACTCGACGAGCTGTTCGACCGCATCGCCACCCGCGAGACCTATTTCTTCCGCGAGGCCTACCAGCTAAACGCCCTGCGCAACGAGCTCCTGCCCGCCATCCACGAGCGGCGCCCGCGCGGCAACCGCATTTCCCTGTGGTCGGCCGGCTGCGCCTCCGGCGAAGAGGCCTACAGCCTGGCCATGGTGCTCCTTGAGAGCGGCCGCTTCGGCGACTGGCAGGTCGAGGTCGTCGGCTCCGACTACTCGCTGCAGGCGCTGGCCACCGCCCGCCGCGGCGTCTACGGCCAGTCGGCGCTGCGCCAGACCGAGCCGCTGCGGGTGCAGCGCTTCTTCCGCACCCTGACCGGCCGCTGGGAAGTCACCGACGAGGTCCGGCGCCTGTGCCGCTTTACCCGCAGCAACCTCGCCGCCGCCGACTGGGGGGCGGTGGGCGGCCCGTTCGACGCGATCTTCTGCCGCAACGTCCTTATCTACTTTGACCGCCTGGCCCGCGGGCCGCTGGTCACCCGGCTGGCCGAGCGGCTGGTGCCGGGCGGCCTCCTGTTTCTGGGTCACTCCGAGTCGCTCATCGACCAGATCACGCCGCTCCAGCTCAAGCACCTGGGCGGCGAGATCGTCTACATGAAGCCCGTCTCATGAGCGGTAAAGCGATGACTCCCAAGCCCTCCTACCCGCCGCCCCTGCGCGTGGTGATCATCGACGATCAGCCGGCGATCCGGCAGGCCCTGTGGGAGCTGCTCAAAAACGAGCCCGACATCCTCGTCATCGGCCAGGCCGGCGACGGCGAAGAAGGGCTCAAGGTCGTCCATACCGAGCAGCCCGACGCCATCCTCCTCGACCTGGAGATGCCGCGCCTGGACGGCTTCGCCTTCCTCCGACTGCTCATGGCCAAGCGGCCGACCCCGGTGGTGGTGGTATCGAGCCACGCCACGCGCGAGAGCGTATTCCGCGCCCTGGAGCTCGGGGCGATGGAGTTCGTCGCCAAGCCGACCCGCATCCACCACGCCGCTGACCTGGGGCCGATCCGCGACGACCTGTTGCGCAAGCTGCGGCTCGTGCGGCTGCTCAGCATGTCGCAGCTCACCGAGCGGACACGGGTGCAGAACGCGACCAGCAGCGGCACCGCGTTCCGACCGGTGCGCTCGCGCTCCAGCGAGGACCTCATTAACACCCTGCGCTCGGGCGAAAATCCGACGCTGGCGCCGCCGCGCCTGCTCTGCATCGGCGCCTCCACCGGCGGACCGCCGGCGATCCAGAGCTTGCTCCAGGGGCTGCACCCGCAGCTGCCGGTCTCGATCCTCATCACCCAGCACATGCCCGATAAGTTCACCTCGGCATTCGTCGACCGGCTGGCACGTACCACGCAGTGGCCGGTGCGCGAGGCCGAGCCGGGTACGCCGATCGCCCCGGGCGAGGTCGTGGTGGCCTCGGGCACGCACTCGCTGCGGGTGTATCGCGACGGGCCGCTTTTGCGCCTGCAGCCGCCGATCCTCGACGAGGAGCGCGGCACCGGCATCGTCCCCTCGATCGACCGCATGCTGGAGTCGGCGGCCCAGGCCATGGGCTCGCAGGTCATCGCCGTCATCCTCACCGGCATGTCCGGCGACGCGGTGCAGGGCGTGCGGGCGGTGCACGCCTGCGGCGGCCGGGTCCTGTGCGAGGCGCCGCAGTCGGCGATCATGGCCAGCATGCCGGAAGAGGTCATCCGCACCGGCTGCATCCACGAGGTCGTCCCGCTGCGCCGCATGGCCGACGCCATCACCCGCATGACCCTGACCCGCCCGACCCTGCACACGCCGCGCTGACTAAAGGGCTCTGTCGCTTGGGCGGCTGCGGTTCGGGGAAGAGCCGGCGTCCAGGGTGTATTGCAGGACGGCCAGCGCGGCGACCACCGCGGTCTCGGCGCGCAGGATGCGCGGGCCAAGGCTTGCGGGGACGAAGCCGGCGGCGGTGGCGGCGGCGACTTCGGCGTCGGTGAAGCCGCCCTCGGGGCCGATGAGCAGGCGCACGGTGGCAAGCGGCGGAGCACAGCCGGGGCCTGACAAGGCGGCGTGCAGCGGCGGCGCCGGACCTTCATAAAGGAGCAGCGAAAGGGCCGGCGGGTCCGCGGGAACTGGCTCCGCGAGCGCGACGGCGAGCGGCAGCGGCCCGCGCAGCTGCGGTACGTCCGGGCGGCGGCACTGCTGCGCCGCACCTTGGGCGATGCGCAGCCAGCGCAGCTGCCGCTTCTCCGCTCGCTCTTTTTCCAGCTGCGGCACGCTGCGCTGGCAGGCCACCGTGACCAGCTCCTGCACCCCGAGCTCCGTCGCTTTCTGAATCACGAAGTCCTGCTTGTCGCCTTTGAGTAGCCCGCACAGCAGCACCACGTTGGGCCCGGCCGCGGTTTGCGTCGCCGTCGATTCCCAGCCAAGCTCCAGCTGCTCCGCCTCCACCCGCGCCACTCGCGCTGCCCCCACCCGGCCCCGTCCGTCGAGCAAGACCACCGCATCGCCGGTCCGCAGCCGCAACACCCGCGTCAGGTAGTGGTGCGGAGCCCCCTTTAGGACAAGCGGCGCCGCCGGAACAAACCGCTCCGGAGCGATGAAAAGGCGCGGTGCAGTGGCAGGTAAGTCGGACACCCGGCGCCCATGCTAGACCGCCGCCCCGCCAAAATCAGCAGGTTCCCGCCCGCGAGTCCGCCGCCGCGAAAATGGCTGCCCGCCGCGGACCGCAGCCGCGCGAGTCCCAGCTCTCCTAGGAAGAGCTGGCTCCTCGCGCAGCGGATTAACGCGCAGGGGTGCTTACGGGCTTGGGGGCCGGGGTCATCGGGGTCGGCAGCGGGCTGCGCACCAGCAACAGCGCTTCCGCCGGCGCCCGGCCGACCCGGACCTTGGCCACCGTGGCCGAAGCGCGGGAGTGCGCCATGGCCTGGTTGCCGCTGCTCATCGCGTACACGAACACCGCTGGAAACCCGCAGATGCCGAGCATGAGCAGGATGCGCAGGTGAGGCCAGGACACGGACCGCAAGCCCACCCGGCCGGGGGCCTTGCTCGCATCGTTTCCCGACAGCTCGACCGACTGCTCGATGTACTGCATAGGAGTCCTCCACGTGGTGCCCGAGTCCGTCCAGGTCCGGGGTCTGTGGAACGAAACCGGACGGCGCTCGCTGTTCTATTCAGACAGACACCCTTCCGCCCGTCAGGTTCCCACCAACCGCAACAAATTTTCCATTTTCGCAAATGCGGTGATGCTCTAGTGGGCGGGCTTGTAGGCGCCGGGACGCAGGCTGGCCGGGACGGGGGCGGGCTCGGTGGCGGTGGGCGCGAGGCCGGTGCTGCCTTGAGCGCGCTGGAAGGCCGGCAGCTGGCTGAGGGCGCGGTGGACCTGATCCGGGGGGCGCGACTCAAGGTGTACGTCCCATAGCTTGGCGTGGCCGGTGAGCGAGCCGGTGGCGAGCAGGGAGCCGTCGGGGCTGAAGGCGGCGGCGGTCAGGGTCTCGGACTTGGCGTTGTCATCGAACGAGAACAGCAGGTTGCCGCTGTGGCCGTCCCAGATGCGCAGCTCGTCCCCGACCGAGGCGATGCGGCCGCCATCGGGGCTAAAGACGGTGGCGAGGTATTCCTTGCTGGTGTGCTTGGCCAGCGCCGCCACCAGATGTCCGTCGCCCGCGTCCCACAGCCAGGCGCGCTCGCCGGCGTCGATGGTAAGGACGCGGTCGCCGGCGGGGTTCCACTGCACCGAGCGTACCTCGCCGATGTGGCCGCGGAGGCAGAACAGCTCGCGGCCGGTCTTGACCTCGAAGATGCGGGCGGTGCGGTCGGTGCCGCCGGTGAGCACGCGCTCCCCCTTGGCGTCGAAGGCGATGGCGCGGGCGCGTCCTTCGTGGCGGCCGGCCGGGCGGGCGGTGCCGCTGCCGACGTCCCACAGCCGCACCGCGCCGCTATCGCCGGTGGTGGCGAGCAGCCGGCTGTCGGGGCTAAACTCCGCCGCCGCAAACTCGCCGGCGGTCTCATGCAGGGTCGCGGCCACGCGCGGCGGCTCGGGAGCGGGGCGCGGTTCCCACAGCCGGCCGACTCCTTCGGCGCTGCCGGTGAACACGCGCGTTCCGTCGCCGCTTACGGCCAGCGTCCGCCCGAAGTCGAGATCGCCGCCGAGCTCACTGCGCAGGGTGCCGCTCTGGCGCTCGAAGATGCGGATGCGGCTGGGGACGCGGCCGGTGCTGCCCTCGCCGCCCGGATCCACGGTGAGCACCGCCGCGGTCTCCTTGCCGCCGTCCTTGAACGTAAAAAAGCGTGAGCCGAGCAGCGCCCCGTCCTGCCCGGGGAGCTCGTGGAGCAGGCTGCTGGTCTTGGCCTCCCAGAGCTTGGCGGAGCCGTCGCGGCTGGTGGTGAGCAGGCTGCCGCCGTCGGGGCTCCAGGCGACGGTGGTGATCTCGCTGCGATGGCCGTCGAGCGGCTGGGGGTAGCCGGTAGGGTTTATGAGCCACAGGCGCGCCGTGCCATCGACGCTGCCGCTGAGCAGGCGCAGCCCGTCGTTGCTGACGCTGAGCGCCTGCACCCGTCCGAAGTGGCCGCGCAAAAGCAACAGCGGCTGCCCGCTCTTGCCATCCCAGACCCGTATCGTTCCGTCGGAGCTGCCCGTGACGATGCGGCGGCCGCTGGGCGAAAAAGCGGTGGCTGTGACCTCGCCGGTGTGGCCGATGAGCTGCGCCCGCATGTGGCCCAGGATGCGGTCCCAGAGCTCGACGTTGGCGGCTTCGTTGGTGGTCACCATGCGGGCGCCGTCCTGCGACAGCGCCAGGATTTGACTGTGCCGCGGGTGGCCGACCGGCTGAAACATCGACTTGCCGGTCTGGGCGTCCCACAGCCGCGCCGTCCCGTCGGCGCTGATCGTCATTACCGCCTTGCCGCCGGCCAGGGTGAAGCTGGCGGCGTAGACCGTGCCGGTGTGGCCCTCCAGCGTCGCAATCGGCGCTCCGGTCTGGGCGTCCCACAGCCGCGCCGTCTGATCCGCGCTGCTGGTCACCACGCGCCGGCTGTCCGGGCTGAACGTCGCATCCTTGATCGTCCCGGTATGCCCGCGCAGCACCGCCAAAAGCCCGCCGCGATCCGCTGCCCACAGCTGCGCCGTGTTGGCCGAAAAAGTCACGATCCGCTGGCTGTCGCCGCTGAAGCTCGCCGCCTGCACCGGCCCGTCGTGGCCGCCCAGGGTCGCAATCGCCGCCCCGCTGCGTCCGTCCCACAGCCGCGCCGCCCGTCCCTTGTCATCCTGAGTGACGGTCAGAATGCGCCCCCCGTCGCCCGAAAAGCGCGTGTACCACAGCGGCCCGCCGGCATCGCGCAAGGTGGCCAGGCTGCTGCCTTTTTGCGCGTCCCACAGGCGGGCCGTGCCGTCGTTGCTCTGCGACAGCACGCGCTGCCCGTCGCTGCTCCACCAGGCGCCGGCGATAGGTCCGTCATGCCCGCTGAGCTTGTGCACCAGGCTGCCGCTGCCCGCATCCCAGATGCGCACGTTGTGGTCGGCGCTGCCGGTGAGGGTCTGCTGACCATTGGGGCTGAAGGCCACCGCGCTCACCTCGCCCTCATGCGCGAAGGTCGCCACGTGCGCCTGCAGCCGCGCCGCCAGCTGCGGCAGCATGAAGCGGATCCCGTCGTCCGCCACCCCCGTCTGATAAGCGAGATCGAGCTGGACCAGCGCCCCCCCTAGGTCGCTGCGGCCCAGGCGCCCGCGCGCCGCTTCCACGTACCCGTGCATCTGCCGCAGCCGATCAATCCGCTCTTGCTGCTGCTGCCGGCTCTGCAGGTAGCGCGGGACGACATAGACGCCGGCGCCGCAAAGCCCCACCACGCCGACCAGGATCCCAAGCTTGCTCGCCGCGCTACTCATGAGTGTCCTCTTGGCTCGCCAGTCCCCGCAGTGTGGCCGCAGTCTCGATCATTTCGCCGATCTTACCAGCGCCGGGCTTGCGGGCGGAGACGGACCACCTGGTAGCTCACGCGGTCGCCTGCGGCGCGGAGGACGCGGCGCGGTCAGCCGGGTGGCGAGGCAGGGGCGCTCGCGCGGAGAAACTGCTGGAGGAGCTGATCGGTCTCCGGGGACATGCGGGTGAACCGGACGCCGCAGGAGCGGCCTCCGGCGCTGCTCAGGGTGCGGCCTTCGGCGCGCAGCACCCGCTGGCTGCCGGGGAGCTGGAACTCTACAACGACGCGGTGGTGTTGGCGGTCCGGCTCGAAGACCCGGCGCAGCAGCATGCCGCCGCGGCTGATGTTGACGGCGCAGCACAGGTGCGGCTCGCCTTCGATGTATTTGTTGAGGACGATGTCGATGGGCTTGCGCGCATCGCGGCGCTGCTCCACCAAGGCTGGGAGGGACATGTACGACTCCGCCGACATGTAGGTTTTTTCTACGATGGCGGTCGTCCCGTCGGTCGTCAAATTTCTGCGCCGCGCCGCCTACACGCCGCGCTGCTGCCGCGCCCGCAAAAGTCCCAGCGCGACCAAAAACGCCAGCAAAAACACCGAGGCGGCGCTGCGCCGGCTGGCCCCTTGGCCCATCGCGCACCCCTGAACGAGCAGGCTGTTGTCTTCGATCCGCGGCGCCGTGAGGCTCATCGCCACGCACGAGCCGTCAAACGGCAGGCACGACAGACCCTCCGGGCAGCTCGTGTACTGGCACGGATCATCGTGGCAGACGCCGGCGACGCAGGCCTTTCCAGCCAGGCACTGCACGCTGGCGCACGCCGGGTCGGGAACGCAGCGGCCGCCGCCCGCCTTATCCGCTCCGACGGGAGGGGTCGGCTCCTCGCACGTGCTGCCCGGACCGCAGGCGCCGCTGCAGGCATCGCGGACGCAGGCGCCCAGGTGGCAGCGGCTGCCGGGGGCGCAGCTCTTGTCGCACGGCGCGGCGCACTTGGCCGCGTCGCCGCTCGACCAGCAGTATTCGCCGTTGCGGCAGGCCAGCGCCCGGCACGGATCGGGGACGCAGCGGTCCTGAACGCAGAGCTGATCCGCCGCGCAGCCGCTCTTCTTGCAGCTGTCGTCGCAAGCCACGCCGACGTCGTCGAAAAGGAGGCGGTTCATGATGCGCGCCAAGGACGCATCGAGCATGGCGGCGTCGTTGGCGCTGAAGAACTTGAGCATCGGGTTATTGCGATCCGGCACCCCGCCGGCATCGGCCATCCGGGTAAGGGCCGTGCGGGCCGAAGCCGAGAGACTGCCGATGCCGAGCACGAAGGTCTTTACCGGGCTGCTGCCGCTGCTCGCCTGGGCGATGGCGTTGACAGCGGCGCCGGCGGGATCCTGCGGGTCGAAGCCGCAGGCGAAGTCGCAGGTCGGCAGCCCGTCGGTGATAAGCAGAATGTAGGCGTCGCGACCGGCGCTGCGGACTTCGCTGGCGACGCGGCGGATCGTGGCGCAGGTCGGGATGCCGCCGCCGCTTGGGGAGCTGCTGCTTTCGTGCAGCGCGGCGGTGATGGCGGCCTGGGTGTCATAGGCCGGCGGAATGCGCAGCGGGCCGTCGCTGCTGCACTGATCGTCGGTGGGAAACATGGTCAAGCCCAGGGGGAGCTTGTTGTTGTAGGCGGCCGCCGCCCGCTCGATCGCCGCTTTGGCGATGCCCCAGCGCTGCTTGGCCGGCTCCTGAAAGTTCGGGTGGCCGGCCAGGTCCCAGAGCATGGATCCGGATCGCTCCAGCACGATCGTCAGGGTGGGGCAGCGGCCGGCCTGGGCAGCGTTTGGGCTGCCGCAAAGGGCGACGACGCCTGCCACTACGCCAGTCAGCACGCCGGACAACGTGCCGGAATGAAAGACGACCCAGGGGCGTGACATGGGAGCTCCAAGACCTACGCGGAGGTTTGATTACTTGTCTTCCCGAACTCACTCCCTTTTACCACGGGCGAGCCACAGATGCGCTCCCTGTCCATCCGCTCGCTAGCTGGCGGCTGGGGGAATCGCCGCTTGTCGTCCGGGTGAACCATAAACGCCCGCCAAGCGCGGGCAAAATGGGCCAAGATAAAGCTCATATGGGTCTGATTCAGCAGCTTTGGGCCGGGCTGCGCGGCCTTGCGGAGCCGCGCGCCGAGTCGGGGCCGCGGCGGCGCGGGCTCGATGCGGCGCTGTTCGGGTCGCCGGCGGCGCTGTTGGCGGTGGGCGTCCTGCTGGTCACCCTGCTGTTGCCGGTGCCGGCGGTGCTGCTCGACTTGCTGCTCCTTGGTAACCTGGTGTTCGCCGGAGCGATCCTGTGGCTTGCGGTGCGCGCCGGCGAGCCGCAGAAGCTGCCGCAGCTGCCGGCGCTGCTGGTGGTGGCGATCCTGCTGCGCCTGGGGCTAAACATCGCGGCGGTGCGGCTCATCCTGACCCAGGGCTACGCCGGGCGGGTGATCGATACGTTCGGCAGCGTGGTGGTGCGCGGCGACTACCTGGTCGGCGGCGTGGTCTTCGCGATCCTGGCGACGGTGCAGTATCTGGTTCTGGCGCGCGGCGGCGAGCGCGTGGCGGAGGTCGCCGCCCGCTTCGTGCTCGACGCGCTGCCCGGACGGCAGGCGGCGATCGAGGCCGACCTGCGCGCCGGCAGCATCAGCTTCGCCGAGGCGCAACAGCGCCGCGCCGCCTTGGATCGGGAGGCCCAGGTCTACGGCGCCATGGACGGTGCGCTGCGCCTTGTGAAAGGGGATGTCGTGGCGGGGCTCTTGGTGCTGGCGCTGGGGCTTATCGCCGGTCTGTGGGTCGGCGTCGCCAACCTGGATCTGAGCTTTGCCGAGGCGGCCCAGCGCTATGCCCTGCTCACCATCGGCGACGGCCTGGTGACCCAGGTGCCGGTGCTGCTCACCGCCGCCGCGGCGAGCTTGCTGCTCACCCGCGGCGTGCAGCGGCAGGCGGCCGCGCCGGAGCCGCGGATCGTTGCGCCGCCGCTTTTGGTCCGCGCCAGTCCCGAGCTCGGGCTGACCGGGCAAGCGGTGCAAGCGGTGCTGGACGAGCTGGCGGCGGAGCTTGGCGTGCCGCTGCCGCGGGCGACGCTGCAGCCGACGACGGAGCTTTTGGCGCCGGCGCTGCGGGTGGAGCTTTTTGGTGCTTCGCTGCTCATCAAACAGCTGCAAAAAGGCGAGGCGGCGCTGCCCGCGCTCAAGCTCGGGCTGGCCGCGGCGGCGTCGGAGCTTCTGACCCTGGATGACGTCCAGCGGCTGCTGGATGATCTCCAGCGCGAGCGGCCGGCGCTGCTGCGGGAGGTCCTGCCGCGCCGCATCGATCTGTCGCGGCTGACGGCGCTGCTGCGCGGACTTCTGGATGAGCGGGTGTGGCCGCTCGACGTGCGGGCGGTGCTGGAAACGGTGGCGGCGCTGCCGAAGCTTGAGCCGGAGCTGCCCGAGCTCATCGAGCAGGTGCGGGCGGGGCTTGGCCGCTTCCTGGTCCATGGCTACGTCCGCGCCGCCGCGCTCCCCGAGCCCGGCGCCAGCGCCAGCCACAGCACGGAGGGGCTGCCGGCGCTGCTTCTGGACGCCGAGATCGAAGAGGTGCTGCGCGACGCGCTGCGCACCACGGCGCCGGCGGCGTACGCCAAAGACGTGCCGCTGGCCATCGAGCCGGAGCTGCAGCGCGACATCGTGCAGTCGGTGCTCGCCGCCAAGGCGCAGGCGCCCGGAGCGGTGGTGCTGTGCCACGGCGACATCCGGCGCCATGTCCAGCGCTTGTTGTGGGGCTCGCCGCAGGCCCTGCCGGTGCTCGCCTACAACGAACTGCCGCCGAGCCTGCCCGTCCTGGTCATGGGCCGCATCGAGCCCGGCGCCTGACCGCTCACCGCGGCCCGAGGAGCTTGAGGGCGTAGGCGATGCCGCTCTGCAGGGTGCTGCGGGTAGTCAGATCCGACAGATCGGCGCCGATGTGGACCAGGGTCTGGGCGACCTCGGCGCGGATGCCGGTGAGGATGACCTCCGCCCCGAGCAGCCGCACCGCGCGGGCGGCGTTGAGCAGCGCCGAGGCGACCTGCGCATCGACGACCCGGACGCCGGTGATATCCAAGATCGCCACCCGCGTCTGCTGCGCGGAGACGCCGTCGAGCAGGGTGTGCAGGATCTGCTCCGCCCGGCCGGCGTCGATCGTGCCGATGAGCGGCATGGCCAGCACGCCGGCGAAAAGCGGGATAAGAGGCGTGGACAGCTCGCGCAGGGCGGCGCGCTGGACCTCGATGACCTGCTGCTGCAGCGCGGCGCGCTCCTTGTCGGCGCGGCGGCGCTCGGTGATCTCGGTGGAGATGCCGCAGACGCCGGTGACCGCGCCGCTGGCGTCGGTGAGCGGGAACTTGGTGGTCAGAAACTCCCGCGTGGCGCCGTCGCCGTCGGCGAGCTGCTCTTCGAAGTCCTCGGGCTCGCAGCGGCTGATGATGGCGCGGTCGCGGGCAATCGCCGCCGCGGCAAGCTCCGGGGCGAAGAGATCCGTGTCGCTGCGGCCGAGGATCTCGGCGCGCGACCGCTTGAACAGCTGCTCGGCGCGGCGGTTAATAAGGATGTAGCGGCTCTGGGCGTCCTTGACGTAGATGACGGAGGAGGAGTTCTCCAGCACCGCGTTTAAAAGGTGCTGGCTCTGGCGCAGCGCCTTCAGGTCGGCGAGGTGGCGGGTGCGCATCTCCTGCACCGTCTGCTCCAGCTGGTGCACGCGCGCCCGCAGCTCGCGCAGCTCGGCGTTGGTGCCGGAGGTGGAGACGGCGCTTGGGCTCGTGGCGGCGGCTTCCGGCGCGGCGGGCCCTGCCGGCTCGCGGCGTCCCGGGCGCTCGTCGGCGGCAGCGGTCGGCGCCGCCGCCGGCGCCGCGGACGCAGGGGTGGCCCCAGGCGACGAGGAGCTGGACTTTGGCGGGACTTCGGTCATGACGGGCTGCGGCAATCAGGGAGAGCGCCTGAAAACGACATTTTCATTTTTGGCCATGACACGGAGTTTTTCAACGCTTGCCGTGGTTTGCAGGCGGAACAAGCGGTGCCGGGCTGGTACCTAAGAGGGAAGGCGGCTTCCCAGAGGACGACGCTCGGGCGGACTAGGGACGGTAGCCGGCGCCGTCGATCATCTTGCCGGCCGGGCTCAGGTTCTTCTGGGTCTCGCAGCTTTTGTCAAATGCCGCCGCGCCGCCGAAGAAGTTGCCCTGCGAGGTGACGCTGGTCGTGCTGCAGTCGCCGATGTTGGCCGTTTGGTTGTTGAGCAGGTTGCTGTTGGCGAAGGTAAACGGCGTCGCGCTATAGACCATGACGCCGTAATAGTTATCGTGGACGTAGCTGTTGGTGATGGCGATGTTGACGCCGCTGTTGAAGTGGAAGGCGCAGTGGAAGCCGGTCACCTCGAGGTGATCGAACTGCGGGCTGGCGTTGCCGTTGACGATGATGCTGTCAAGGCCCGGGTTGCCGGCGCCGTTTGTGACCTGCACATCGGTGAAGGTCGGCGAGCTGTCCTGAATCGAGATCGACGGCATGTACTGGCTCGCGCCCAGGCCCATGAGCACGGTCTTGGTCACGGTGCCGGTCGATGCGAGCACGAGGGCGGCCTGGGTGTCCTTGATGAGCACGTGGTCGAGCGCATACTTGGTCCCGGCGGCAGTGGCGAAGCCCTGCATCGCGCCGCTTATCTGGGCGTAGCTGAGGTTGGCCTGGCCGGTGCCGGAGACGGCGATGCCGCCCCACTGCTTGCCGGCCGGACCGACGAACTGGACCGCCGATGCGGCGCTGCCCTGGACCTCCAGGTCGCCCTTTATCGAGAGGGCGAAGTTGCCCTGAACCGAGATCACGGTGCCGGCGCTCACCGTGAGGGTGATGCCGGAAGGAACGATCACGTCGCCGGTCATCGCGACCGTGCCGCTCAGCGTCTGGTTCGCGGTGAGGGTGCCGGTGAGCGGGGTGGCGTTGGGATCGGGCATCGGGTCGGGATTTACCGGACCGGGATCGGGATTGGGGACGGCACTCGAGCCGGCGTCGCCGCATGCGCCGAGCGATAGGCAAAGACCCAGGGACAAGAACAAGCTAGTGAGTGTCTTCATTACGGACTCCTTCGCGCGGGGCTCGCCCGCGGCTGCAGTCGCGCCTGCGCTGCGCGGACAGCCGGAAGGCCAAAGGGATCGATGGCTGCGCCGGCGGCTCAGGGCGTATCCCTAGATCATCGGCGCGCGGGCGGGCCGCGGTGCGTGGCGGGGGTAGGGGAGGGGCGCGGCGCGCGGGGCGGCGGACCGGCGGAAGCGCGGGCTCTCACGGCGCATCGGGAGCCGCGGTGGTTTGGGTCGCGGTCCGACCGGAGCCGCAGGCTGGACGCTGCAGTCTCGTAGTACGCTTAAAGAGGGGAGCTGGCGCGCATCGCGGCGCCGGCGGCTGGAGACGAGGCCCGCGGACCGCGGCCGCTAACTTCGGTCAAGCCCGCGGATGGCCTTAACTCTTACTCCCGCCGTCCGCTAACGCGAGCTGCTTTATCACTTATGAATGGGGGGCGCTTATGAAGAAAAAGACTCTGCTTATGCTCGGACTCGGGCTGCTCGGCAGCTGCGACCGGCTGTTTCAGAGCCAGCTCGGGACCGACCCGGCGCTGTGCACGCAGTCGAGCAGCCTGTGTCCGAGCGGGCAGCTTTGCGATTTCACCACCGGCTCCTGCCAACCGATAGGCGGGATGAATCCGCCGGGCTGGTCGCTGTCGGCATCCGCGGTCGGCTCGTGTCCGCAGGCGCCGACGATTACGATCACCGGACCGAGCTCGGGAACCAAGCCCAAGGTCGTTTTGAACAGCCTGGAGGTGGACCCAGGGGATGTCGCCGTGGGCAATGACGGGACCCTGACCGTCACCCTGCCGCGGCAGCTGCCGCCCGGAGTGGTGCAGGTGTCGCTGACGTTCAGCGCGACGGAGCCGCCGGTGGTCTTCAGCCCGGGGTTTCAGTATTTCACCAAGACTGCGGCGGTGACCGCGCTGCTGCCGATTTCAAGTCCGCTGGCCAAGCTGCCGACGGATGTGCTGCAGCTCGGGGCGTGGCACCCGCGGCGCGGCGGGGCGCTGGATCTGGCGGCGCTCGGTCTGGCGGGGACGCCGGTGGTTCACTAGATCGGAAGAGCACACGTCTGAACTCCAG
>CALFML010000636.1 GCA_937879845.1 uncultured Myxococcales bacterium
TCTTTCCCTACACGACGCTCTTCCGATCTCACACATCACTCGCGCTGCTCCCCGATACCCCGTACAGAACATTCTCGCGGATGGACGGGGCCACCGGCTTCCATAGGCTTCCGTCCCAGCGGAGCGTCTCGCCGAACTCGCCCACGGCCCAGGCGTCGCTGGCTCCTCTGCCCTGCACGGCGTAGAGCGGCTGGGTGCTGCCGCTCGGCAGCAGCTGCCAAGAGGAGCCATCCCACTTGGCAACATGGCCCTTGGCCCCGACCGCCCATACCGCCGTGGCGCTGCTGCCCCAGACGGCGTTCCAGTCATCGCCGGAGGGACTTGTGGCGGCAGACCAGCTTACGCCGTCAAAGTGCCGGATTCCGCCCGACCAGCCCACCGCCCAGACATCGCTCTTGCTGCTGCCCCACACCGCTGCCAGCGTCTTGGTGGTCCCGCTCGTCACCGCGCCCCAGGTGACGCCGTTCCAGTGGCGGATGGTGCCATAGCTCGCCACGACCCACACGTCCGCCGGCCCGCTGCCCCAGATGCCGTGCAGGTTGTCTGATGTCCCGCTCGACTGCGTGCTCCAAGCGGAGCCGTCCCACTTGTAGATGAAACCGCTGTCGCCGATCGCCCAGATGTCGTTTGGCCCGCTGCCCCAAGCGGCGACGAAGCTTTTGGTGGTGCCGCTCGCGCGAGCGGACCAGCTGGTCCCGTCCCAGTGCAGGAGCGTTCCAGATTGCCCGAAGGCCCAGATATCATCGGGCCCGCTCCCCCACAGCGCCTGCAGCCGACTCATCGTGCCGCTAGGCCACAGCTGCCACTTCACACCATCCCAGCGCAAGATCGTTCCGAAGTCGCCTACGGCCCAGACCTCGGTGGCGGATACGGGCCACACGGCAGCCAGGCCGTTGCCCTGCGGCAGGGGGTTTGACCAGCACCATCTTTCGGTCGTGCACACGGGCGGCGGAGGCGGGGGCGCCAGATCCACGGGCGGCAACAGATCGGGGGTGCTGAGATCTCTTGGTACGCTTAGATCGGAGGCCGCAAGGTCGACGGGGACGGGCAGATCCTCGGTACCCAGATCGACCGGAATGGGCAAATCCGGAAGGCTGAGATCCGCCGGCGCCGGCAAGTCGCGGATGCCAGAATCGGTGGGTCCGGCGAGATCGGATGCCGCCAAGTCGGCAGGTCCACCGAGATCAGAGACCGCCAGGTCGGCACGACTCATCCCGAGATCAGCCGCTCTCGCCAGATCCCCGGTCGCTGCCACGCCATCATCCGGCGCTGCCGCATCGAGGCGGTCACTGGGACCGCTGCACCCCGCGACCATCATTCCAAAAACGCAGACAAGCCACAGGTACGTCGGCGCCGTGCTATGCGCTGCGCCGAGAGTCCACACCCACCGCCGCAGGCCAGGTTTGGAATTCAGGGAACGAGTCAGAGAATGATAGGACATGCGGTGTCGCATGCCCGGAAGCTACCATGCCGTAGCCGCTTTTAACTCGCTGCCGGCGTGATCAGGTATTTCTCGCCCGTTGCGCGCTTGCTGTAGGCGAGGATGTTCTCGGGCTGAAGCGCTTCCTGCAGCGTGATCCGGCGTGTGTAGTGGCTCGCGAAAATCGTGCGCAGATTCTCTGCCACCCGGCGGCGCATCGTCGCGACCTCCTCGGCTCCGAGCCGCTGGAGGTAAGGCGTAAGCAGCCACCCGCCGACCCCCCAGGCGAGGCCGAACCCGCCGGCTAGCTGGGTCGGTGCGTTGTCAAGACGGCCATAGATATAGACCTGCTTGTGCTGCGCCGAGCCATAGACGGAAAATCCCGGCGTGCGCGCACTGGCCGCTGCCTCCATCGCGGTCAGGATCTGACCGGCCAGGGGCCCGCCGCCGATCGCATCGAAGGCGAGGAAGGCGCCGGTCTCGGTGATGGCCGCGATCAGCTCGCGCATGAACTCCGCGGAGGAGGAATTGCAGACGTGGGTCGCGCCCAGGGAGCGGAGCAGCGCCGCCTGCTCTGCGCTGCGTACGATGTTGACGAGCGGAATTCCCTCGGCCTGGCACAGCTTCACCAGCATCTGCCCGAGGTTCGACGCGGCGGCCGTGTGCACCAGCGCCTTTTCGCCCGCCCGGCGCAGCACGCTGACCATGGACAGCGCCGTCATCGGGTTGACGAAGCTCGAGGCGCCTTCTTCCGCGGTCGCGCCTTCGGGCAGCACAAGGCAGTCGCGGGCCTTGAACAGGCGGTTTTGCGTGTACATCGCCCCGCCGGCGATAGCGACTGTCTTGCCCAGCAGCGCCTGCGCTTCCGCCGATTCACCCGCCTTCACCACGGTACCCGCAGCCTCGTTGCCGACCGGCATCGGCTTTCCCTTGCGCGCGGCGACCAAGCGTATCAGCGCCGCGGGGATGGTGCCGGTCGTGACCGGCTGGTCGCCCGACGCGGTGACCGCGAAGCTCGCCGGGTCGGCGGCGCTGAGCAGCAGCCCGAGGTCCGAGGGGTTTAGCGGCGTCGCTTCGATTCGCACCACGACCTCCTCCGCCCCCGGCGTGGGGATCGGCACGCGCCGCAGAGACAGCTCGAGCCGGTTGTCATCGGTTGCGGTGGAAAAGAGCTGAAGCCCGGTGTCGGCGGCCTTTTCGGTCATCGTCATCTCCTATCGTACTGACCTGTGCGCAGCGCCCATACGGCGCGGACCTAGAGGCACGTATGGTAGAAAATATCCGGAGCTCCGCCAAGGGAACTCCACATGCGACCACTCAGTCCCAAACTGATACGCCTGCCGGTGGCGTAATCCCGCCCGGCAGCCCGGGATGCCATGTGACTGGAATGCGTCCCTGCTGCATCAGGACGGCTGGCGCATGTGCCGGCGCTGTTTCGCCAGCCAGGCGCGGGCCTCGGCCTCGTTCTTGTGGATGCTGAAGTTCGGCTCGGTGCCGCGGACCAGCCGCGTCACGCTGGAGACAAGCCGACTGATCACGATGCCCATGAGCCCCGCGTTGAAGATGGCCAGCGGCGACTCATAGCGGCGCTGCTTGGCGCGATGGCCAAGAAACCGCCGCGCTTCCGCGGTCATCCGCGTAACCCCGCCCGCGTTCATGAGCGTCAGGCAGTAGCCATGGCTCTCATATATGCCGTCGGCAGCGCTGGTCCCGATCTGCACGTGCTCCAGCGTCACTTCTCCGAAGAACTGCCAATGGATGATGTCTCCCTCGGTGCGGAAGCGGTGCGGCCCGACCTGATGCCATGGCAGGGCCTGCGCGCTCGTCGAGCTGGCGCCCGACTGACTGGGAGGTAGGTTGTCTTGCATCACGAACTACAAGTCATGCGCAATCGCCATGCCGGCTTTCCGTCGTCGCCAATGTGCGATCGGCGCTATCCGAACTGCGCAGAATTTGCGCTGCTGCGCCGGCCGTTGGAAAAAACTGCGGGATCTTTTAGTACGCGGCTTGTGTCCGCGCCCGCCGTTAGAAGCACTTCGCCCCGTTGCAGACTGACTCGTTGATGGGTTCCCCCAATAAGTACCTAGGCCATAAACCCTACTTATGTTGCGCTCGCGCTCGTTTTGTCCCGGACCGCTAGCCGACCGACGTCGCCGCGCGGAGCTCGCTGAGCAGCTCACGCGGCGTCACGCCCGTGATCGCGCGGAACTCGGCGATAAGATGCGCCTGGTCGTAGTATCCGGCGGCGGCGGCGATGCTTGCCCAGTTCGCGTGGGGGTCGGCGCGCGCGGCGCGGAGCGCGCGATGGAAGCGCGACAGTCTTGCGAACGCCTTTGGGCTCACGCCGACGGTTTCACGGAATAACCGGCGGAGGTGCCGCTCGCTCACGCCGAGGTCGGCGGCGACGGCGGTCACGTTGGCGCGCGTCAGCCGGTCGGCAGCGGTGAGGGCCAGTGGCGCATGGGTGAGGCGCCGATCCGCGGTCGCAAGGCGTTCGGCGATCGCGCCGTCTAGGACTGCCGCCGCATCGACCGTGTCGCGCGCGTCAGCCAGCCGCGCGCACAGCCGCCGCGTCACGGCGTCGCCCCATAGATCCGCGAGCGCGACAATGCGTCCGGAAAGCGCAGGGGCAGGCACACCGAGCACCGCATCCGGCGCGCCTAGGCGAAGGCGCGCTATCACGATCCGCTGTCCACTGTGGATGAACTTTCGCTGCACCCTCTGTCGTACGCCAAGCGCATGCACGTCGAGACCACTTTGCGCCGACGGCCCGAAGCGAGCGACAAGATGGATCTCGGGACGCGGAATCGACACTGCGGGACCGTCGTGATCGCAGTCGTATGCGAACAGCGACGCTACAGAGGACACGGTCGCCACGCTCGGCGCAATGCGGTGGTGGACGGCGGACATGAGATGATTTTGATTGCGCGCGCGACGTCGCGCAAGCTCGCGGGCGCGCTTGTCCGTTTTTTCCAATCTTCGACCGGAGCTAGTAGCTACGCTCTGAATATGAAAATTCTCATCACTGGAGCGACTGGAAAGGTTGGCAGCCGGCTCAGCAAACGACTTGCCCAGCGCGGCGATCAAGTGCGCGCCCTGGTCCGCGATGCGCAGCGCGCCGCCGACCTGCGCCAAGCGCGCATCGAGCTCGTCCAAGGCGATCTGCTCAACGCGGACTCGCTCGATGCCGCGGTGCGCGGCGTCGATGCCGTAGTCCACTGCGCGGCCTTTTTCCGCGGCGCGACTGCTGAGCAAGCGCACCAAGTCAATGATCTCGGCACGCAGCTCCTCGCCGGTGCCGCGCGGGCCGCCTGCGTAAAGCGCTTCGTCTTCACGAGCACAGGCCTGGTCTACGGTTCAAATGGGGGACGCCTGGCCCAAGAGGACGATCCCTGCGCGCCGACCGCCGCATACCCGGTAAGCAAGCTCGCCGCCGAGCGCTTCCTCCTCGCGATGGAAGGTCTCGACGTGCGCGTGCTCCGGCTGCCGTTCGTGTACGGCGACGGCGATGCGCACATCGCGGAGGCGATACCGATGATGCGCGGCTTCCCGCCGGACCAGCGCATGTCGCTGGCCCACCACGCCGACGTCGCGCAAGCCGTCGCCCGCTTGCTCGACGCCGCCTCGCCTGGACATCGCATCTACAACGTGGTCGATGAAGAAGCTCTCGACCTCGCCGCGCTGTTCGCGTCCGCGGGGGAGCCGCCTCCTGACGGCTCGAAGGCGGAGATCGCGCGCGCTTTCGACGCCCTCATGGACGGTCGCCGCATCCGCGAAGACCTCGGCTTCAAGCCCAAGTTCCCCCGCCTCGCAGACGCGATCGCCGCAGGCGCATAGACACGCATCGCGCTCTGGCTCGTTCAGCGCCGCCTATTTCCGGTCTTAGTCGGCAGTGCGGGGGGAAAGTCGCTACGCCGCTGCCCTCGCGCGCCCGGTTGATTCGTGCGCCGGCCGGGGGCCGCCCGCCTTTGTCCATGTCCGCATGCGCCTCCGCGGCAGCGCGGATGGATTCACGCGGCTGCTCCCTTGGGGAAGACAGTCAGCCCGACAGTGGCCAGTCCGATGCGAAAGCCTGCCCAAATCCGTCCGCGCGGCGTCGGAAGTAGCTGCGGACAGGTTGCTTGGCCAAGCGGTTGCAGCGGATGCGGCTTGTCGTCCGGAAGATCGAGCCGAGGTCGGATTCGGCCGGTGTCAGCGGGCCTTGCCCGTGCCGAGGTAGCGGGCGAGCGCTGTCACCGGCCAGGGTCCCAATAAGGTGTGGATTGGCGGGTCGAACCGCGCCTTGCTGAGCTGCAAGTCCGGAAAAAAGGGAGCCGATTACGGATAGCACTGACTTGGGCACTCGCCCGAAGCGGTGGGCGTGGCGCACGAGTATCCGCTGTTGTTGGCGCAGGTGCCGGCATCGGTGGGCAGACAGGCGCCGCCCGAGTAAGCGCAGCACAGCTTCCCGCCCGTGCAGGCCGGCGAACACTGGCTGCTGCAGCCGGCGCCGCCGCCCGAGCAGCCACCATCACAGCTTTCCCCGGCCTTGCTGTCGTGGGTGCAGGCCGCCGCCGCGAGGGCGCAGACGATAAATGCGAGGAGCCGTCCTATACGAGCGATCTTGTGCATGCTGAGCTCCATTTGGGCCGAAGTGGTTGACCTATATTGTCCCTGCGTTTTCTCCCGTATTCAAAACAAAAGCTTGGCAGCAAGGATCCATCCGCGAGCTGTCCGCAGCCCATCCTCCTGCTTGCCGCGCCGACGAGGTGAGCAGCAGGTACTTTCAGCCCGAGAACGTCATGCTCGTGGCGGCAGCCGGCGGCAGCGGCTCGCAGATCAAGCTTCTCGACTTCGGCGTCGCCAAGATTCGCGAAGAGTCGAAAAGCGGTGTCGCGGCGCCGATCGCCAGAGGGGATTAAGCCGCGCGCCTTATTCCCTACATTCCCGAACGTCTTATGCCGCAGCGCAGCGCCCCACCGCAGACAAAAAGACTAGGGTAGGGGCCGCGGCGGCGCGGCAAACAGGTCGAGCTGCGTGCTGTGGCCGGTGAGGGCGTCGAAGTCGGGCGTCCCCGGTAGGAGCTGGAGCACCGGCTCGGCGACGGGGCGGAGCTGTTTCTGGACGTAGTGTTCATAGTCCAGCGGGCTGTGTATGTCAGCCGCCGGCTCGGGTCCGGCTTGCGTCATGACGTAGGAGATATGGCGCCCGGGCGGGCCGCTCAGCTTCCGCGCCGCCGCCACATGCGGCGGGGTGGTGCGGGTGTAGTCCGTAAGATCCTTGCGCAGCGCCTTGCGGTAGACGAGCAGCGGGACCGCCATGCGGCCGGCGCGCAGCTCGCGCACGATCCCTTGGAGATAGTCGGCGATGGGCTGGTCGGTGAACAGCCGCTCATACAGCTCGCGCTGAACTTTCTGGGCAAGCTCCGTCCAGTCGCTGCGCACCGCCTCCATCCCGGTGAAGACGACGCGAGTCGCGGGCGTTCGCGGCGGCGGGTCGTTAGCTCCGGCGGCCCGCTCTTCGCGTATGAGGCCGGCGTAGCGCTTCCGAGCTCCGCCGGCGCCGGTGCGCATGCGCGGCAGCAGCAGCCGCAGGTAGAGACGATCGAAGGTCAGCTCCAGCTTGCTCTCGACCTGCCAGGTCTTTTTCACATACGCCGCCAGATCGCGGTTGAGCTGCGCCACCAGGCTCCGGCCGACTGCCGCCGCGGCCTCCGGGTCCTCCACTCCGGAATCGATGAACAGACTGTCCGTGTCGCCGTAGTAGACCAGGTGGCCGCGCGACTCGATGTGGCACTTGGACCACAGGAGCAGCTCGCGGCCGAAGCCGGTGATGGCGTTGGCGATGTCGGCGTTGTAAAAGCGGCAGGCCGGGGTGCCAAGGACGCCGTAGCAGGAGTTCATGAGGATCTTGATGGCGTGGCTTTTTACTTTGTCACCCTGCTGCTTGGCGCGCTCGCGCTGCGGGAAGAGTTCGTCCAGAAGCTGCGGCAGGATGCCGGGATCCCGGCGGAACGCGGCGCCGTTGGGCGCTTGTATGAGCAAGGACGGCGCAGACCCCGGACCGGACTCCGAACCCTCGCGCTGCACATAGCCGAGCGGATCGATCTGGAAGGTGCGTATGATGCTCGGGTACAGGCTCTTGAAGTCGCAGACCAGGATGTTGCGATAAAGTCCGGGGGTCGGCGACAAGACGTGGCCGCCTTGCGTCGGCTCGGTCAGCTCCTCATCGCCGCGGACCGTCGGCGCGACGACCGAGCGCAGGCGCAGCTTGGACAGATACAGAAAGTCGAACGCCGCGATGCTCGCCGTCACGCGGTCGGGAGGCATTCCGGTAAGGAGGCTGCGCTCCACCGCGAGCTCGATGAGTCCCAGCTTGGCGAGGATCTCCGCCACCAGGCGGGCGTCGGTCAGGTTGTATGCGCACAGGCGCGCGCGGTCGTGCTTGAAGGCGTGCAGGATGTCTTCCGCGCGCTCGGGCCCGGCCATGAGCTTGCCCTCCCCGAGCACGGCGCGGGCGACGAAGTCCAGCGAGTATTCCCGCATGTTGATAAAGGCGCCGCGCAAGAGCTGGATGCCATCGAGCACGACCCGCCCTGGTACGCTGGCGCGGGAGCTGGCCCAGCGCGAGCGCGAAGACTGGATGTGCACGCCGCCGGGCCCGCGCCCAAGCTCCAGCCCGACGCGATTTTTTTCCGCCAGCCGGGCCAGCACCGCCAGATCGAAGTCGATGACGTTCCAGCCGGTGAGCACGTCCGGATCGAGCGCCCGCACGCGCTCTTGGAACCGCCCGAGCAGCTCTTTTTCCGTGGCGCAGGCGATGGCGTCGGGCGGGCAGGAGTAGCCCGGCGGGGTAAACAGCAGCACCTCTTGCGCGCCGCAGCCGTACAGCGATATGGCGAGCAGCCGCTGCGCCTTGGGATCGGTCTCGATGTCGAACGAGAGCACCGAGAGCTGCGGTGAGAACGCCGCCGGCCGCAGCTCCGGCCGCTCGAACACCCAGCTGATTCCCGAAGCCGTGCCGGGGGCCGCGGTCCCGTGCAGCTCCACCGCCCCGCGGATGCCGCGGTCGATGAGATAGCGCGAGACAAAGCCGAGATCCGCCTCGTATAAGGCGATGCCGTGCGCCAGCAGGCGGTCGCGCAGCGCCGGGACGTCTTGCGGCGTGGGCAGCTCGATCCGCGCCACCGGCTCGCCGCGCAGGGTGCGCTGGCCGGTCGCGGTAAGCGGCCGCGCGCCCAGCCGGCGGGCTTGTTCCAAGTCGCGTGCACCGACATAGAAGTAAGGGAGCGAGCGGTCGTCGCGGGCAAGAAAGGTACCGCCGCTCTCCAGCTTTCCATACAGGTGCACGACAGGTCGGCCGCTCTCGATGCGGTAGGTCGGCTGGAGGATGAACCCTCGGGGATAGGTCATGGCTTTTGCTTTTGCCCAGTATGCCTGCTTCCTCTGACCGCAACGAGCCAGACTGGCGATGCGTGGCCTGCTGCGTTGCCGCGGCCCTGAACCGGCGTCGTTGTGCTACGCTCAAGCTTGGTCATGGCTGAGTCCAGCTCCAGGGTCGCTACGACGGACTCCAGTGCGGTGAAGGAGGCGATAGAAGATCGCGTCTCCCAGCCCAACGGCACGCTCATCTCCGGCCGCTACAGAATCGAGGGCGTGCTCGGCACCGGCGGCATGGGGACGGTTTACCTGGCGCAGCACGTGCTCATGCGCAAGCGGGTGGCGCTCAAGATGCTGCATGCCGAGACCTCGCAGAACCCGGAGCTGGTGGCCCGCTTTGAGCGCGAAGCCGTCGCCATGTCGCGCGCCGAGCACCCCAACATCGCCATCGCCACCGACTTCGGCCGCGCCGAAAACGGCGCCTTCTTCCTGGTCCTTGAGCACCTGGAGGGCTACAGCCTGCGCGATGCCTTCCGCAGCGGCCCGATCGAGGTCCGGCGCGTCGTCCACATCGCCCGTCAGGTCGGCAGCGCGCTGGAGCGCTCGCACGAGCTAGGAATTATTCATCGAGACCGGTTTCCCCCGTCGAGCTGAGGGGCCCAAACTTTCCAGAAATGGAGCGCAGCGACGGACCCTTGCGGGAACGATTCTCCTGCCGTGCTGCTTGCATGGCAGCTTCGACAGCTGGCTGAGTACCTTGGAGTGGCGGTCCGCAAATGGGCAAGTCCGCCGTCCCGAGCGATGAGATCGAGCTGCACTGAGCCGCGAAGGAGGTAGAAATGTCGCAGTTTCCGTCGGAAGCGCTGTTCATGAACCCGCACAGGTAGCTGTCCTGCGATAATGCGGGTGGCTACAAGTTGGCACGTCGGAACCAAAAGAGCCTGGAGTCCCTGGCGCGGGAGCTTGCTCACCGCAGCGAGGAGCTATCCGGCTTTGAGCGTCTCCTGTTCTGGACTCGGCTGCTGTGGCTGCCCGATCCGGCTCGGGCGCTTACTGCAATGGGCAGCTCGGCGAATCCCACCGATCGCGACTACTTCCTGAGCGCCACGACCGCGGGACATGCGACGGCTCGCCTCGCGGTGACCGTGGATCTTGCTATCGCGAGCTTCGACGATGCGAGTTCTGCCGTCGCGGCTGTCAGCGATTCGGCGCTCGGGCGGCGCATCTTCGACTGGCACGACTGGCCGAGCTTCGACATGGAGCTACAGAGCTGGCTGACTGCATTGCCAAAGCCGGAGCTGCGGCGCGATCTGAAGCGGCGCATGGCAGCGGGGCTGCCCGAGTCGACAGCGCATCGGATTGCGCAGCACGCGGCCTGCGGGTCGCTAGAAAAATGCGCCGTGGATCGTTTGTGTAACTAAAACGGCAGTCTGCTGACAGTACCATGCAGCCCTCGATGCTGCACGGGCAGAGATAGAGCGACGCTGCACAAAGTACTCCCGCTAACCAGCCCCCCAAAATCCGTCCGCAGGCGCAAACTAGCGATATATTCGCGCCCATGAGTACATTACGCCTGCCATCTCCCCTCGGGTTTGTCTTCCTAATTTTAATTGCTGGGTGCGCTCACTGCTCGGGCGCAGCGGGGACGCGCATCATCGATGCGCGAAGCATGCCTGACGGCAGCGAGGTCTCGATCTCCGGCACGGTGACGGTTGCGCCGGGCACGTTCGTATCCGCGCTGGATGCAGGCTTCGGCCTACAAGACGAGAGCGGCGGGATCTGGGTCAGCCTCGACGCAAAAGACAGCCGACCGCCGCTCGCAAGAGGCGACCGCGTGCGGGTCACCGGGCGTTTGGGGGAGGTGGCCAAGCTCCGCGTGCTCACCGCCAGCTCCGCGGCTGTCGAGCGTCTGAGTGCAGGCGCCGGCCCGGATGGAAATCCGCGACAGGTCCAGACCGGCTCTGTCAGCGAGAGCACCGAAGGCCAGGTCATCCGCGTGACAGGTCAGGTGACCCGCACCGTCATGGACGATGCCCCCTATGGCTACAAGCTCTTTATCAACGACGGGAGCGGCGAGGTTCAGATCTTCTGCCACGCATCCGCAGGCTTCGATCTCGCAAGCCTGCAGCCCTTCCTGTCTGGCCAGCGGGTCCAGGCAACCGGGCTCTCATTGCAATATGAGACGACCTACGAAGTGGGACCGCGCGAAGCAAGTGAGCTCGTCAAAACGAACTGATTGCGCAGCTACTCACTCGTTAGAGGCGAAGTCAGCGCGACGAAATTCCCCCTGCGTTCACTCGGTCCGCGGAACGATGGTCCTCCTCTCTCGACGGCACCGAAGTTAGGTCTCCAGGGTCGGCGCCTTCTCAGAACCGGCCTTGGGGGTTGCGTTGGCGGGGCGGATGTAGAGCGGTCTCTTCCCGCGGCGTGTGATTGTTGTTCCCCAAGGAGGGATACGCGGTAGATCTCGAATGCGCAAACTGTCAGCGCCAGTGCTCGTTCACGGATGCAGGGACGCGCCAGTTGTAGCGGGTACCGCCATTAGTCAAAAGGACGCCGCCTTTGAGGATCAACATACCGACCTGACTTGCGAGCTTGGCGGCGATGGGGACCTTGTCTGTGACCTTGCCGAATACGTTGCCGAGACCAGAGGCGAGCGTGATCCCGAGCTGGGTCCAGTCGGCCTTGGGAACATCGACCATGTCGGCGAGTGCATCGCCGCAGAAGTGGCGCACGAGCGTCGGCGCGGCGTTCTCGAGGCCGGGGACGGGCACGGCCTGCCGCATGTAATCGAGGAGGGCGCGAGTGACTACGCGACCAGCCGCGGAGGGAGCGGCAAGTCGGGTGAGCAGGCGGTCGCTGAGCGCGGCGCCGGTCGCGAAGTCCGGAGGGATGAGACGCTCATCGGTACCAAGCAGGGCGCCGACGACGTTCCAGATGTGGTAGAGGGCGTCGCGGTCCTTCGGATCCAGCGCGATGCCGAGCTTCATCAGGCCGCGGGGCAGCGCCACTGAGAAAGTGAACATGGTGCTAGCCAGGTCCTCCTGGTTGGCGGGAATCTCGTTCAGTCCGGCGGCAATCCAGTCGGGGGACTTTTGCATATGGTAGCGGATGGTGGCGTGCAGCAGACGAATCTTCTGCGCCGACCGCCGGCCCCGACCGCGCGGTCCCAGCCCGCCCTCGTCCATCACGTCGAGCACGAACTGCGCGGTCTCCATGATTCGACGGAACGTCTGATTGTGAATGCGCTGCGACAAGAGGAGCACCTGCGAGGCGCGGGCGTCTACATAGCACAGCGGTAGCGAGTAGCAGTGGAGGATGCTGACGATCTGCGGCGCATAGCGGCCGATCAGATCGTTGCCCCGCTCGATGCGCTGCATGTCGGCCCAGGCTGGCAAGACCGCCTGGTTCACGAAGAAGTCACGCAGGAGCGGCGGCAGATCGGCCGGTACCTCCTCGCTGTTGCGATCGAAGTCGCGCAGCAGTTCGTTTACCCGCTCGGCCTGTCCGAGCGCAAAGATCTCGGCGACTGCCGCGTCGGTCGGCGGATCTCCGGTCTGCCGCATGGTGTTCAAAAACTCGTCTGACCAGCTTGTCGCTTGCATGAACAACTCCTCGTCTATGGTCCACTGCCGGCCAAAAGCTCAGGCCAGCTATATGCGTTCACATCCGCCCTGACCGATCCAGCGAGGAACAGGCAGAGCCGGGGCAGAGTCCAGCAATTTCGAGGCCGGGCACCCAAGCGGCGCCGCAGCCTGCTGGCCTCGGGGACCTGGGCCGGTAGTCGTGCTTCGATACCCAAGCCGCGGTGGAAAATGTTCGGAACATGGTCCGCCCATGTCCTAGCGGCCGACGTTTGCGAGCGATCGGGTATCGCTCGGGGTATGCGAAGACGCCCAGGCGGCGCTGGCGTGGCTCGGGGCGCATGGAGTGCCCTCCCGAGCGGGTTGTGCTCTATGGGGAATCCTGGGCGGTGCTGTGACCGTCGAGACGGCTCGCTGTACCAACGCCACAACGACTGACCGGGGCCATATACGCGGCAGTGGCTGTCGGAGATCGCGCAGTTTCTTGATCCGCTTCCGTCCTAAGAGTTCAGCGCGAGACGGGTAGGGTGGGCGCACAGGCATGCCGCGCTGGGTGAGTATTACGCATGGCAGGGCTGAGCGCTTGAGGAGGTACACGGACGTACGGAATGGGGTGATCCTGGCGGTAGATTGTGGGGGAGCGAAGCGTCACGACGCTGGTTGGCGTTGTTGCGGGCACTCTGATCGCGGTCGTGGATAGGGCTCGGCCGGTACTCCCCACAAGATGCACGTTTCACCGCCCATTCCTCATCATCCTGCAATATCATGAACTATGACTGTCGCGACGCAGGCCCAGTCCTTTGGTGACATTCGGATTGAGGGCCAGGGGAACTCCCTCGTCATCAACCAAGTCGTCCAGATTGCTGCTAGCGAGGTGAAGTCGCGGCCCTTCTGTGCGGCCTCTCCATACCGTGGGCTGAAGGCCTTCGAAGAGCGCGATAAAGACGTGTTCTTTGGCCGTGACGCCACCACCTTGCAGCTCCTCCGGGCCGTGGCCCAGCATCCCTTGCTTATGATCTCCGGTGCTTCGGGCAGCGGCAAGTCGTCGGTTGTGTACGCGGGTCTTCTCCCCCAGCTTGCCAAGCGTGTTCAGGGCTTCCGTAGCTTTAAGATGAGGCCGGGCAGCGACCCGTTTGAATCGTTGAAATGGGCCTTGCGCCAGGGCGGTGAAAAAGAACCCAAGGTCAAGTTCGCGGGCATCGCGCATGAAAGCACGCTGAACCGCGTCGCCGCGCTATGCCCGCCGGCAGAGTGCTGGCTGCTCTTCATCGACCAGTTCGAGGAGCTGTTCACGCTCTGTGAGCGTCCGGAAGCTCGTGATGCGTTCCTGGCTGGGTTGCTTGCCGTCACTGCGGAGACAAAGGACCGATTCAAGATCGTGCTGACGATGCGGTCGGACTTCTTTGACCGCTTTGATCTTTATCCCGATCTCCTCGATCAGGTGCGGCTCGGGCTGCGGTTCATCACGAGTCCTACCCCGGAGGAGCTTCGGCAGTGCATCGAACAGCCCGCCGCGCAGCACGGCGTGGTCTTTGAAGACGGACTCGTCGATCGGATCTTATCCGAGATCAAGGGCCGGCCCGGGACGCTGCCGCTGCTTCAGTACGCGCTGGATCTCCTGTGGACCACGGACAATCCCAGCGACGACAAGACTTTAAACAAGAGCTCCTATGTGGCCATCGGGGGAGTGACCGGGGCGCTCTGCCAGCGAGCCGATGCAGTCTATACATGCAAGGAAGATCTGCCTCGGAGCGAGGAAGAGCAGCAGACGATGCGGCGCGTGTTCTTGCGGCTCGTCGAAGTCTCGGGGCAGGGAGACAGCGCTCCGATAGTATCCAAGCGCCGGGAGCTTGCATTATTTTCGGAGTCTGAACAAGCAGTCGTGCGCGACCTCGTCGAAGAAAAGCTGCTGATTACCAACGCTGAAGAAAAGTCTGGAAGCTTCGAGAAGGCGACCGTGGAGCTCGCCCACGAGTCGCTGCTGCACGCCTGGCCTAGGCTTGACGAGTGGCTCAAAGAAGCCCGCCACGTGCTCTACGTCCGCAATCGCCTGAGCCATGATGCGCTGGATTGGCAGGGGCTTCGCCAGCGAGACCCTAGCCATCCCAGCCGAGCCGACGAAGAACTCTGGACCGGCACCCGCCTTGCGCAAGCTCTGGAGTTGCGCGCCCGCGGCGACTTCCGCAGTGTGCTCGGTGGACTTAGCCCCGAAGAAGAGTCATTCCTGAACGCGAGCGAAGCGCGCAAGGATAAGCTGGCCCAGGAGGCCGCGGAGCAGGTGCAGCGCGAGCGTGCTGCGGCTGAGCAGATCCGCCAGCTGCTCCTCGATAGCTACATCGATCGAGGCCATCAGCTTCTCTTTCTAGAGGGAAAGCCCAATGACAGTTTGCTCTGGCTGCATCGGGCTTATCAAGAAGGCAGCAAGAATCCGGCGCTTCTCGATCTGCTCAAGAGCGCCATGCAGAGCGTAGATGCGACGAAAGTCGTCTTGCTCGGCCATAGTTATGGAGTCGTAGACGCGACATATAGTCCCGACGGACGATTCATCGTTACCGCAAGCTCGGACCGGACTGCGCGGGTCTTTGATAGCGAAGATGGGCGCTGCCTCGTGGAACTAACGAGCCACAAGGCAGCTGTCACCAGCGCGACGTTCAGCTCTGATAGTCGGCGGGTCGTCACCGCCAGCAAAGACCATAAGGCGCGGGCCTTTGATGCGGAGAGCGGCCGTCTTTTGGCCGAGTTCATTGGCCATGAGGACGAAGTCAACAGCGCGGAGTTCAGCCCCGATGGTAATCGGGTCGTCACCGCCAGCAAAGACCACAAGGCGCGGGTTTTTGATGCGGACAGCGGCCGTCTCTTAGTCGAGCTCAAAGGCCACGAGAAGGCTGTCCAACGAGCGATGTTCAGTCCTGATGGATGTCGCATCATTACGGCAGGTGAAGAGCCTCTGGCGCGACTTTATGATGCCGAGAGCGGGTGTCTCTTGGCAGAGCTTAGCGGTCAAGCGAAAGTGATCCGCAGTGCGGTGTTCAGTCCCAATGGACGATATATCGTCACTGTAAGCGAAGACAATGTAGCGCGGGTTTGGGACGCTGATGGTGAACGGATCGTGGCAGAGCTTAAAGACCCCGCAGTCTATATCGATAGCGCGGCGTTCAGCCCCGATGAGCACCTCATCGTCACAACGGCATTTTGGGCCAAAGAAGCGTGTATTTGGGAGGCCGCGAGCGGGCGACTCGTACTACGACTGGTCAGTCCCGGCCAAGGTCCTGGGCCATACATCCGCAGCGCGCGGTTTAGTCCGGATGGCCGGCACATTGTCACGACAAGCAGTGACCACACGGCACGGGTCTTCGAGACTGGAAGTGGGAATCTCAAGGCCGAGCTCAGGGGACATGGCGATCCTCTCCACAGCGCACGGTTTAGCCCAACCGGACATCGAATCGTCACTGCGAGCCTTGACTGCACGGCACGAGTCTTCAAGGTCAAGGACAGCCGGCTTGTGGCCGAGCTGAGAGGTCATCAGGGCCAAGTGTTGCGAGCGAGATTTAGC
>CALFML010000637.1 GCA_937879845.1 uncultured Myxococcales bacterium
GACGCCGCGGGTGGTGGTCAGGCGCCAGTGCAGGCGCGGGCCCTCGGATGGAGGGGTGCGGGGGACTCGGCGCGGGAACCTTGGCGGCCTACTCGCGCGCGGATCAGGTGTTCCGCTTCTATGAAATAAATCCGATGGTGGAAAAGCTCGCCCGCCAGTACTTCACCTATCTCTCCGCAGCGCCGGGGAAGCTCGACGTGGTAATCGGCGACGGCCGGCTGCTGCTGGAACAAGAGACCGAGCCGCCCTTTCACGCCCTTGTGATCGATGCCTTCACCGGGGACGCCGTGCCCGCCCACCTGTTGACGCGCGAGGCCATGGACATCTATCTGCGCCGGCTGCGGCCCGATGGCGCGCTGCTGATCCATATCAGCAACCGCTATCTGAACCTGGCCCCCGTGGTACGCGGCTTGGCGGCGTACGGCGGCTTGAACGCGGTGCGCGTGGACACGGTCGAGCGAACCGAGGACCGCCTCGCCACCGAGTGGATGATCTTGACCAACAACCCCGGCCTGCTGGCAGAGCTGGCTCCGGCGGCCACCCCCGTGGAGAATCGCCAGATTCTGTGGACCGACGAATCCAACGATCTGTTCCGCATTTTGCGCTGATAAAGAGGCCGCTGCCAAGTCCCGCGCCGACCCAGCGCCGGCCGGGATGCTGCGCGTTTCCGGAGTTATTCCAGGGCGGGCCGGGTCTCGGTATTTTTCGACGGGGGTTTTAAAACGTACGATTCACAGAGACTCGTTCTCAGCGTTCCAGCCATACGAAGTGCCCCCTGGTTGATCTTGAGCTTGAGCGTGGGACTGCGCCGCACTGGCTCCGGGCCCAAGCTGCGGCGCCGCGAGCTTCGGTCCGGAAGCGCGATGAGTCCCTACTGACTCAACAACTACTGATTCTCAGAACGCCCCTGTAGTTGTCAACGGAATTTCAGAATAGTTTCAAACTTCCGTTCAAACTTGCATATCTCACTTACAGGGGGTCTTGGACCTTCCCTGCGATCGCCATTTTCATGCGATCGCGATCGCCCGCTTCAGAGCAAGATTCTCGTCGGAGATCTGGTTCGGGGCGGCGGCCCCTTGGGCACGCGCGGCGCCCGCTGGCCGATCGCCGCTATGGCATACGCCGTGCAATCAGAACCCAAGCAGCCTGCGAAACAACCTGCAGTCGCTGCGCTGCGGCGCATCGCTGGAGAGTCCGAACCCATGATGATGAAGCCCCATCTTGTCACCACGATCCCTCCTCCCGAACACAGTCAGCTTGAGCGGATAACGCCGCAAGCCGAGCCCACATCAGCAGACACAAGCGCCGACCCGGGCATTGTCGATAGCGCCGTCCCCAGCGCGGGCATGGATGCGCTCCCCGGCGCCGACTCCGACGAGGCCGCGGCCGGCGAAGCCTTTTGTGCTGAAGAGCTGGCGGCGACCGGCGTAGGCGATGCGGATGACCCGTGCGCAGACTCGCAGCCCCAAAGCGGTACCGATCAGAGTCAGTTCTGGCGGCAGGAGCCGACGGCCAGCAAGGAGGCGCGCTGGATCGTCCACGTCGAAGTCTGCCCCACCGGCAGCACCGAGCCGAGCGAACACCGGGCGTTTGTCTACCCGCAGCGCGTCACCTTCGGCCGCGGGGAGAGCTGCGACATCCAATTCGCGGCCGCGGAGCGGACGGTCTCCTCGCTCCACGCCGAGCTTGTCCGCACCGACAGCGGATATGTGCTGCGCGATGCCAACAGCCGCAACGGTCTCTTCCTTCAAGGCCAGGGCGCCCAAGACCCAAGTCACGGACCGGTGTTCGCCGGTTCGCCGCAGCAGCCGGAGGCGGCATCCCCGATTCAGCTGTCCGAGCTGCCGCTGGAAGTCTCGGCCCAGCCCACCGAGATTCTGCTTGGCCCGCAGGGGCCGGCCTGCCGCATTCGCATCGGCGATGTGATTCCTTTTGCCGACTACCTGGTCACGGGGCGGCTCGGCGAAGGCGGGATGGCGACGGTCTTTGTCGCGCAAGAGACTACGGGGCTCGGCCGCCTGGTCGTGCTGAAGCTCATCGCGCCGAGCTTGCTCATGAGCATCGATCAAAAAGATGCGCAGGCCATGCTGCAGGAAGAGGCGCGCATCGCGTCCCAGATCAGCCACCCCAACGTCGTCAACATCTTCCGCGCCGGCTGCTACCAGGGCTCGCACTACATCGCCATGGAGTACCTGCGCGGGGTAAACTTTGGCAGCGTCCAGCGCCAGCTCATCCGCCGCCGCCGCCGCTGTCCGGCCGACCTGGCCGCGGCGCTGGTCAGCCAGGCGCTGCTCGGCCTGCATGCCGCCCATGAGGCCAAAGATGCCAGCGGCCGCTCGCTCGGCATCGTCCATCGCGACTTTACGCCGACCAACATCGTCTGCTCGCCCGACGGCGATGTGAAGCTCATCGACTTCGGGGTCGCCCGCGCGATCGGCCGCTGCTACCTGTCGAGCACCGGGCAGTTCGTCGGCAAGCCCGCCTATGCGTCGCCGGAGCAGATTCAGCGGCCCAAGTCCATAGACCGCCGCTCGGATGTCTTTGCCGCCGGCATCATCCTGTATGAGCTCTGCACCGGCCAGCCGCTATTTCTCCGCGATCACGACTTCGCCACGATGGCCGCCGTGATCTCGGAGCCGATCCCGCCGCTTACCGGCATCCCCGATACGTTGGCGCAGCTTATCACCCGCGCGCTGTCCCGCGATCCCGACGATCGACCGCCGACCGCCTACGATCTCGCGGAGCAGCTCGAGCGCTTCGTGCTGGCGGAGGGGGGCCGCTACCTGCAGCGCAAGCGCATCGCCCAGAACCTGCGCCGCCTGGGGGTCAACCTGCTCGCGCCGCTGCCGCGCACCCTGGTGGGACGACCGACTCTGTTTCCGCAGCCGAAGCGGATTCTGCGCAGCTCCCGCCCGCCGCGCGCCGCCCAGTCGGAGTTCGATACGGCCGCCGCCGGTCCGGCTTCGCCGAGCGCGCTGGAGGAGCTGCCGACCCGGCAAGATCCGGCGGCGGGACTGCCGCAGCAGCTGCTGCTCGGCGGCATCAGCTACGGCATCACTGTCTGCCTGAAGCCGCCGAGCGGCGCGGTGGCCCCGACGCATGCTGAGTATCTGGTCGCGCCGACGGCACCGCCGGACTCGCCGGAAGCGGCGCCGCAGCTCCATCGGCTGCACGTCATCGGGGGAGGTGCGATAAGCGCGCCGCCGCCCGAGCCGTACCTGGGCCGCATCGCCAGCCTGGTCCAGGCCTGGCGCCAAGCCGACCCGGCGACTTGCTGCCTTGGACCGCTTCTATGGTCCGGACCGGCCTGGCCTGGCGGTCCGTTTGCGATCCTGTTGCCCACCGAGCAGGGCGAGCTCTCACTGCAGGCTCTATTGCTGCAGCCGTCCCTGACCTGGTCGACGCGGATCACCGTAGCGCAGCACCTGGCGCGGGCTTTGGGTGACGCGATGAAGCTGCAGCCTGGCTTTGTCCATGGGGAGCTCAGTCCAGCGCAGGTCCTGGTGTGCACCCAGCCTGAGCCGCGGGTGTGGCTGCACCTTCCGGAGCATCTGGCCGGGGTGCTCGGTCAGCCGCCGGCGCGGGCGGTCGCATCGGAGGGCGATACGGCCGGATCGCTGCTGGGCGTTTCGCGGCAGAGCGCCTGTGCCTATCGCGCGCCGGAGTGCCACGACCCGTCGCACAACACCCCGAGCAGCGACGTCTTTTCGCTGGCGGCGATGGTGTTCGAGCTTCTTGGCGGGGACCTCGTGCAAGCGGCGCACGCCGTCCGCAGCGGCAGCCGATTGCCGCCGCTTCCGCCCAATCACCGCGCCTCCGTGGCGACCCTGGATGCACTGCGGGCGGCGCTGAGTCCCGAGCCCGGCCGCCGTCCGATCCTGAGCGAGCTGGCGCGGTGCCTGGGCGCTCCTGCCGACACTGCGGCCGCAGCGGCCCAGCCGCCCTCCGAGCCGCTGTTGGAGCTGCCGCTGCCCGCTCCGGAGAGCCGCCGCAGCGTCTTACGCGCCGACGGCGGACGGATGCATCTGTATGCGCTGCAGCTGGATCATTTTGCCAACCGCGGACCGTTCCCGCTGCCCCTTGGCCCAGCGGCAGGACCGCTGCTTGCACCGGTGCGCGTGGCGCTTTATCGCAGCACGCTCGCAGTCGATCTGCCCGCCGAAAACGAGCTCGGGCAGGCCCGCCTGCGGCTCTATCAGGATGGGGCGGAGAGCGGCAAAGCGCGCCTGTTCCTCGAATCGGACGCCACCGCCTTCGAGCTTGGGAATCGGACGCAGAACCTGCTGCAGCGCATCGAGTACCAGGCGCCGGCCGATGAGGCGCAAGACACTGCCGTGCTCGCGCCGTTGGCATTGAAGGTGCAGCTGCTACGGCGCGGACGCGCGGCCTTCCTGTGGCTGCGCGATCTGCGCAGCGGGGACCAGCACGTCTGTTGCATCCAGATCGCAGCGTGAGTCGGCGCCCGATACCGATTGCTTCTCATGAAAGGAACGAAATGGACAAACCACTAGTCAGTCCTTCCTGCCTTCCAGCCATCGCTCTGCCCGGCCATCAAGCGGCGCGGCCCGGGATTCGGGTCCCCAGCCAGATCGCCTGCAAAGACCTGCGCTCCGAGATTACATACGAGCTCGTGTCGAGCGCCGACTCGGAGATGAATATCTTTCCTACGCTGCTCGGACGTGGACGCTTCGCCAAGGTCTATAAGGCGTGGCAGCGCAGCGCCGGCCATAACGTACGCCCCGTGGCGATCAAGATCTTGCATGAGAACATCGACCAGCGCAGCGAGCAGCTGTTCCTGCAGGAGATCAGCCTGCTGAAAAAGCTCACCTCGGCGGCCGGGGTCAACGTGATCAGCGTGATCGACATCCTGCAGCTCGGGCCGATGGTGATGTGCGGCAACTGCGGCCAGATCTACCACCCGCGCTGCCCGCGCTGCGGCGAGCACCTGCTGGAGCGCTACGATCCCAAGCACGAGGCCTACTCCGCGCTGCGCTGCAAGGACCAGATACGCTGCAAGTACATCGTCTCCGGGGAGCACATCCTGAACAGCGCCTTCGCGCTGTTTCAGTATCCCGCCAAGACCTGCTGCACCAAGGATCAAGGGGCGCGGGCGCAGCGCGGGACGCTCATCAACTTCGTCGATCGCGACGCGGTCGTGATGGAGCTCTTGGAGCAGGGTCTGCCGCACTTCCACGAGAGCCGCCG
>CALFML010000638.1 GCA_937879845.1 uncultured Myxococcales bacterium
CGAAGACACTCTTTCCCTACACGACGCTCTTCCGATCTCCCCGATACGCTCCACAGGCGAGCCGTCTGGTCGGCGCTGGCGGTGATGATCAGCGTCCCATCGGGGGAGAGCGCGGCGGAGCGGACGCGGTCGGCATGCCCGGCGAGCGTCTGCACGAGCTGACCGGTCTGCGCATCCCACAGGCGCGCCGTGCGGTCATCGCTGGCGGTGAGCACGCGCTTGCCGTCGGTGGAAAACTCCGCCGAGCGGACGCGGTCGGTGTGCCCGTTTAGGACTCGCTCCACGGCGCCGCTGCGCGTGTTGAAGATGCGCGCGGTCTTGTCTTCGCTTGCGGTGACCAGGTGTTCGCCGTCGGGCGAGAAGCTGACATCGCGGACGCCGCCCATGTGGCCGTGCAGCTGGCGGAGCAGCTGGCCGGTCTGGGTGTCGAAGATGCGGGCGGTGTTGTCGCCGCTCGCCGTGGCGACGCGCGCCCCGTCGCTGGAAAACTTGGCGGCGCTCACCCAGTTGTCATGGAGGAACAGCCGGATCTCGGCCCCGGTGTGGGAGTCCCACAGGCGCGCCGTCTTGTCATCGCTGGCGGTGAGGATCTGCTGGCTGCTCGGCGAAAATACGGCGGACAGGACGCCGGCGGTATGGCCGGTGAGCTTGAGGAGCTGGCGGCCGCTGCGCGAATCCCAGACGCGCGCGGTCTCATCCAGGCTCGCCGTGGCGATGCGGTTGCCGTCGGGAGAAAACGACGCGGAGAATGCGCTGTTTTCGTGTCCGGCCAGGGTCGTCAGAGCGCTGCCGCTTTGGACGTAGCGGATGCGCGCCGTGCCATCGAGGCCCGAGGTGACGATCTGCCGCCCGTCGGGGGAGTAGGCGGCGTAGAGGATGCCGGCGGCGTGTCCGGTCATGCTGTGCAGCTCGCGGCCGGTCCGGGCGTCCCAGATGCGCGCCGTGCCGTCTTCACTCGCCGTGAGGACGTGGGTTCCGTCGGGGCTGAACGTCGCGGAGTAGACCCAGGCGGAGTGGCCTTTGAAGGTCAGCTGCTCGCGGCCAGTCTGCGCGTCCCACAGCCAGGCGGTCTGATCGGCGCTGGCGGTGAGCAAGTGTTTTCCATCGCTGGAGAAGACTACCGAGTTGACCGCCGCGCCGTGCCCGTTGAGGGTGAGCAGGACCCGGCCGCTGTGCGCGTCATAGATCCGCACGGTTCGGTCGTCGCTCGCCGTGGCGAGGCGGCGTCCGTCGGGAGAAAAGGTCGCGGAGTTGATGCCGGAGCTGTGGCCGCGCAGGGTGTGGATGACGCGGCCGGTCTGGGCGTCCCATACCCGCGCGGTGACATCGGCGCTGGCGGTGACCAGGGTCTTGCCGTCGGGAGAGAAGGCGATGGAGTTGACGCTGGCGGTATGGCCGGTGAACGTGGTCAGCACTTGGCTGGTCTTGCGATCCCAGAGCCGGGCCGTATAGTCGGCGCTGGCGGTGGCGAGCTGCGTGGCGCTGGGCGACAGGGCGACGGTGTTGATGCCCGCGGCGTGGCCGGTGAGGCGCTGCAGCTCGGCCCCCGTCTGGGCGTTCCAGATCCGCACGGTGTAATCGGCACTGGAGGTGATGACTTGCTGCCCGTCCGGTGAGAACAGGGCGGTGGTGACCCCGTCCTTGTGGCCCCTGAGCGCGCGGGCGGCGATCACCTGATAGGCGACCCGCAGCAGCGACGACCACTTGGCGGCTTGCGGGCCCGCGGCAAGCGCTCCCTGGTTGCGCGATGACTGCATCGCCGTCAGGTTGGAGACAAGGCGCTGCACCATGGGTCCGTCTTCTACGGGCTCGGCGATGGCAGGGCTGGCCGCGGGTGGCGGAGTCGGCACCCCAGCCGGTGCCGGTGCCGGGCTGGCTGCGAGCGCGCTGGCGGGAGCGGGGCGGCTCTGCCCGGGGGTCCGGTCCGGCTGCGGCGCCGGCGTGCCGCAGCCCCCTAGCGCCGCCATCAAACCGCCGAGGGTCGCCGCCTTCATGCGGCGGCGCGACCCGCCGGTCAGCGTCTCGCTCCGCGCACTCCCGGGCGCCCGTTTGGGGCATGTAGGGGCGTGAGAGGAAGTGCCGCAGAGAGAGCAAGTGGGAGCTACCATGACATGCTGATCAAAACACACTGGCGGCGCGGCTGCCAAGAGCTAAGGCGCTCTGCAGCGCTTGGTTTCGCGCTCATTTCGCATTCATAGTCACCCGCGCTACGTGGCAATTGCAGTCGCGGCTGCTTGTCGGACCCAGAGCCAGGCCCAGACTAAGGCCCAGACTAAGACCCAGATAATGCGCGCCGGCGCCCAAGCGACGCCCGCGGCCGTGGTTTCCGATGCAGACAGGCAGCCGCCAAAAAGTGTTATAGTGGCTGGTAAGAGCCTGAGTGTGACACCGGAGCGTCTAGGTCCATATCGCGTCGAGCGCAAGCTCGGGGAAGGCGGCATGGGGGCCGTCTTTGAGGCGGTCCAAGAGCCGATTGGGCGACGCGTAGCGGTCAAGATCCTGCACGCCAAGTATGCGCAGGAGCCGCAGATTACGGCGCGTTTCTTTAATGAAGCTCGCGCCGTCAACCTGATCGATCATCCGGGAATCGTTCAGGTCTCCGACTATGGCCAGCTCCCCGACGGGACCGCCTATCTCGTCATGGAGTTTCTCAAGGGGGAGACGCTCAACCAGCGCCAGAAGCAGAAGGGCATGCTGCCGCTGCCGGAGGTGCTGCGGCTGGCTCGGCAGATTGCCTCGGCGCTGGCGGCGGCGCACGAAAAGGGCGTCTATCACCGCGACCTGAAGCCGGACAACGTCATGCTGGTGCCCGACGTCGACTCGGAGGTGCCGGGACGCGAGCGGGCCAAGCTGCTCGATTTCGGCATCGCCAAGGTGTCGGCGCAGCCAGAGTCGCAGGCTTCGGGCCATGGACCGCGGACCTCGACCGATGTGGTCATGGGCACACCGCGCTACATGGCGCCGGAGCAGTGCCGCGGCGGTATCCAGATCGACGACAAGGCGGATGTCTATTCGCTGGGCATCATGCTGTTCGAGATGCTCGCCGGACGCGCCCCGTTCGTCGGCGGCTCCGGCGAGGTGCTGGCGATGCACATCTACGAGCAGCCGCCGCAGCTGCGCGACCTCGCCCCGCACGTCCCGGAACCGCTGGCCCAGGTCATCCATCGGCTGATCGCCAAGAAAAAAGAAGAGCGGCCGACGATGCGCGAGGTGGTGCAGCTGCTAGAGCAGCTCTCGGTGAGCCACCCGACGTCGGTGCTGCAGGCGATCTCGCTGCCGATGCTGCAGGGGCTGATGGCGACGCCGCCGGGATCGAGTCCGGCGCTGACGCCGGCGGCCGGGCTGAGCGGCGCGCATCCGTCCACGCTCGGGCTGTCCACCGGCCAAGCGCAGTCGGACGGGCGGAAGCGCCGGCTGGCGGCGCTGGCGGCGGTGAGCGCCGGCGGTCTGCTCCTGGGCACGCTGGCGGTGGTGGCGTTGCGCGCGCCGAACGTCGCGCCGCCGCTGCCGCCGCCGACAAGCCCCCCGGGCGAGAAGCCAGAGAGCAAGATCAAGCAGGTCCACTGGTCGCTGAACAGCATCCCGCAAGGGGCGCTGGTCATCCGTGCTGCCGACGGAGAAGTCTTGGGAACCACCCCCTGGGCCGCCGATCGACCGGCCGGAGATGGGATGCTGGACGTCAAGCTGCGCCGCAGTGGCTACGCTGAGCGCACGATCCGGCTCAACCTCGGTGGCGATGAGACACGAGAGGAGACGCTCGATGCTGCGGCGGTCAAGCCCAAGCTGCCCCCCCGTACGACGCCGGTGCGACCGCCGGGGCGTGGTAACGGCACGCGGCCTTCAGGTGGAAATCAAAAGAATAATGACAACGATGGCCCTCGGATCGTCGATTAGCCGCGGCTTCTTGCTGGTGATTTGTCTGGGGATCGGCCTTGGCGTCGGCATCGCGCCGGTGCACGCCGACCCCAAGGGGAAGTCCGATGGCTGCCTGAAAGACTCGGTCTGCCACGACCACTACCAGCAGGCGCTGACGCAGTACGACGCCGGCCGCTACGATGATGCGCTGACCGGCTTTCAGGCGGCGTATGCCCGGCGGCAGATGCCGTGGCTGCTCATCAACATCGGCCGCACCGTGCAGCGCCTCGGGCGACCGCAGGAAGCCATCAACTACTACGAGCGCTACAAGAAGGCGGAACCCAACATCGATGAGGAGTCCGAGCGCCGGGTGAACAAGTACATCGAACAGGCCAAGGCGCTGCTCGAGCAGACCCCGGAGCAGCCGACCCTGCCGATGCCGCAAAAGCCCGAGCCGCCGCCTACGCCGCCGGCGCTGACGGCGAATCCAGGCACCCATCCGGACGCGCCAGCCGATAAGCCTCAGGCGAGCAAGCCAATCTATAAGAAGTGGTGGTTCTGGACCATCATCGGTGTAGTTGCCGCGGGGGCGGTGGCGGGTGGAATTGCCGGCGCGGCGGCCAGCCAGAAGCAGCCTCCTCCGGAGCCGTTCCTTCCGGGCGATACGATTTACACCCCAACTTTTTGAGAGCTTAACCATGCGCAGAAGTTCCCTCGCCTTGCCACTTTCCTTGTCGCGCGGCGCGGTAGCCGCGCTGTGTCCCGCCAGCGTCGGCGCCGCGCTGCTCTTGCATGGGTGCGGCAGCGCCGACCCGGCCGACATCGCGATCGTGGTGCAGGTGCAGAGCCTGACCAGCACCGCCAGCAAGCTCGTGGTCGGCGCCACGCTCGACAGCAAGCAGGCGCTGCAGACGCAGGACGTGGTCGGGGATCTGTCGCGGTTCGGCGTCCGGCTGCCGCTCACCACCACCGGCTCGCTGGCGCTCAGCGTCAATGCCTACGACAGCGCGCAGTGCAAGGTGGCGCAGGGCTCGGTGAGCGTGACGCTCGGCGCGCCGTACCAGTTCCAGGTCACGGTGCCGATGCAGACGCTGTCGACGCGCGAGTGCCCGCCGCCGAGCGATCCGCCGACCTGCACCGCCGGGTCGTTCTGCTGGGTCAATCCGCTGCCGCAGGGCAACGCCTATCTCGGCGTCTGGTCGAACTCGGCGAGCGACGGCTGGGCAGTGGGACCGCTTGGCACCATCGCCCGCTACAACGGCACGAGCTGGAGTCTTATAAAAAGCGGCGTCACCTCGACCCTGCGCAGCGTGTGGGCCGCGAGCCCGACCGATGCCTGGGCGGTCGGAGATGACGGAACCATCTTGCACTATAATGCCGCGCCAAAAATTTTCCGTCGCTGTCTTGCACTCATTGGCGGCCGCGGGAGCGATTGCGGATCGATTCGGCAGCCCATCGGCGGGTGTGCCGCATAGCGTTTTGACGACATGAGCATCGGTCTTGGCGGTCCCTGCCGCGGAAGCGGACGCGACTGAAAAGGCAGCGACAGAGGTCAGCGGAATGGAAAGAGAAGGGGTTGACTTATGTTCAGTCCCTTGTGGTAGTTCTCCCTACCTTCGCCATGCCGGACCAACTCCTCACCGATCTCGCCTCGCTGCAAATCCCTCGCGCGTCGGACATCGACCCGGATCAGCGGGGGCCGATCTTCTATGCCGTGATTGCGCTGGTTGCCGCGGGGCTTCTCGCCGGGGGCTACTTCGTCGTCTACCCGAGCGTCGAAGCGCGGCTGTTCAAGATGGAGGTGGCGACCACGGAGATTTCGCTCGTATCCCCGGCGCAGTCGCAGGTGGAGCTGACCGCGACCGGGTACGTGGTGCCGCAGCTCCTGTCCAAAGTCGGCTCTCCGGTGACCGGACGGGTGGCGCGGGTGCTGGTGCGGCAGGGGCAGCGGGTGGCGGCGGGGGAGCCGCTGCTGCGCTTGGAAGAGGTGGAGCGGCGGGCTGCGATTGCCGCGGCGAACGCGCGCTCTCAGGCGGCGCAGGCGCGGGTGCAGCTGGCGGAGGCCAATCAGGCGGAGATCCAAAAGCAGGCGCAGCGGGCGCGCTCGCTGGCCCAGGGCAACGTCGGAACGCTGGCCAGCGCCGTGGATCTGGAAGCGCGCGTCGAAGCGCTGGCGGCGAGCGTCAAGGCGATGCATGCCGAGGTCAAGGCGGCGCAAGCGGAGACGGCGACGTTGCAGACCGGACTCACGCAGCTTACCATCGTGGCGCCGATCGCCGGAACGGTCCTTACCAAGCCGCCGGAGCTCGGCGAGATCGTCAGCCCGCAGGGCAGCCTGCTGGAGCTTGCCGACCTGTCGCAGACTTCGCTGACCGTCGAGGTGGACGTACCCGAAGCGCGGCTTGAGCGGGTGCGGACCGGCGGGCCCTGCGAGATCGTGCTCGACGCCTTTCCCAGCCGCCACCTGCGCGGCCAGACGCTGGAGATCCTGCCGCGGGTGAGCCGCGCCAAAGCGACGATTCCGATCAAAGTCGGGTTCACCGACAGCGTCGACCGCGTGCTTCCGGATATGGCGGCGCGGGTCAACTTTCTGCGCAGTCCGCTGTCGCAGCAGGCGCTGACGCAGGCGCCCAAGGTTCTGGTCCCGGCGACGGCAATAACTGAGCGCGGCGGGACCAAAGTGGTGTTCGTTTTCGATAAGGAACAAGAGCGCGTGCAGAGTACGCCGGTGCTGCTCGGACCGCCGCTGGCCAACGGGTTCGAGCTCGTCTCGGGACCGGCGCCGGGTACGCGCGTGGTGCGTGAGCCCGCCGCCAAGCTTGGCGATGGGCAGCGGGTCAAAGAAAAGGACAGGAGCTAGCGATGAGTCAGAATCCGATTTCGGGGCCGCAGTCCCAAGGCAAGAGCGACCGCCGCGATGTCGCTGAGCATGCGCGGCCAAAGCTCCCGGCAGGGCAGGAGGGGGAGGCCCTGATTCGCCTGGGCGGAGTCCGCAAGACCTACTTCCGCGGCAAGGAACCGATTCATGTGCTGACCAACCTGGATCTCACGGTTCCCACCGGGTCGTTCGAGGCGCTCATGGGACCGTCGGGCTCGGGAAAGTCGACGCTGCTCAACCTCATCGCCGGCCTGGATCGGCCAAGCCAGGGCAGCATCGTGGTCGGTGGAGCGGATCTGACGCGCCTGTCCGACAGCGCCTTGGCCAAGTGGCGGTCGCAGACCATCGGCTTCATCTTCCAGGCGTACAACCTGATGCCGGTCTTGACCGCGGTAGAAAACGTCGAGCTGCCGCTCTTGCTTACGAATCTGCCGGCGAAGGATCGGCGGCGGCGGGCGCAGACCGCCCTGCGCGTGGTGGGGCTTGAGGATCGGGCGTCGCACTACCCGCGCCAGCTGTCCGGCGGGCAGGAGCAGCGGGTGGCGATCGCGCGGGCCATCGTCAACGATCCGATCCTCATTGTCGCCGACGAGCCCACCGGTGATCTCGACCGCCACAGCGCCGATGAGATCCTGACCCTGCTCACCCGCCTCAACCAGGATCTGAAAAAGACCATCATCATGGTCACCCACGATCCGGCTGCGGCGGCGCGGGCCAGCCTGACGCATCGCTTGGACAAAGGGGCGCTAGTATGACCCTGGCCGGTCTTTATCTGAAAAACGTCGGCCGCAACCGGCTGCGTTCTTTGCTGACGGTGCTGGGAATCGCCATCGCCGTGGTGGCGTTCGTGCTCCTGCGCACCGTCCTTACGGCGTGGACGATCGGCGCCGATTTCGCCGCCAAGGATCGTTTGGGCACCCGCAACAAAGTCACCTTCATCGTTCCTTTGCCCAAGCGCTACATCGAGACCATCCGCGGCGTTCCCGGCGTGGTCAGCGCCAGCTACGCCAACTGGTTCGGCGGCAAGGATCCGCGCAACACCAATGAGTTTTTTGCCACCATGGCGGTGGAGAGCGCGACCTTTTTCACCGTGTTTGACGAGATCATCGTGCCGCCGGCGCAGAAGGAGCAGTGGCTGCACGATCGGAAGGGGGCCCTGGTCGGCGACGTGATCGCCAGCAAGATGGGCTGGAAGATCGGCGATACGATCACCCTGAGCGGCTCCATCTATCCCGGCGACTGGCAGTTTCAGATCGACGGCATCTACAGCGCGACGCGCAAGGTGGTCGACCGCTCGTCGTTCTTTTTCCACTGGGACTATCTCAACGACTCCCTGCCGGAGGGGGACCGCCGCCGCGATCAGATTGGCTGGGTCACAAGCCGCATCGCCGACCCGGGCCGCGCCGCCGAGGTGAGCCAGAGCATCGACCGCCTCTTCGACGATCAGGAGATCCAGACCCTGACGATGAGCGAGCGGGCGATGAATCTGTCCTTTTTGGGAATGGTCTCCGCGGTGCTCAAGGCGATTGATCTCGTGTCGGTGGTGATTCTCATCATCATGATGCTGATCCTCGGCAATACGATTGCCATGGGAGCGCGGGAGCGGACACGCGAGTTCGGCGTGCTGCGGGCCATCGGATTTTTGCCGCATCACATCGCGCTATCGGTGCTCGCCGAGTCGCTGGCGATCGGCGCGCTCGGGGGGCTGTTCGGGCTGCTTTTAGCCTATCCCATGGTCGAGCGCGGGATGGGGCGGTGGCTGGAAGAGAACATGGGATCTTTTTTTCCCTACTTCCGCATCGTTGAGTCGACCGCGGTGGCGGCGCTCGGGCTTGCCATGGCCCTGGGTCTCGCGGCCGGAATTTTGCCCGCTTACCGGGCGGCGCGGCTGAACCTTCTCGACGCCCTCCGCAGGGTGGGTTAGGAGCGCGACATGATTCCTATTGCCTATAACCTGCGCAGCTTGGCGGTGCGTCGTACGACCTCGCTGGCCAGCGTGCTCGGCATCGGGCTGGTGGTGTTCGTGCTGGCGGCGGCGCTGATGCTGGCGCACGGGATCAAAAATACCATGGTGCGCAGCGGCAGCACCGATGTCGCCGTGGTGCTGCGCAAAGGCAGCTCCGCGGAGATGGAATCGAGCATCGAAGCGCAGACGCTGCCGCTCATCCTCTCGGCCGCCGGGGTGAAGCGCGACGAGCACAACACCGCCCTGGGCCTGGGTGAGCTCCTTGTGGTCGCGACCATGGACAAAGTCGGCGTGGACGGCGTCGCCAACGTCCAGATCCGCGGCGTCCCCGACAGCGTCATGGGGTTCCGCAAAGGGGTGCGCATCATCGATGGACGCCCGGCGCAGCCCGGTACCGACGAGGTGATCATCGGCCAGCGGCTGCGCGGGCGCTTCAAGGGACTGGACCTGGGGCAGTCCTTCGCCCTGCGCAAAAATCGTCCGGCGCGCGTGGTCGGCGTGTTCAGCCATGAAGGCTCGGCGCATGAATCGGAGGTGTGGGCGGATCTCGACGCGGTGCGGGCGGCGTTCGGGCGTCCGGCGCTGTTCTCCGCGGTGCGGGTGCAGCTGGAATCGGCGAGCAAGTTCGAGGCCTTCGAAGCCGTGGTCGAGCAGGACAAGCAGCTCGGCCTTGATGCGGTCCACCACGTAGGCCACGGCCTCGCGGGCGGCGACACGGTGTGGATGCAGACGCCCGGCGATCCGCGCGAGACCTACCTGCCGCGCATGGAGTGGCATCCCGAGGGCAAGGAGTTGATGGTGCAGTGGCTGCCGCGCAAGCAGAACGAGCTGCACGTGCTCGGCTGCGATGTCGGCACGGGCGCGGTGCGCGTCATGCCCGGCGAGCCTGCCACGCTCGGCCAGCGTTACGGCGAAGTGAAGCGGATGTACGTGCTGCCGGAACTGCGTGGGCAGCGTCTGGGCGTGGCGCACCCGCGACGGCGGCAGCAGCAGCCTGAAGGTCGAGCCCCGGCCGGGCTCGCTCTGGATGTCGATCTCGCCGCCGTGCCGCTGCACCACGTGCTTGACGATGGCCAGCCCCAGGCCGGTGCCGCCGGTGTCGCGCGAGCGGCTGCCGTCGACTCGATAAAAGCGTTCGGTCAGCCGCGGCAGGTGCTCGGGCGCG
>CALFML010000639.1 GCA_937879845.1 uncultured Myxococcales bacterium
CATGAGCGTGGGGGCGCCGGCCGCGGTCACCGGCGCCGGGCTGCTGTTCCATCCCGACGAGTTTCCCCGCGCCCTCGGCTATCCGATGCTCATCCTCGGGGCGGCCGAGGTCCTGGGCGGGATGCTCTTTTACCTCAACACCAACCGCCGGGTGCCGCGCTTCGATCGCCAGCTCAGCAAGAACCCGACGGCCTTCGCCGCGACCGAGCTCGCCCGCATCCGCCGGGTGAATCGGGAGCTCAGCTTTCTCACCGCGGTCGAGCTGACGCTCATGGTCGCCGGCGGCACCATGGCCGGCATCGGCGCCCTGCGCGGGCTCGATACGGTAAGCGGCGTCGGCACCGGGATTCTCATCCAGAGCACGGTCCTTTTCATCTACGACCAGTTCGCCGCCCGGCGCGCCCTGCTCTACACCGACAGCTTGCTCTACTTCAACGCGGGGCTTGTGACCGCTCCCGCCGGCGTCGGCGGGGGCAGCGCCGCCGCCGCCCCGCGCGGAGCGATGCTGACGCTGCTCGGTCAGTTTTGAGCGGAGCGCGGCGCGCGCGGCCTAAAAGTAGATGGAATCGGACTTGGTCTCTTCGTAAAAGCGGGTAAGCAGGTAGTACGGGCTGCCGGAGATGCGCAGCTCGTCCACCGGGCAGATGGTGTCGGTGGGGCCGTGGCTCTGGCACAGGTCGAGCAGGTTCTTCAGCCGCTCCTTATCATGGGCGAAGATGTTCCAATCGCCGTCCCGCGGCTCGATGATGTCAAACAGCCAGTCGAGCCCCGGACGCGGCCGCTTCAGGGTGCCCACCTGCCCGTGGAAGTCGATGTAGCCGGTCTCCATGAAGCGCAGATCGACCTCGGAGGGCACGCCCTCTTCGACATCGCCGTCGGGATGGGTGTGGTAGGTGCCGATCATCTGCTCGCCCTCCTGCAGCGGCCCGAGGTCGGCGCGCGGGAAGGTCACCGAGTCGCTGCTGAAGCTGAACGGCGGGATGACCAGGCGCGTGACATCGACATCGCTGCCGCCGGGAATGCGCCGCCCGAGGATGAACGCCGCCACCTCGCCGAGCGCCCGGCCGCTCCCGTCGGCCTGCGCCATCGAGATCTCCTTGAGCTGCTGCAGCTGGCACACCGTGCGCTTGCCGAACCGCACCCGCGAGAGGCGGCCCTCCGCGCCGAGCCGAATGGCGAAAAACCGCGGGCGGGCGGTGCACAGCTTCGCGCGCTCGCGGTCCGCCAGGATGGTGGTAAGCAGGATGCTGTTGCCCATCGCATCATCGGCGTCCAGGTGCGGGATGCCCGGCCGCACCTCGCCGCGCAGGCGGGCGCGCTCCAGCGGGTTCACCGGCTCGGCGCGCGGCTCGATGCGCAGCCAGGGGATAAGGCCGATCATGATCATGCCGAACAGGTAGAAGCTGCAGGTGGTGCGGCAGGCGATCGTCGTGGCGGTGAGACGCTTTGCGAACAGGGCAGCTTTGCGGCGCATGGGCTCTTTGGTCCTATTTCCGTTTTGCCGTGAACACCTAACCGACTGCGCGCCCGCTGCGCTCGCGGCGCCCAGGGGCGCTGTTTGCGGAGCGCTGGGACAGACGCGGGGGAGCGATCGCATGTGCCATGCGCGTTAGACAACCGCCCGGCGTGCGGGTTCCAGCCGATCGCCCGCGGCAGTGCAATCCGGAACACCGCCATCGGACGCCGGCGCAGCTGCGCGGAAAGACACCGCATCGATCTGTTTTTGCGATCGACGGTCGGCGATCGAATAAGAAGACTGGCGCCGCGCCCGCTCGGAACAGCTCATAAAGGCGCAACCTGCGGCGGCTGGGGATGATCGGCGAGCCGGCGCAGGGTCTCGGCGGCGCCGAGCGGCAGGGCGATGTGCTCGTAGCCGCCGCCATCGGCCACCGCCTCGCGCGGGTTGATGCGCAAAAGCGGCGCCCGCAGCCGCCGCGCCGACTCGGCGCAGAACCAGCGCACGGTCGGCACGTGGAGACCGGCGCCGCACTCGATGACCACGGCGCGGGCCCCGGCCGCCGCGACGTTGCCGAGCCAGGCCTGCAGCTTTTCATCCTGGGCATCGCTGTTTTGGCTGTCCCAACCGGCATCGCCGAACATCAGGATGCTCGGGCGCAGAAGGCCATGGCAGCGCGGGCAGCTCGGCAGCGGCGGTTCCGCGCGCAGGGTCCGCTCCGCGATCTTGACCGTGATGCCGTCGGTGGGCACAAGACCTATGCCGCACTCGCGCAGGCACTGCAGAAGATGAATGCTGCCATGGCACTCATAGATCGGGATGCCGGCGGCGGCAAAGCCGGCTTTCTGAAACTGGCCGTCGACGTTGGAGGTAAACACCGCCGCCCCGTAGCGCCGCTGCCGCGCCCAGGCGAGCAGCTGGGCAAAGCCCGCGTGCGGCACCGCGTCGCGATACAGCTGCAGGCGGTGGCCGTAAAACCCCCAGGCCAGCTCCGGATCCTTGTGGAACCACCGCGGGTTGGCCAGCGCGGGGAAGTCGAGCCCAAGCTCCGCGTAGCGCGGGTAGGCCTGCCAGAAGCCCTGCGCCCCGCGGAAATCGGGAAGCCCGGAGTCTACGCCCATGCCGGCTCCGGCTCCGATCAAGATGGCGTCGGCTGCGGCGACCGC
>CALFML010000640.1 GCA_937879845.1 uncultured Myxococcales bacterium
GTTCAGCGACCAGTTCGACCGCGGCGAGCTCGGACCGCAGTGGCGGGTCACCGCGCCGCCGGGGGTCTACCGCATCGACAACGGGGAGCTGGCGATCCGCGGGGCGCACAACCACCCGGCCTGGCTTGGGCAAGAGCTGCCGCGCGACGCCGTCATCGAGGTCGATGCCCGGTCGCTCAGCGCCGACGGCGACATCAAGCTTGAGATCTGGGGCGACGGCAAGAGCTACGCCACCGAGGTCGAGTACACCTCCAGCGGCTATGTCTTTATCCACGGCGGCTGGAAGAACCGGATCACCGCGCTATGCCGGCTCGAAGAGCACGGCCACGACCGCAAGCAGCGGCAAGATCTGCAGGTCGTCCCCGGCAAGACCTACCACTACCTGATCGTCCGCAAGGGCCGCAGCGTGAAGTGGTTTATCGACGGCGAGCTCGCGCTGCAGCTCGAAGATCCGGCGCCGCTTGAGGGACCCGGCCACGCCTACTTCGGCTTTGACGACTGGGAGACCGAGCTGCGCTTGGACAACCTGACCATCCGTCCGACCGGTTAGCGACCCAGCGGCTCGCCGCTGACGACCCTTGTACGCGGGGCCGACAACTCGCTATGCTTTGCGGCCATGGATGAACGCGCCAAACCGCAGGCAGGCAGCGACGCGCCGTCTGCTGGATCTTCTCCCGTTTCGCAAGGCTCGCCGGTGGGCAAGGGCACCGTCGGGCTGACGCTGCGCTGCTTCTACCATACGCTGCGCATCTCGGTGCCGACCGTGCTCGATGCCGCGCTCTTTCGCTTGCGGCCGGAAGACTGCGACGCGCGGCTGCGCGACTGGTCGGAGACGCTCGTGCGGATCACCCGCACCGGGCTCACCGTCACCGGCCACGAGCACATCCCCAAGACGGCCTGCATCGTCATGTCCAACCACCAGAGCCTGAGCGACATCCCGGTGCTGTTCGCGTCGTTCCCCGAAGAGCTGCGCATGCGCATGGTCGCCAAAGAGGAGCTGTTCAGCGTCCCCATCTGGGGCCGGGCGATGCGGCTGGCCGGCTTCATCCCGATAAACCGCGGCAACCGGGCGCACGCCATCGCCAGCCTGGAGCGCGCCCAAGAGGCCATGGCCAGCGGCACCTTCATCTGGATCGCCCCCGAGGGCACGCGCAGCCACAGCGGCGCCCTGGGCCCGCTCAAAAAGGGCGGCTTCATCCTGGCGCGCGACTCGGGGCGGCCGATCCTGCCGATCATGGTGTCGGGGACGCGCTACATCGTGCCGACCCGCGGCCTGAAGACGTACCTCGATAACCCGGTGCAGATTGCCATCCGTCCGCTCATCCACACCGCCGGCCGCTCGGTGGAAGAGGTGATGGCGGACGTGCGCCGCGCGATCGATCCGCTGCCGGCGGGCTAGCCGCTGCCGGCGGGCTAGCCGCTGCCGGCGGCCGATCCGCTGCCGGCGGGCTAGCCGCTGCCGGCGGCCGAGCCGGCCTACCCGCGCGCCAAAAGGTCGGTGTCGGCGACTTCGGGGAAGGCGATGAGGTCGATGCCGTTGCGCAGCAGCTGACGGGCGGCGGCGGCGGCGCGGCTGCCGTGGCCGTTGTCCAGGCACCACTGCGCATGGGTGCATAGGAGCGCGAGCTCCAGCGCGCGGCCGAGCGTGAGGGCGAAGCGGCGCGCTCCGGCCTCCAAGGCCACGGGCTCTTTCAGGTTCTGCACGAGCCACGCGCAGGCGCGCTCGCACGCCGTGTGGGCGGCGCTGGCGCAAGGGCGGAGCGAGGGATCCAGCGGTCGATGCAGCGGCGCTTCGATCTCCGTCTTGAGCGCTCCCATCGCCGCCCCTTCTTCGCTCCCCAAGGCGCGCAGCGCGTCGAGCGACAGGACGTTGGTCGTCCCCTCCCAGATCGGCAGCACCTGGGCATCGCGCAGGAGCATCGGCAGCCCGGTGTCCTCGACGTAGCCGGCGCCGCCGCAGGCCTCCAGCGCCTCCGACGCCACCGCCACCGCTTGTTTGGCCGTGGTGAGCTTGGCGATCGGGGTGAGAACGCGCAAAAGGTGCCGATCCGCTTCGTTGGCGGTGCCGGCCTCGCGCTTGCCCAGGAGCTCGGCGGCGCGGAAGGCGAGCAGGAACGCCCCTTCGAACTCTGCCTCCATCCCGGCCAGCGTGTCTTTGTGCAGGGGCTTTTCCAGCAGGTTGGCGCCGAACGCCTTGCGCCGTCCGGCGTAGTCGCGCACAAGCGCCATCGCCCGCCGCATCCCGCTCGCCGACATGATCGCGTTCCAGGTGCGGGTGATGTTGAGCATGGAGCTGATGTTGCGTATCCCATCGCTGAGCCCCGCCACCGGTATCGCCGCCGTGCCGTCAAGGGTAAGCTCCGCGGTCGGGACCTTGCGGGTGCCGAGCTTGTCTTTCAAGCGGTTGACGTGGATGCCGTTGTAGCGGCCTTGGGCATCAAAGACCTCGACGTAGAACAGGGCCAGGCCGCGTCCGCCCGGGCCGTTGCCCTCGGGCCGCGCCAAGGTCAGCGCCATCTGCGAGGTGGTCGCCGAGGTGAACCACTTGGTCCCGTACAGGCGGAAGGCGTCGCCGTCCTTGCGCGCCACGGTCTCCGATAGGCCGACGTCGGAGCCGCCGGTGCGCTCGGTCATCCACTGTCCGGAGGTCCAGATGCGCGCCGGATCCCGGCTCGTGAGCCGCGGCACCGCCCGATCGATGAGCTCCTGATTTTTGAGATCGAGCAGCGTGCGCGCCGCCCCGTCGGTCATCGCCAGCGGGCAGGCATACACGTCGATCGACGGCCCGAGGATGTAGGCGCGGGCGAACTGATCGATCCGCGAGTGCTCGCCGTGCTGCCGCTCGTAGGCGGCGGCGACCAGACCATAGCGGGCGGCGAGCACCGCGGCCTCTTGCCACAGCGGCGTGACCTCGATGCGATCGATGCGGTGCCCCCAGGCGTCCCACGGGATGAGCCGCGGCTCGTTTTCGCGGTCGCGCAGCTGGAAGTCATAGAGCCGGCCGCCGGCAAGCTCGCCGAGCTCGTGCAGCGGCTCCCGCACCGTCCGCAGGGCTTCGGGCGGCAGCGTCCGCGCCAGGTACTCGCCTAGCAGGGAGTCGGCGGTGAGCTGGTTGTGCAGGCGCGGCGGTTCTTGGTAAAAGTGCATGGCCGGATTCTAGCCTGGTGCGCCCGGCGCGGGCAGGGCGTTGTGGCAAAAGCGGCCGCCCCAGATGCCTCCGCTGCGGCGCCGCGCGCGGCGCGTGGGTGCTATCGTTTTACACATGGAAAACCCGGGGGAGAAGGCCGCGTCGGTCGATGGGTATCACCGCGCCTTGCGCTTTGCCGGCCGCGTGCACGCGCAGCAGCGCCTGCCCGGCACCGAGCTTCCGTACCTGGTGCACCTGGCCGGCGTGGCGATGGAAGTGCTGGCCGCGGCCGGCGGCGAGACGGACGACGCGGCGCCGCTCGAGTTGCACCGGGCCGTCACCTGCGCCGTGCTGCACGATACGGTGGAAGACACCCCGACCACCCTCGCCGAGCTGGAGGCGGAGTTTGGCCGGGAGGTGGCGCAGATCGTCGCCGCCCTGAGCAAGGACCCGGCGCTACCCAAGGCGGAGCAGATGGCCGACTCGCTCCGCCGCATCGCCGCCCTGCCGCCCGCCCTGCGGCGCGAGGCCGCGATCGTCAAGCTCGCCGACCGCACCACCAACCTGCAGGCGCCCCCCGCCCACTGGACCCACGAAAAGCGCGCCGCCTACCATGCCGAGGCGCGTCTCCTCTTGGCCTACCTGGAACCGCTGGCTGCCCTGCCGGCCATGGCCCGCCGCCTGTCCGCGCGCATCGCCGCGTACGACACTTTTTTGACGCCGTCCTAAAGTCCGCCGCCGCGGATCTCCCGCCGCTCGGCGCAAAAACGACGCCGCGCCGGCTGCCCGCCGCCTTTGGCGCACGCAAAGCCGTCGCCGCTCCGACCTGCGGCGGATTTTGTCCGCGCAAAACCGCGCCGCCGCCGGACCGGGAGCGATTTTGTCCGCGCAAAACCGCGCCGAAGCGGGGCTGGGAGCGGTTTTGTCCGCGAAAAACCGCGTCGAAGCGGGCTTGGGAGCGGTTTTGTCCGCGCAAAAGCGGCGGCGTCGCAAGTTTCTTGGTCGCGCCGCGGAAGTGAGGTAGAACGCGGCCATCCGCGCAACGACGATGCGCGCTGCGACCCCCACGGAGCCCACACATGGCCAAACCTGACAAACCCCCCGCACCCGAGGCTCGGCCCGGAGCCAAAAAAGACAGCGACAAAGGCGGCAAGGCCGATGCGCAGGGCATCACCCCGCGGGCGACAAGCTACAGCGAGTGGTACCTCGATCTCATAAAGTACGCGGAGCTGGCCGAGCACTCGGCGGTGCGCGGCTGCATGGTCATCCGCCCGCACGGCTACTCGATCTGGGAGAAGATGCAGCGTGAGCTCGACGACCGCTTCAAGGCCACCGGCCACGTCAACGCCTACTTCCCGCTGTTCATCCCGCTGAGCTTTTTCAGCCGCGAGGAGCAGCACGCCGCCGGCTTCGCCAAGGAGTGCGCCGTCGTCACCCACCACCGGCTAAAGACCATCGATGGCCAGGTGCAGGTCGATCCCGACTCCAAGCTCGAAGAGCCGCTGGTCGTCCGCCCGACGAGCGAGACGATCATCTGGAACCAGTACAAGGGCTGGATCCAGAGCTACCGCGATCTGCCGATCCTCATCAACCAGTGGGCCAACGTCGTCCGCTGGGAGCTGCGCACCCGCCTTTTCCTGCGCACCGCCGAGTTCCTCTGGCAGGAGGGCCACACCGCCCACGCCAGCGAGGAAGACGCGATGGAAGAGACGTTCCGCATGCTCGGCGTCTACGCCGACTTCGCCGAGAACGTCATGGCGGTGCCGGTCATCCGCGGCAAGAAGACCCCCGGCGAGCGCTTCGCCGGCGCCCTGGAGACCCTGTGCATCGAGGCGATGATGCAGGACGGCAAGGCGCTGCAGTGCGGCACCTCGCATTACCTGGGGCAGAACTTCTCCAAGGCCGCCGATGTGAAGTTCTTGAACCGCGAGGGCAAGCTCGAGTACGTCTATGCGACGAGCTGGGGCGCCTCGACGCGCCTTATCGGGGCGCTCATCATGACGCACAGCGATGACGTGGGCCTCATCCTGCCGCCCAAGCTCGCTCCCATCCACGTCGCCATCGTGCCCATCTACCGCAAGGAGGACGAGAAGGCGCGCGTGCTCGCCGAGGCCGAGGCGGTGTTCAACGAGCTGCGGGCGCAGGGGCTGTCGGTCAAGCTCGACGATCGCGACAACCTCCAGCCCGGCGCCAAGTACTACGAGTGGGAGTGCAAGGGAGTGCCGATCCGGATCGAGATCGGGCCCAAGGATCTGGAAAAGGGCATGCTCTGCATCGTCCGCCGCTTCGTCAGCGAGCTCGCCGGGGAGTCGCCCGAGGATCAGCGCAAGCGCAAAAAGTCGTTCCTGCCGCGCGCCGAGGCGCTCGCCGGGATCAAGGACATCCTGGCCGCGATGCAGGGCGAGCTCCTCGACCGGGCGCGGGCGCAGCACCAGGCGCGCACCCGCGTCATCGACAACCTGAGCGACTTCGAGCGCTTCTTCAAAGAGGAAGGCGGCGGCTTCGCCTGGGTCCACTTCGGCGGCGACTCCAAGGACGAGGAGGAGCTCGGGCGGCGCTTTGAGACCACCATCCGCTGCATCCCGTTTGCCGACCAGATTCCCGAGGCCGCGCGCGGCTCCGGGACGTGCATCCTGACCGGCAAGCCGTCGGCCCACCGCGTCGTCATGGCCAAGGCCTACTGAAGCTCCCCGCCCGCTCGTGATTCCATCGTCCCCGGTCGCGGGGCTCGCCGCCGCCTGCACCTGGGTGGCGGCCTGGCATTTGGCTCGTCAGCACGAAGGTCTTTCATTACAGTGCGCCGCGCGGCCCGCTCTTGCGGCCCGCGGCCAACACTTAATCTGGCGAAGGAGCTTTCCCGAT
>CALFML010000641.1 GCA_937879845.1 uncultured Myxococcales bacterium
ATATTGAAGGCGTGGACCCGCTGTATGAGGGCTTCTCGCTGCGTCAGGGCGGGGCGAAAGAGGTGGGCGCGGCGGTCCTGCTTCGGCCCACCGCGGGACTGAACGCGCAGACGCTGCAGCGGATCGTCGACTGCCACATCGCCCATCACGCGGTGCTCGGTCCGGATCTGCCGCGCGAGAGCCATTGTCCGCTCATGCTCCAGGGAGTGGTCGCCACCGTGAGCTCTACCGCCGGCGCGCTGGCCATCGCCATGCGGGCCGACAAAGAGGATACGGCGCATGAGGTGGGCCGCCGCGCCGCCGCGCTCATGTACTCTTCGCCGGAGCTGGCCAAGACCTCCATGGCGGCGAATCTCGCACCCCCTAAATAGGGGTGCGTCAAGACCGCTCGCGACCTAGCGTGCGGCCCGCCGGCGCGTCTCCGCGATCAGCGCTTTGACGAAATCGCTGGGTCCGCGCACCGCCGCCGATTTTTTCAGCCAGGCCGGCAGATCGCCGGCGGGATCGCCGTAGCTCTCATACGAAAGCGCGGTGCCGCCGGCGGCTGTGGCGGTAAAAGTCCACTGGCTCCAAAGATCCGTCATGCGGATATGCCCCGGATCCGTCGGCTGGGAGACCTCCTGCGGCGGCGGCTCCGCCTTTATCTCATAGCGGCCGCCTTGCCCGCGCGCCACGGCTCTTAAGCGCAGTACGTAGTCGCGATCTTTGGCGACGGGAATCTTCACTTGTTCGTAGATCACCCATTCATTTTCCGCCGCCTTGAGGATCGTCAGGCGCCCAAGGCGCGGCACCCACGCGAGCTGCGTCGGCACATCCCAGGCCGTCGCGAACAGCTGCGCCGGCGTGAGGTCCGGCACTTGGGTGGTGATGCGGACGATCGGCGCCGCTTTCTGCGGCAGCTGCCGCTTGAAAATCAGCAGCGGCCCATCGCGTCCCGCCTCCTTGAATTCCGCTGCGGGCTCCGCGTCCGCCGCCAAGGCAGTCGCCGCGTCCCCCGGTCCGGCGAGCACCACGAGTATGGGCAGGACTCTGAGCCAGCGGCGGGAAAGGGCTGCCGTACTAGGCGCCGAACTGCTGCAGGTCAAGCTGGCCACGCTCCCAGTATGGCATGAGCGGCAAGGGCCGAGCTGCCTGCCGGAGCGCGCGATGTGCCGCCGCTCAGCGCCGCCAGTTCAGGCAGTGGCGGATTCCGTCCTTCAGGCTGCGCAGCGATTCCATATCGGACAGATCCAGCGCCAGCTCGCTGAGGCGCAGCGCCACCTGCGATGACAGCCCCGTGAGCAGCGCCCGCGTGCCCAAAAGCTGCAGCGCCCGCACGAGCCGTGAGACACAGTCGGCGCCGGTCTGATCGAGCGCTTCCACGCTCGTCAGGTCGATGAGGACGAAGCGGGCGCGGTGGGCCACCACGGCGTTGAGCAAGCGCTCGGTGATCGTGGTGGCGCGGGCGTGATCGATGGAGCCGATGAGCGGCACCGCCAGCACCCCTTCCCAGACATCGAGGATCGGCGCCGACAAGTCGAGGATCTGATAGTGCTGGCGCTGAATGACCGCGAGGCGTTCCTGCAGCGCCAGCAACAGCTCGCTCTTGGTCTGCGCCTCGCGCTGCGCATCATCGGCCCGCTCCGCCAGCTGCGTCGTGTGTTCCTTGCGGTCGGTGATGTCGCTCATCGAGGCGACGAGGAAGCGGCGTCCGTCCTCGCGGATGAGGACTCGCGCCGACAGCTCCACATAAAGGACCGTGCCGTCCTTGCGCCGGGCGCGGAGCTCGGTCGCGGCGAGGGCCGACGGCTGTCCCGCCATGTAGGCCTCGAAGATCGCCTGGCCGTGCTCGAACTCTTCCGGCGGCAGGACCTTGGTGTAGTGGCGGCCGACAAGCTCCTCCGGACGGTAGCCGAACAGGTCGCAGTAGGCGCGGTTGACCGTGACGTGGCGGCCGCGCTGATCGCACATGCAGAGGCCGACGCCGCAGGTCTCCAGAATCGCCCCGAGCAGCGACTCGCTCTCGCGCTGGGCGCGCTCGCTGCGCACCTTGGCGGTGACATCGCGCGCCTGGACCATGGCGCCGCGCCCTTTTCCCATGGGCAATAGCCGCACGAGCAGCTCGATGAACCGCGACCCCTCGCCCGGCCGCGGCTGCTCGACCAGGGCCGACGCCGCCGGCGCCCCGGCAAAGACCCGCTCCAGCGCTGCCCCGAGCTGCGGGGGCAGCTGCGCCGCCGGATCTGCTGCTGCCGCTGCCGCATCGGGCGCGGCAGACTCGGGCGGGCTCGGACTTTTGATCGTCGGCAGCCGCTCGCAGAAGATGCGGTTGGCAAAGCGCAGCCGAAGCTCCGAGTCGAACACCGCGATGCCATCCGGCAACAGGTCGAGCATGACGTGCGCGTCGGTCCCAAGGACGAACTCGGCGCAATCAGCGGCGACCGCAGGCATGGCTATAGGTGGCTCGGCAGGCACGGACCCTCGCGCGCAGGCAGAAAAGAGAAGTTGCTGATTTTAGAGAATCATTAGCCGCATTACCTGTCAATGCGCTCGCGCAGCGCGGTCTTTTTGCTGTCCGCATCCCAGCTGGCACAGCACTTGCCACGGCGACTTCCCGACAATGCGCTACATCATCTCCTTCGTAGCTCTAGCTTCAGCCTTGGCCGTGTTTCTCTCGCCTTTTAGCGGACCGAGCAGCGGGGCAAGCAGCGGACCGCTGTTCAAGCGGAGCTTGACCCGCGCGCTCACCGCCGGTAAAACCCGCGGACACGTAGCGATGATCATCCAGAGCTCCAGCGGGCGCGGCGCTGTGACCGGCCCACGCATCGGCGCAAACGGCGGTACTGACCTAAGCGGCGGCGCGGGCAGCGCCGAGGACCGCGGCACCGACGCGCGGGCCCGCCGCTTCCGCCTGGCGTCCGGATTCCGGAAGCGAACGTCCGGTCCGGACGACCGCAGCTCCCAGCAAGGCCAAGGATTTCTGCCGCGCCCGGAGGGAGGCTGCGTTGGCTGAGCCGCAGCCCGCCCTGTTTCCGGAGCGCAACGGCGCCACCGCGCCCAGATCCGGCGCCGGCCCGAGCGCGCGCGACCTCCTGCGCGCCGTCTACGGCTTCGCGTCGTTTCGCGGCCAGCAGGAGGACATCATCGAGCACGTGGCGCGGGGCGGCGATGCGTTCGTGCTCATGCCGACCGGCTCGGGCAAGTCGCTGTGTTATCAGCTGCCGGCGCTGTTGCGGCCTGGGGTGGGGCTTGTGGTGTCGCCGCTCATCGCGCTCATGCAGGATCAGGTCACAGCGCTGCGGGAGCTCGGGGTGCGCGCGGCGTACCTGAACTCCACCCTGGGACCGGCGGAGGCGGCGCGGGTGGAGGCCGACGCCCGGCGCGGGGCGCTGGATCTTCTGTATGTCGCGCCGGAGCGGCTGCTCACCCCGCGCTGCCTGGAGCTCTTGGCGGCGGTGCAGCTGTCGCTGTTTGCGATCGATGAAGCCCACTGCGTGTCGCAGTGGGGCCACGACTTCCGGCCCGAGTATCTCGAGCTCGGCGTGCTCAGTCAGCGCTTTCCCGGCGTGCCGCGCATCGCGCTCACGGCGACCGCCGATGAGGTCACCCGGCGCGACATCTTGGAGCGCCTCCGGCTTGGCGGCGCGCGGGTGTTCACCGGCGGGTTCGATCGGCCAAACCTCTACTACTCGGTGACGATCAAGCACAACCCGCGGACCCAGCTGACGGGTTTTTTGCGGGCGCAGCAGGCAAGCGACAGCGCCGGCGCCAGTGGCATCGTCTACTGCCTGTCGCGGCGGCGGGTCGAAGAGACCGCGGAGTTTCTGCAGGAGCGCGGTTACAACGCCTTGCCCTACCACGCCGGCCTCGATGCCGAGGTCCGCAAGCGCCACCAGGAGCGCTTCCTGCGCGAGGACGGCCTGATCATGGTAGCCACCATCGCCTTCGGCATGGGCATCGACAAGCCGGACGTGCGCTTCGTCGCGCACCTGGATCTGCCAAGCAGCATCGAGGCCTACTATCAAGAAACCGGACGCGCGGGACGCGACGGGCAGCCGGCCAACCTGCTTATGACGTACGGTCTGGCCGATGTGGTGATGCGGCGGCAGCTGCTCCTGTCATCGCAGGCCGACGAGCTGCACCGGCGGGTGGAGCAGCGCAAGCTCGATGCCCTGCTCGGCTACTGTGAGACGACGCACTGCCGCCGGCAGGTGCTGCTCGGCTACTTCGGCGACACGCATCCGGGGGCCTGCGGCTTCTGCGACAACTGCCTCCATCCGCCGGAGCGCTTCGACGGAACGCTGGTGGCGCAAAAGGCTCTGTCGGCGGTGTACCGCACCGGCCAGCAGTTTGGCGCCGCCTACCTCATCGATGTCCTGACCGGCCACGCGAACGAGCGGATCGAGCGCAACGGCCACCATCAACTAAAGACCTTCGGGGTCGGCAGCGAGCTTGACAAGGCGAGCTGGCACTCGGTGCTGCGGCAGCTTATCGCCGCCGGCTTCCTGACGGTCGATGTCGCCGGACACGGCAGCATCTTGCTCGGTGAGCGCAGCTGGCCGGTGCTGCGCGGGCAGGCCGCGGTGGAGCTGCGCCGCGACACCCTGGCGCCGTCCGGCCGCGGCCGCAATGGGGATAAAGCGGCGCGGTCGCGTGAGCGGGCGGGGCGCACCGCGGCGCCGGACGGCAATGAGACCCTGTTCGAAGCGCTGCGCAGCAAACGCCGCGAGCTGGCGCAGCGCCAAGGCGTGCCGCCCTACATCATTTTTCACGACACCACTCTGCGGGAGATGGCGCAGCAGATGCCGCGCGATCTGGTCGCGCTGGCCCGCATCTCCGGCGTCGGCAAAGCCAAGCTTGAGCGCTACGGGGAGGAGTTTCTCGCCGTCCTCTGCGGGCCGGAGCCGGCGGGCCGCGTTTAGGGCGGCCCGCCTCGCTGCGCGGGCGTAACCGGGGTAGACTGTTAGATATTGGCTCCGGCCTGGCCGGAGCGGCGGCTCACATGCTAGTCATCGTCTCGGATTTTCACTTCAGTGACGGCACCGCGGTGCCGGCCAACTGGAACGTCAACCCGCGCGGCATCGAGCTCCTGCTCCGCGATGTCTACCGGCAGGCGGCGCGCAAGGGAGTGCGAGAGCTCTACCTGGTGCTGCTCGGCGACATCTTCGACACCCTGCGCAGCGAGGCGTGGCTGGAGGTGCCGCTGCCGGAGCGGCCGTGGGGCGACCCGCGGGCGCTCGACGACGGTTACGTGATGCCGAGCGCGGCGCGCCGGCACGCCCGCAAGATCACCCAGAACATCATCGTTCAGAACCGCGCCGCGCTCGAGCTGCTGGCCGGTCGCAGCCCCGCTGCCACCGCCGACTATGAGCCGGACCCGAACCTGGCGCCGCCCCCCGGCATCCCCGTGCACCGGGTGTTCATTCCCGGCAACCACGATCGCCTGTACCTCTGCGACCCCGAAGTCCGCCGGCTCACCCAGCAGGCGCTGGGAATCACTGACGAGCCCGCCGCCGCCGGCATCTTCACCCACCACCTGATGATGCCGCGCTACGGCCTGCTCGCCCGCCACGGCCATGAGCACGATCCGTGGAACTTCGAGCGCCATCACAAGACCGGGGCGACCCAGGGACTCACCACGGAGCTTACCACCGCGGACTACCTGCCGGTGCCGATCGGCGATCCCATCACCACCGAGCTTGTCGTCGGCTTTACCCGCAACATCCGCAAGCTCCTGCACGAATCCGGCAAGTTTTCTCCTGAACAAGCCGCCGGCATCGTCGAGCGAATTCAGCGCATCGAAGACGTGCGCCCGACGATGGCGGCCTTCCGCTGGGTGTTCTATGAGACCGAGCGTCTGGCGCAAAACCAGGGCAGCGCCGCCGAGCAGCTGGCGCTCAGCGAGCTCCAGCAGGCTCTTTTGCGAGAGCTCATGGGCGCCGCGCTGCGCGAGCTTAGCGCCGCGTTCGAAGACATGCCGTTTTATCAGGCCTGGCGCGATCTGCATAACCACCTGGGGTGCGAAGTGCCGGAGCAGATCGATCTGGCGCTGCTCGCGCTGAGCCACACCAGCCCGCGCACGGTGGCGCGGGTGCTCGGCATGTGGGATCGGCTGGCGGCGCTCGTGCGGCCGGTCGATTCGCTGGCGCTCGGGGCCAGCCGGGAGCCGCAGCTGCCGTCGCAGTACCCGGGCGGCATGCGCTTTGTCGTCTACGGCCACACGCATGAGCCGCTGGAGCACGCGCTGCCGCGCCGGCGCAAGCCCGGCGGCGATCCGCGCTACGCCGATGTGTACCTCAACTCCGGAACCTGGCGCGATCGGGTGTTCGCGGCCCAAGATGGACTGGACTTTGCGCGATGGCGCAGCGCGACGTACATCATCCTGTACAGCGAACAGGAGAATCAGCCGAGCAGCGGCCCGCGGCGCATCGGCCCGGCTTTCGACAGCTGGACCGGGCACCGCGCCAACGACTGAGCGCGCCGCGGGAGCGGGGGTTCCGTTAGGCGTTCTGTTACGCGTTTCGTTACGCGTTCCGTTACGCGCTCGGGTGGCGTTCAGGTGTCGTTCTGGGTCTCGCGCAGCTTGCGCAGGAGGGTGTTGCGGCCGATGCCGAGCGCCCGCGCCGCCTCCGAGCGATTGCCGCTGTGGCGGGCGATGGTGTAGGCGAGATAGCGCTGCTCGACCTCCTCCAGGGTCAGGCCCTCGGGAAGGTGCAGGCCGCCGGCGGACGGCGGCGGCAGCGGCACGGCCAGCTCGCCGCTCGGTTCGCCGGCGGAGCGGGCGGACGGCGCCAGCTGTGGGCTGCTGCGCAGGGAGCGCGCGGATATTGCCGAGGGCGGCGGTCCCGCCGCGGGCGTCGTCATCGGCAGCGGCAGATCCGCCGCGGTAAGCTCGGTGCCGGCGCAGAGGGCGACGGCGCTCTCGATGCAGTGCTCCAGCTCGCGGATGTTGCCCGGCCAGCTGTGCCCGCGCAGGCGGACCAGCGCCTCCGGATGCAGGCCGCGCACCGGCTTTTTGTGGCGGTGGGCGTACAGATCGACAAAGTGCAGCGCCAAGCGCTCGATGTCTTCGCTGCCGCGGGCGCGCAGGGACGGCAAGACCAGCTCGATGACCTTGAGCCGGTAGTACAGATCGGCGCGGAACTGGCCGCTCTGCGCCAGCGCCTGCAGGTCGCGGTTGGTGGCGGCGACGATGCGGACGTCCACGGCGATGGTCTTGCGGCCGCCCACGCGCTCGAACTCGCGGTCCTGCAAAAGGCGCAGCAGCTTGCCCTGCAGGCTGCTTTTGAGATCTCCTATCTCATCCAGAAATAGGGTTCCGCCGGTGGCCAGCTCCGCCTTGCCCAGGACGCGCTGCTCCGCCCCGGTGAAGGCGCCGCGCTCATGGCCGAACAGCTCCGACTCCATCAGCCCTTCGGGAATGCTGGTGCAGTCGATCTTTATAAACGGTCCGCGCCGCCGCTGCGAGTTGTAGTGGATGGCGCGCGCCGCCAGCTCCTTGCCGGTGCCCGACTCCCCGCACACCAGCACCGTCGCGGTGGTCGCGGCGGCGCGGGCGATGATGTCGTAGACCCGCTGCATGAGCGGCGAGCTGCCGATGATGCGGTGGTAGCGCTCCGGGTTCTGGCCGATGAGCCGCTGCGGCAGCGTCGTCGCCTGCAGCACGGTGGCGACTTCGTCGGCAAGATCGATGAGCAGCGCGCGGTCGGCATCGTTGAAGATGCCCTGCTTCTTGTTTAGGACCTCGATCACCCCGAGCAGCTCGCGCTGGTCGCTGCGGCCGCCCTCCGGATCGGCCAGACCCTCGCCGCCGCCCTCGGGCGCTTCGCTGCGCCGCGGTCCCAGCACCGGCACCGCCAGCACCGTCATCGTCTTATAGCCGGTGAGCTTGTCGATGCCGGCGGCAAACCGCGGGTGGTCGTCGGCGTGCGGGATGTTCACCGGCTTCTGCGTCTGCGCGACGTAGCCGACGATGCCCTGGCCTTTCTGCAGCCGGATCTCCGGCAGCTCCGGCAGGTGGGCGGCGCGCGAGACCAGCTCCCCGGTCTGGTGATCGATCATGAACAGCGTCGCCCGATCCGCCGCCATCGCCTGCCCGACCAGATCGACGACGCGGCGCAGGAGCGAGTCCAGATCCACCTCCGTGCGGACCAGCTCCAAAAGCGCCAGCAGCACCGACCGCCGATCCGAGCTGCCGTCGATAATGCCCTCATCGGCACCATCTTTGGGGGCTCCCGCGGCCAGCCGGTTGTCTTTGGGCATTCCTTGCAACGGTAACAAAAAGCCGGTCACGCCGCGACTTTGCCGGTGGCCGCCGAGTCAGAAGCGGCGTTTTCGGCCGGGCTTGCCGGACCAGCCGCTGCGGCGACCGCGGCCGCAGACTCGGGATCCGCGCTGCGCCGGCTGTCATCGCCCGCGCCGCCGCTGGAATCCTCGTCGGCGCGGACGGTCTTTGCCACCGCGATGGACCTCCCTTCCCGGCAAGCGAACGTGCCCGGGCGCAGCCGCTGCGCCGCTTTTTCGATGTCGCGGACATGGGCATCGGTGTGCGCGGGGTCGTGGTGGTAAAGACCGAGCTGCCGCACGCCGGCGGCGTCGGCGACGCGCACCCCTTCGGAAAAGGTCGAGTGGCCCCAGCCGGTGCGCGGCGCCCCTTGGCGACCCGCGTACTCATCGTCATCGTACTGCGCGTCATAGATGAGCAGATCCGCCCCCTGGGCCAGCCGCACGAGCTTGGGATCGGGGCAGCTATAGTGCTCGGTGTCGGTGGCGTAGACCACGGCCCGGTCCTTGTACTGAATTCGGTAGGCGAGCACGCCGCCGGGATGATTCAGCTTGGCGCAGGTGATGGTCAGATCCGCACCGAGCTCGACGACCATGCCTTCGGACAGCTCGCGGAAGCCGAGCTTGGCCGGCACATCGCCCAGCCGCACCGGAAATCCCGGGTCGCTCATCTGCGCCGCCAGCGCCTGCGACAACCCCTGGGGCCCGTGGAAATCGAGCTCGGTGCCCGGAATGTAAAGCGGCGTGAAAAAGGGCAGCCCCTGCACGTGATCCCAGTGCATGTGGCTGTAAAAGACCGACATCTTGACCCGCTTGCGCTCGCGCAGAAAGCGCTGACCGAGCAGGCGCATGCCGGTGCCGGTGTCAAAGACCAAGTGGCGGTCGCCGCACTTTATCTCGACGCAGGAGGTGTTACCACCGACCTCCACGGTGTCGGGTCCGGGGGTGGCAATCGAGCCGCGGACGCCGAAGAAGTTGACGGTGAAGACATCCGCGCGGCTGCCCGCCTGGCCTGATTCGGATTCGCTGGAGATTTTTTTCGAGACGGCCATGATGTTTGCCTCGCTTCTGACGCTCGCTGGCGTTCAGCTCGAGTCATTGCAGCGGATGTGCCAATGCGACGACGCGCTGGGGACAAGCCGCGCCCCTCGGCAAGATCCTGAAACTACGCGGGCTTTCGTCGGAGAGGTTTTGGTCGAGCCAGTAGACCTGAGGCGAAAATGCCATCTGCTGATCCAAACTGGATCAGTAGTAGAAAGTAGCCTGCACCAAACTGGCGCAGTCCAACTTGGCGCAGTCTGACGTATAGGCCCGACCATCAAAGCGTGCTGTGATGCTGAAGTGGCGCTGCCGCTGGCCCTTTGCCGCGTTCGCCAAGGTCGGCGGCGCAGCCGTTACGGCGGATCGTTACCGGCAGTCGGACTGCGTTCGCCAAGGTCGGCGGCGCAGCCGCTGCGGCGGATCGTTACCGGCGGCCGGTCTTGGAGCGGGATGCGGGGCGCTTGGCTGCCTTGGCGGCCGCGCGCGGAGCGGCGGCGCTTGAGGCGGCGGCCACGGGCGGCTCGGCCTCTTCGAGGATTTCCGGACTGTCGGCCGGGGTGAGCGGCTCGACCGGATGACCGCTCGGGTGGCGCAGGGCCCGCCGCAGATCGCGCGCTACGTTGAGACCGACGTACAGCGCCGGGAACGACAGGAACAGCCCGATGATCCCGAACATGTGCTCAAACAAGATGAGCGAGATGATCAGCACCAGCGCCGGCAGCTGCACATGCCGCGCCGCCAGCCGCGGGTTGAGGAAGTACGCCTCGATCTTATGGAGGCCGAAGGTCGTCACGACGAAGATCGCCACCCCGATAGGACCCTTGTAGAGATAGCTGGCGACGATGAGCACCGCCCCCGAGACCAGGTTGCCGATCACCGGCACCAGGCTGCAGACAAAGATGAGCACCGAAAACGCCACCTTGTGCGGCAGCCCGAGCCCCAGCAGCACAAGGAGCGTCAGCAGCGTGTTTATGAGCGCAACCAGGACCTGCAGCGTGATGGTGATGACGATCGCCTCGGCGACGTAGCCGAAGTAGCGGCGGAGGTGGCCGGCGACGCTCTCTTGGGCGGCGGAGCGCAACAGCTCATCCACCGGCGCCCGATCGAGCAGGTAAATCATCGCCAGGATCAGGCCGATGAGAAGCTCCAGCAGCGTCCGTCCGGTCGCGCGCAGGTAGGTCATCGCCGGGGCGAAGATCTCCGGCGCCTTGTGCTTGAGCCCCTCCAGCGGCAGCCAGGACGGCAGCCGGCGGAGCATGTCGTCCTGCATCGCCTGGACCAGCTCCATGAGCGGCCGGCCCTCGCCGAGCTCGATGACCTGCTGGTAGAAGCGGCCGCCGGCGTGCACCGCCCCCCAGACGCCGAGCCCCAGGAGCCCGAGCAGGATGAGCAGCACCGCCAGGAAGCCGCGCCGCTCCGACTGCCCGGTGAGGGCGCCGACCCGCGCCCCCAGATACCCGAGCCCGCGCGCCAGAACGACGAAAGCGACAAAGAGCAGCGCCAGATGGCGAAATCCTACGAGCAGCGCGAAAAACAGGACGAGCGCCGCGATGCGCTTATAAAGCGGAGCGCGACTCAGCTGCTCCAGGGTCTCATGCATCCGGTCTTTCCACGTCGGCGGCGTCGATCTTGATCACCATCTTACCCACCAAGACCTTGAGCTGCCCCTTGGCCTCGACCTCTTGCACGAGGCCGTCCTTGCCGGTGAGCATGCCGCGGATTATGCGCACGCGATCGTTTTTGTGCAGGCCCTTCTGGCGCCGCACCGTGCGCTCTTTGTCTAAGACCTGGCGCATCGACACGAAGTCGTTTTCGCGCGACCACACGATGAAGCGGTAAAGCGGCAAGAGCTGGCCCAGCGTCGTCCGCACCCACGCTTCCTGCTCGGCGGCGGACAGCCCGAGGACGGCGCCGCGCTCAAGGCTCCTGCCGATGTAGAACATGCGCGGCGGCGGCACCGGCTGTCCCGGCAGCCCGAGGGCGAGCGGCGCCGGGGCCCCGCCCGATCCGCTGCCGCTAATCGTATGGCCGGGCGGCAGGGCGGTGATGATCTCATGCAGCGCTTCGGAGTCGACGCCGGTGACCTCGCGCAGCTCCGGGGTGACGCCGACCCGGAAGGCCGGCGGCAGCTCGGCGAGCAGACCGAGGAAGCGCTCGGACTCGTAGTGCTCGTGGAGCTTGTGCTCAAGGTTTTGCCGATCGACGCTGGCGTCGGGATGCAGCTTGAGCGAGGCCTCCAGCGCGTCATGGCTGATGGTGACGGCGAGAAACAGGTGGTTGCGCTGCGGCGTCGGATCGTCGAGCAGCGAAGCGATCGGCTTTTGCCGATCGATAAAGCCGTCAAGCTCCTTGCGCGCCGCTTCGGTGCGCGAGAAGTAGACGCTCTGCGTGTCGACCTGCTTGTGATTCCACAGCGCCGGATGCTCGACCGAGGCCTCGATGAAAAGCGGCGCGCCGTCGCTGCCGCATAGCTGCGCCGAGCACTGCCGGGCGACCGCAAGGAGCTTCTGCCGCACCTCCATGCGCTCGCGGTTGTAGACGTTGCTCTTCCACTTCCGTGGCTCGTAACACTCAAAGTCACTGCCGGTAAGCCCGGGGAACATAGCGCGGAGTATGGCGACCAAGGCCGGGGCGTGTCAACGGCGCCGCGTTTACACCCGGCTTGCGGCCTGTCGCAGGCGGCCTGCAGCCGGTCTCCGGATGACGCTCAGATGGGGAACTCGATAGGTCTGAGGTCCGGATCAAGTTCATGAGCGGACATTTGGGCCGGACATTTGGGCCGGACATTCAAGCTGGCCAGGCGGGCGCTGCGCGGCGGAGCCGCCGGGGCTGCGGCGGGGCGGCGGGATCCGCGCGGCGAAACTGTGGCAAGATAGGCGGCAGCTCGGATGTACGGGGGCAGTGTCATAGCCCGCGGCGCTGATCGTGCCCAGGGCGCCCGGGGTGCGCCTTATGTGCCCGGGGTGCGAGGCAAGCGGCTCGGGACGTGGCGGACGCTGGTATGGGCGGCGAGCCTGACCGCGGTCGGTGCCGCCGCTCCTGCTTCTGCGGCGCGCGCGACCCGGCAGCGGAGTGATGCCGGCGGCGCGCTGGCGGCTGCGGGCGCGGCGACTTTACACGCCACGGCCACGGCCACGACGACGACGACGACGACGACGGCCACGGCGCCGAGCGGTAGTAAGGTCCTAGTCGCCAGCGCCCCGTCGCTTGCCAGCTTGCCGCCGGGTACGAGCACGCCGTCCGCCGTTGTCCCCACGCCGGCCGAGCCCAGCAGCCCGCGGTCGGCCGTCCCCGATTCCGGGACGAGCAGTGCCGCTCCCGGCGCGGCGGCCGCCGAGCCGAGCGTGCCGCCGTCTGCGGTGCCCGATGCCGGCAGCAAAGCGGATGCGGCGGCCTCCGGTGCGGCCGCGAAAGAGGCGACCCCCGCGCCCGCGCCGATCCCGCAGATCAAAGAGGAGCAGCCCGCCGCCGCCGCCAACCCCCCGGGCGCCCCAGGAAAGGGCAAGCGCCAAAAGCCCCCCAAGGCGCTAAAGACCGTCCTTACCGACATCGTGCTGGAGTCGCAGAACCACACCCAGGCGATCGCCCGCCGCTATGCCCAGCTCCTCGCCGCCGGTCGCTACGACGAGGCGCGCCACATGCACGAGGAAGAAGGCGGCCGCCGCCCCGACTGGTCAAGCCTGCGCGCCACCGTCCAGTCCTACAACGAGCTGCACGGCGCCGCCAAAGAGGTCGAGCAGCACCTTGTCACCTTCACCGGTTCGGAGCTCCAGACCTTCTTTTTCACCGCCCGTTACAAAGACGGCAGCCTCCTGCCGATCCGCGTCGCCATCGATCACAACGGCAACGTCTCCGGCGCCGCCGTCGGCAGCGAGATCATCGCGGCGACCAAGAAGCGCTACGACCGCTACGACAACTACAAGCCGCGCACCCCGCTGTACCTGCCGTTTTACGGTACGTGGACGGTCAGCAACGCCAGCCCGGGCCCCGGCAACGGCCACTACCTCAACGCCAACCAGCGCTTCGCCATCGACTTTTACATCACCCAGGAAGTCGAGCCCGGCAAGCGCCGCTCCTACCGCGACCGCGGCCGGCAGAACACCGACTACTTCGCCTACGGCCAGGACGTTCTCGCGCCGGCCGACGGCACGGTGGTGATGGTCGTCGATGGCATCCCCGACAACACGCCGGGCCAGGTCGATTTCTATTACCGGCTCGGCAACAGCGTCGTCATAAGCCTGGGCAACGGCGAGTATGCGCACCTGTGCCACCTGCAGACCGGCTCGATGCAGGTGCGGGTCGGCGACAAGCTCAGCCGCGGGCAGGTGGTGGCCAAGTGCGGCAACTCCGGCAACTCGACGGTGCCGCACCTGCATTTTCAGCTGACCGACGGCCCGCTGGTCTCGCACGCGGCGAGCCTGCCGGCCTATTTCAGCGGGGTCCAGAAAGACGGCGCGGCGCGCAGCGATGTCCTCCCGCTCAGCGGAGATCGCTTGACCCAGCCGCCGCCCAAAAGCGCCGCGACCGCCGCCGCGGCGCCCGCCGACAAGAGCAGCTCCGAGCCGCACGGAAAGTAACCCGTCGTCCGCCCGAGCGCGCTGGCTAGCCGAGCTGCCGCTGGCTGTGTCGCACGGCGCTGGCTAGCCGAGCTGCCGCTGGCTGTGCCGCACGGCGCTGGCTAGCCGAGCTACCGCTGGCTGTGCCGCACGGCGCTGGCTAGCCGAGCTACCGCTGGCTGTGCCGAGCTACCGCTGGCTGTGCCATGAGGCGCTGACTAGCTGAGCTGCCGCTGGCTGTGCCGAGCTGCCGCTGGCTGTGCCGAGCTACCGCTGGCTAGCCGAGCTGCCGCTGGCTAGGCCGGCGCTGCCGCCTGGCCGCCGGCGCGCGGGACCAGGCGCATCCGCATGCCGTTGCGCGGCGACAGGGTCACGGCGAACCGGGGGGCGATATCCTGGCCGGGTTCGAGCTTCAGACTGAAGCGCTGCGCCACGGTCGCCAGCACCAGGCGGGCTTCCATGAGCGCGAACTCCTTGCCGATGCACAGCCGGCTGCCGCCGCCGAAGGGCAGAAAGGCGCCGCGGACCGCGGCCGGGATGCCTTGGGCGAAGCGCTCCGGCCGGAAGGCTTGCGGCTCGGGGAAAAAGCGCGGGTCGTGGTGCGTCCAGTAGAGCCAGATGATGACCTCGGCCCCGGCGGGGATGACGTAGCCGCCGACCTCGGTGTCCTCGATCGCGGTGCGCGAGACCACCGGTGCCGGCGGATACAGCCGCATCGCCTCGTTTAGCACCATCTCCGTAAACGGCAGGGCGCGCAAGTGCTCCATCGTCGGCGGGCTGCCGCCGAGCACCGCATCGAGCTCGGCGTGCAGCTGCGCCTCGATCTGCGGATGCTGCGAGAGCAAGTAGAACGTCCATGACAGCGCGTGCGAGGTCGTCTCATGCCCGGCGAGAAACAGGGTGAGCAGCTCGTCGCGCAGGAGCTGGCGCGTCATGCCCTGGCCGCGCTCGCCCGCGGACGCCGCGTCTTCGTCGTCCGTGGCCAGGATCAGCGCCGATAGCAGGTCGCTGCGCTTGTGCAGCTCGGCCTCGCCAAGCGCCCGCCGCTCGTCGATCATGCGGTAGATGATGCCGTCCACCAGCGCCAGCGCCCGGCGGGTGCGCAGCTCGCTCGGCAGCGGCAGCCACGACGGCAGGAACACCGGCGTGGTCGCCACGGTGCGGAATGCGTCCATGGCCTGCATCACGTCGCTCGACCGTCCGCCTACGCCGTAGTCGAACAGCGATTGGGTCACGATCGCCAGGGTGAGCTGCATCATCTCGCTGCTAAGCTCGACGACCGCGCCGGCGCGCCAGGCCTCCAGCATGCGGCGGGTGTTGTCGACCATGGTCGCCGCGTAGCCCTGGACCTTTTGGCGGTGCAGGGCGGGGTTTATCATGCGCCGCTGCCGCCGCCACAGCTCACCGTTGCTGAGCAGCAGGCCGTTGCCGAGGAAGCGGCGCAGGTGGCGGGCGGCGTTGCCGGCCTCGGTCTTTTTGAAGCTGCTGCCCTTATCGATCAGCACCTCGCGGATGTGGTCCGGGTGCCGGGTCACGTAGAGGCGGGTGGGACCGAGCGGCGCGTAGTACATGTCGCCGTACTCGGCGAAGCGGCGGGCGACGAACGCCGCCGGGTCGCGCTGGAACTCGCGCAGGTAGCGGTAAAGTTCCCACGGGGTGCGGCGGACCGGCGGCGGTCCAGGCGGCAACTTGAGCTCGGGCGGCGCTGGGGTCATCCCTGGTAGGGTAGCGCCCCGGCTCCCGGGTGTACACTGCCGGCATGACCCCTCCCGACTCGCCCATTCCGGCTGCTTCGGCTGCTCCGGCTGCTCCGGCTGGCCCGCTCGCCGCTCCCGACCCGCTCGGTCAACGCGGCCCGGCCAGTCCCGATGCCGTCGTTGCCTATGAGTCCTTCGCCGAAGAGGCGTTCGGCGGCGACGGCTACCTGCGGGTGCGCCGCGTCCACCTGCGCAATGTACGCGCCGACGGCAGCCGCTCGCGCCCCTACTTCTGCGAGCTCGTCGACCGCCCGCGCCACGGCACCGACGCGGTGGTGGTCGCCCTGTGGCACCGCGATGCCGCCGGCGAGGTGCACGTGCTGCTGCGGGCCGGCCTGCGCCCCGCCCTGGCGTTCGGACGGCCGCGCG
>CALFML010000642.1 GCA_937879845.1 uncultured Myxococcales bacterium
TCCTGGGCATGGGCGACATCGTTGGCCTGATGAAGGACTTCGAGCAGGTCGTCGACACCCAGAAGGCTGAGCAGGACGCGATGCGTATGCTCAAAGGGAAGTTCGACATGCAGGACTTCCTTGAACAGATAAGCGTCATCCAGCAGATGGGGTCCTTGAAGGACATCCTACAGAAGATGCCGCTGTTCGGCATGCAGCTCCCCGAAGGGGCCAACATCGACGACGGCGAGCTTATCAAGATCAAGGCGATGATAAGCTCCATGACCCTGCACGAGCGCCGCTACCCCGAGCGCTTCATCGAGACCTCCTGGGAGCAGGTCATCTCCGGCGGCCAGGTCAAAGGCCGGCGCCGCGTCGCCCACTACTGTGAGGCGCGCATCCGCCGCGTCGCCCGCGGCTCCGGCCGCAAAGAGGCGGAGGTGATGGAGCTCCTGCACAAGTTCGCGCTCATGCGGCAGATGATGCTGACCATGGGGGCGCAGGCGGGGCTCCTCGGTAAGATTCCGGGGCTGCGGACGATCTCCAAGATCAAGCAGTTCGCCGGCATGGATCTGGGCGCGATCATGAACGCGGCGGGCATGCAGCAGGCGGAGATGCGGCACTCGGCGCCGCGCGCCAACGTCGACAAGCGGCGTGAGAAGGCCAAGCGCAAGCTGGCCAAAGAAGCGCGCAAGCGTAATAAAAAGAAGTAAACCCCTCCCGCGAGGAAGCGATGTCCCAAGCACGCGCGCCGTTTGTCGGTGTCTACACCGCCTTATGCACCCCGATGCGCGCCGGCAGCGACGCGCCTTTGGTAGATGAAGCGGCGCTCTCGGCGCTGTGCGAGGCGCAGATCGGCGCCGGCATCGCCGGGCTCGTGGCCTGCGGCACCACCGGTGAGGCCGCGACCATGACCCCGGCGGAGCAGGCGCGGGTCATCCGCGTCGTGGTCGAAGCGGCGGCGGGCCGGGTGCCGGTGCTCGCCGGGGTCGGTTCGCCGAGCACCGCCCACTCGGTGGAGCTCGGCAAGGCGGCTATTGCCCAAGGCGCCGATGGGCTGCTCGCGGTCACGCCGTACTACAACCGACCGAGCCAAGAGGGGCTGTTTCAGCACTTCTCGGCGCTCGGTCGGCTCGGGCAGCCGATCATGCTCTACAACGTGCCGGCGCGCACCGGCTGCGACCTGCTGCCCGACACCGTGGCCCGCCTGTGCGAGCTGCCGCAGGTCGTCGCGCTCAAGGAGGCAAGCGGCTCGGTCGTCCGCACGCAGCAGCTTGCGCGGATGCTCGGCGATCGGCTGGCGCTCTTTTCCGGTGAGGACGCGCTCAACTATCCCCTGTACTGCGTCGGCGCGCGCGGCAGCGTGTCGGTGGTCAGCAACGTCGCGCCGGCCCTCACCGTCGCGGTCTACCAGGCCTTCCGCGCCGGCGATTACCAAAAAGCGCAGCGCGCCCACGAGCGCTTCGTCCCGCTCGCCGATCTGCTGTTCTCCGAGCCGAACCCGATTCCGGCCAAAGCGGCGCTGCACCTGCTTGGCCAGAGCGACAACGTGCTGCGTCTGCCGCTCGTGCCGATGACCGCCGGCGGACAAGCCAAGCTGCGGGCGCTCCTTGGCGAGCTGGGACTTTTGCGATGAGCGGCGAACCCTCTGCCGTCACCGCGGGCAAGGGCGGTCCGGGCGATGAGGCCGAAGAGCTGCGCTACACCCGCAAGATCCCGCGCCAGCCCGCGCCGCTGCGGGTCGGCGTGTGCGGGGCGCTCGGGCGCATGGGGCAGATGCTGGTGCGCAGCTTGCTGACGCCGCCGGCCGATGAGGCGGCGGCGGAAAAGGCGCCGGATCTGGTCCTTGCGGCGGCGATCGAGTCGAGCCGCTGCCCGCAGCTTGGACATGATGTGGGCACGCTGTGCGGCACCGCGGCCGCCGGGATCGAGCTGAGCAGCGACCTGGCGCTGTCCCTGTGCGACGTCGTGATCGACTTTTCCACCCCCGCCGCGACCGAGCTGCTCGCCGGCGTCGCCGCCGCGGCGCGCGTGCCGCTGGTCATCGGCACCACCGGCTTGCATCCGGCGGCGCTCGCCGCCATCGGCGAAGCGGCTCGGCATATCCCGATCGTCCATTCGGCGAACATGTCGCCGGGCGTCACCGTCCTGCTCGGGCTTCTGCGCCGCGCCAGCGCAGCGCTGCATGACTACGACGCCGAGATCATCGAGCTCCATCACCGCCACAAGCGCGATGCACCCTCCGGCACGGCGCTGCTCTTGGCGGAGGCGATAAAGTCGGCGCGGGCCCCGGCGGCGGTGTCGCAGTGCCACGGTCGCACTGGCCAGGTCGGTCCGCGCGAGCCGGCGGAGCTTGGGGTGCTGGCCGCGCGCGGCGGCGACGTGGTGGGCGAGCACACCGCCTTGCTGCTCGGCAGCGGCGAGCGCATCGAGCTCATACACCGGGCGACCTCGCGCGAGGTCTTCGCTCACGGCGCGCTGCGCGCCGCCCGCTGGCTCTTGGGGCTGCGGCCGGGCACTAAAGACCAGCCGCTCGGTGTGCCGGCCCCGGGGGTCTACGACATGGAAGACGTACTGGGACTCAAAGACCCGCCGGTGTAATTACCCTGGCGGCGGATGCGCCGGCGGCTGCCCGCGCCCCGCGACTGCTCAGTGTGGGCTCAGGCGAAGTACGGCCCGCACTTCCACCGCCCGATCGCCGGTGGGGGCAAGCTCCAGGTATTTTTTGAAGTAGACGCGCGCCTTGGCCGGGTGCGAGCGCGCTTGCTCCACGGTACCAAGGACTAGGTAGGCATCGGCGTTGGTCTTGTTCAGGCTCAGAGCCCGCTTGGCCAAGCCGGCCGCCTTGTCGGCATTGGCTTCATCCAGGGAGAGCTGAGCCAGGATGGCGAAGACCTCCGCGCTGCGCGGCTGCAGGCGCTGGGCCCCGCGAACCGCATGGTAGGCCTGCGTCAGCGCCCCGCGATGTTCGAACGCTCGCGCCTTGGTAAGCAGCGCGGCGAACTCGCCGGACGGCGGCGGGCTTACCGCACCCGCCGGGGATGTCGCCGCATCCGTGCCTGCGGCCGCCGCGGCGGGACTTTGCACCGTCGCTACTCCCGGTGTGGGCGGCAGCGACGGGTCCGGCGCCACGGCGGATGAGGCGCTCTGTTTGGCCGCGCCGCTCACCCGATCGGATGCAGCGGCCTGATTGCTCGCTGCGGCGGACGAAGGGTCCGCGGGAGCCGTGGGCACCACGGGGGCGGAAAGGGCCGGCTCGGGCTCTTTTGCTGCCGCGCTTGTGGGCGGCGTCGCCGCAGGAGCGGGCTGAGGATGGTTGGCCGCCGGCAGCGCGCGCGGGGCGGGCGGTGGTACGGACACGTTGATCCCGCGATCCAGCTCCTGACGCACCCAGTACAGACCAACGCCCAGGCTGAACAGGGCCATTGCAGCGACGACCCAAGCCACCGCTCTCCCCCACCGCACGCGCGCCGCGGCGGGCGGCGGCGGCAACAAAACAGGCGGTGGAGGTGGCGGCTCTATTTCGATCGGCGGCAGCGAGATCGAGGCCGCCTCCGCTTCCAGCGGCACCGGCGCGCTGATGTGCACCGCCTGGTCGAGCTCGGCCGCCGCGGCTTTGCTTTGCGCGCGCAGGTGCACCGGCAAGGTCTTGTTCGCGCGCAGCTCGCTGCCCGGCGCGGCGCTTTGGGGAGGGGGACTCTGCGCCCAGCTCGGTGCTGAGTGCTCAATCATGAGCTCGAAGTCCGGAATCGAAATCGGCTCCAGCTCTGGCAATGAGCCAACCCAGCTTTGGCTCGCCGTCGCCGTCGCTGCTCCCGACTCTCCGCTGGTTCCCAGCGGCCGCCCCCCTCCCGCCGTCTCCGGACTTCCCGGCGCCGCCGAGGCAACCACCGCCAGGCTCGGTAGCGGCGCGGCCACAAACGGCAGCGGCTGCCGCGTCGCCGCCAGGCGCTGCGCCAGCCGCGCCAGGTTATGCCCCGGCGAAGAGACGCTCGGATCCCCCACCGCCGCGGGTTCGGCGGCCGGCGAGCCAAAATGTCCTTCCGGAACTGCGACGTCAACTGCCGCCGGCGTCCTCGAGTCCGCTCGTCGCTCCGGCATCGCCACCGGCGTCGGCACCGGCTGCCGCAAGCTCTGGTTCTCCGCGGTATCGCCGACAATCGCCGATGTCACCCACTCCAGGGCATCATCCGACATCGACGACATCGCGGCCGGGTCCGCTTCTACCGCCATCGCTGGCGTCCATCGCGGCTCACCCGCCGCCGGCCCGGGCTGCAGCAGAGGTCGCGCCGATTCTGACTGTAGCGGCATCGCCGCATGCGCCTCTTTCATCGCCGCGGCGGGGGTCAACCTTCGCTCGCGCGCCTCGGGTATGGGCGGCGGCGTCAGCCGCGCCAGGCCCGGCTCGGATATCGACTGCATCGCGAGCCGCGCCGGCTCCATCGCTACCACTGGGGTGATCCGCAGCTCCCGCGGCACGGGCGCAAGGGGCGGCATCGTCCCGGCCGGCTCCGCTTCCGCCAGCTCCGCCTCCGGCTTGGCCATCGCCGGCGTCAGCCGCGGCTCCCGCAAGTTCAGCACCGGCGGCGGCGTCAGCCGCGGC
>CALFML010000643.1 GCA_937879845.1 uncultured Myxococcales bacterium
CAGACGTGTGCTCTTCCGATCTAGGGTACTTCGTAGCGGAAAGTCTGAAGCCAGAGCGAGGACGAGCACCATCGAGAGTCCGCCGCGGAGACCGCCCCAGGTGAGGATTGCACTCCAGGACCAGGGCAGGCGCTCGGCAGAGCGTCGCAGCAGTAGCGAAATCAGAAACACCACGACCGTGCGGCCCAAGGTGACCGCAAGATACGCGACGAGGATGGCAGGAAAGGAATGCATGAGTGCTTCGATGCGGACCTCGAAGCCGATCAGCAAAAAGACCACCGAGTTCAGAGCGAAGGCGACGTACTCCCAGAATGTCTCGATGGAGATCCGGGTTGATGGCGACATACCGATGCGCGCACCATAGTTGCCGCATACCATACCGGCCGCTACTGTGGCGATGATACCGGACCCGTGAACGGACTCGGCGAGTACAAAGGAGCCGTAGGCGGCGATGGTCATCAACGTAATTACAATCATGGGATCGTCGAGTCGCTTGATGATCCGCGACGCGACAAACGCGATTACACCACCGACCAAAGCGCCCAGACCGACGACCCGCAGAAAGTCAAGGAGCGCGCTCAGTGGCGACATCCGCTCGCCATTGACAAATGCGAGCACCAGGGTGAATAGCACCACCGCGGTTCCATCATTTAGGAGACTCTCGCTCTCGACAAGCAGCGTCAGACGCTTAGGTGCACCCAGGCGCTTAAAGAGTGCGACTACGGCGATAGGATCTGTAGCAGAAATGAGGGCAGAAAAGACGAGCGCATGCTCCAGATGCAGTCCAGAGATGGAAGGCAGGACCTTGGCTGCTGGCAAAAGCAGCAGGGCGGTAAGGGCGATGGACGCGATGACCCCGGGGACCGCCAGCGCGTTGATGGCCAGCTTGTTACGCCAGAATTTCTCAAAGTCTAGGTGGAAAGCTGCTTCGAATATCAAACCGGGTAGAAAAAGGGCGAACAGTAGATCCTTTGTCAGATGCGGCGGGTCAAATGCATGGACGGTCCCAAGCACAAGACCGGCGAGCACCAACGCCACTGTGTACGGGACCTTGAGCCAGCGAGCGACGAGCGCGACGGCGGTAGCGACGGAAAAAAGGAGGACGAAGGCGATTTCGAAGCGCATCTTGGCTGTCTATGACCTCTCCACCGGCTTTGTCCCAACTGACAGTCGCGATAAACGGTCAGCGAGGTTTTTCGCCAGGTGGAATATTTTCGGACTTCACCGATGGAGTTGCGGTCAGCGCCGGGCCAGGGAGCGGCGGTTTGGGTAAAAAAATCTCGGTCAGAGGTATCCCAGGCGCTGTAGCCGTCGGAGATTTTTCTGCGGCTAGGTCGAGTAGCTGCTGCGCCAGCTCAGAGTCCTGGGCCGCGGCTCGCGCCAACGTCCGCTGGAGGGCGGTGCGCTGCTCTACTTCTTGCCGTGAATCGGGAACCCGCGTGGTCGCCTCGCGATAGGCCAGGGTCGAGCTGGATAGCGCGTATAGGCGCTGGAGAACGCGCTGGAGCGTGCCAGTCGTATCGGTGTCCAACTCTGAGCTGCCATAGGAAAGATAGCCTCGGTAATTGCCAAACCACACTTGTTGAAGCTTTCCCCAGCCATCGGAGATGGGATTATCCACGAGCAGCGCGAGGCGGTAGTCATCCAGAGGAAAGCTTTTGGTGAAGACTTCGAAAATCAGGCTGTCGCTAACCGAGTGGATGCGAACGAGCAATGACCCCAACCTGATATAAGGCAGGAAGTCCTTATCCACCAGCGCTTTTTGTAACCGTGCGCGCTGCGCAGCTTCGGACAAAAGCTCAGCTCCGATTTTGAGCTGCGGCTTGGGTTCTCGCTTGAGCTGGAACATCAGCTCGCGAAGCTGGTCGATGGCGATAACAGCATTCAAGGAGCTGGCGCGCTCGTAGCTGGCGTGGAATACGCCGACGAGCTCATACTCACCGGTCTTGCGATTGAGAGCCAGCACCGGGCTGCCAGAATTTCCCTCGGAGAGCTGTGCATCGACGATGAAGTCGATATGGTCCCAGTGCTTATACCGATCATCGTCCAGCGTATTGATGATTTTTCCGGTGTTGTAAGCTTGGAAGACTCCTAGCGGAAAGCCGCGAACAATCACCACATCCCCCGTACTCAGGGCCGCTGAGTGACCTACCCGGTACGGTAGGAGTCGGAGCTTGCCCTTGGCCCGTACAATCGCCGCATCCAGCGTGCGATCGTCGACCACGCGTGTAAGCATGATGTCGTCTCCATCGTACTCATCCTCTTCATTGTCGACGATGGTCAGCTTCTGCTTCACAAGCTTGCAGCCGAGAGGCACATCGTCTATGCGATGCTGCGCATCCGTGACATAAGGCCAGTAGACGACATGCTCGTTGGTCAAAAGACGGGTCTCATCACCATCGTGCTGATAGGCAAAGCCGGTGCCGTGAACGGTCGTGCGGTGCTGGCGCCGCCGAACGGAGCCATCACTCCCATAGTTTAGACACTCATAGGTCGCGACGTTGCGGATGCAGTAGGTGTAGCGGTTGGCCGGATCGCGCTCGAATGCGCGTACATCGTCGCGTAAGGGAAGAAAAGTGTCGGAATAATATCGACTGTCTCCGGCAGGTTCTGAGACCTCAGTAGAATTTAGTGCCGGAGACGATAGCGGCGTAGAGGTCGGCTGACCAATGGCCGGCTCGGCATGGGCATCTTGAAAAAAAATGAGCAAGGAGATTATCTGAACTGAAAAATTTCGCGCTGACATGGTCTTCTCCCTAAAGGATCTCGGAGCACACTCTCAGCCTAGACATGGGTGCAACGCTTGGCGAACCATGGCCCCAAGTTAATATTGATTCTAGCTCTCACCCTGCTGTGCGCCATAAAGAAATATTCACAATATATATTAGGAAATCAAATGCATCATGGTCCCCCTTTTCTCCCATCATAAGCCCCAAGGCTTCATCCATAGCTACAGCAGCCAACACTAAGAGCGAACCAGACATGTTGACCGTAAAGAAATGCTTTTACTAAACAGCGGAATCGAATAAGCGCAAGCCGTGCTCGTATCCATCGGTATCGCTCGCGTAAGGCTGGCATCCCCAGGTCCGGGAAAGGATCACCAAGGCGTTTTCAAAGCGTATCTCAGCTGTCTATGACCTCCACGATATCCGTATCCTGCGCCCCCTGGGTGATGGCAAGCAAGCTCTCAACGAGATTTCCGAATACATCGCCGAGCGACTTTGGCTCTTCGCCGCTCCAAGGCAGCCGCAGGGTGACTCCGACGATATGGGTCGACCGCTCCTGGGGCTGAGCGGGCATCAGATGCAAAAAGAGAACATCCTTGGTGCGGTCGCTGATAGCAAGCTTGTCCACGGTCAACAGGCATAGCGCCCGGGCTCGCGACACCTCCTCGCGCAGCCGCAGCGCTGAGGCGGTCACAGCTCGGCCGCCCAGGGCTTCCCCGGCCCGATGCAGCTCAGAAAAAGCCTCTATTTTTCCTTTTTGCCCGAAATAATGGGCGATATTATCGTGCAAGAGCGCGTATTGAATCCATGGAAATTCGCAGCTACCCGAGGGTCCTATAAAAGTCATACTCATGGTCTTTTCCTTCTGCTGATTCCGTGAAGCGACTCAGCTTAATCGAAACCCGCGATATGTTCCAGAGACTGCCGCTCGACAGACAGCCCGAGCGCAAAAGCAACGCCTGCGGCTCCAAGCATGAGCATCCCGCCCAGAATGTATCCGGCAAAGACTTGATTCCGGCTGCCGCTCTGAATCAGAGCGCTGAAGAGTCCAGGTGCAAGCAAGCCGCCCGCGGCTGTACCCACAGCATAAAACAGTGCGATTGCCATGCCACGGAGTTCCACCGGAAACAGCTCACTTACCGTCAGGTAGGCGGAGCTGGCCGCGGCCGACGCAACGAAAAATACGGCCGACCAGAGCGCAGTCTGGGTAGTCGCAGTCAGCGCGCCCTGGGCAAACAGCCAGCCGGTCAGGATTAGGAGCAGCCCAGATATCGCATATGTTGCCGTGATCATCGTGCGCCGGCCTACCGAATCAAAGAGCCCGCCGAGCAGCAGCGGACCCAGGAGATTGCCGGCCGCAAACGGCAGCAGATATAGCCCGACGGAATCGGCAGAAACCCCGTAGAAGCGTGCGAGCACGAGCGCGTAGGTGAAGAAGATGGCGTTGTAGGCAAAGGCCTGCGCGATCATGAGCGCCAGTCCCAAGATAGAACGCCTACGGTGCCGCACCATCAAGGTATGAATGATCTCAGAGAACCGCACCGTTCCTTTTACCCTGATCGGGGTTGCGTGGCTGCACAGCGGTAATGTCTGGCCGAGACTGCGCTCCACGTCTTTTTCGATCATCGCCATCACTGCGTAGGCCTGGTCCACGCGTCCATGCAGGAGCAGCCAGCGCGGGCTCTCGGGAATGTGCCGGCGAACCAGCACGACGGCACCGCCAAGAAGCGCCCCCAGTGCGAAAACCAGCCGCCAGCCGATGGCATGGGGCAGATAGTGCGGATCGAGCAGGATCAGCGTCGCGGTTGCGCCAATCGCTGTCCCGAGCCAGTAAGTGCTGTTGATGGCAAGGTCGG
>CALFML010000644.1 GCA_937879845.1 uncultured Myxococcales bacterium
TGACGTGGCGCAGGTGTGGGCCGACCAGCGGGTCGAACGGCGCCGCGGCATGGGCTTCATGGGCCGCGGCGAGTGCGGCGCCCTGCGCCAGCACGTCGTCGTTGAAGGCCAGCAGCCGCGTCGCGGCCCCGGTGCCGAGGCGCCCCGCCGTGCGGTCGTGGGTGAGTGCGGTGTCCATGTAGGGATAGTCGGCCGACACCGCCGTGCCTTACGGCGCGCCGCACGTCGCGCGACGCATCGGCCCGCGCGTCAATCGGTGGCCGGGTAGAGCGGCGTCAGCGCCTTCTCGCGCCGATAGGCCGCCCTGAACTCGGCCCACGACATCGGCATGTGGCCGCGCGCACGGTTGGCCGCGCCGATCTCGTAGAGCCAGCGGTACTGGCGCATCAGGTCGCGCCAGGCCTGCAGCAGCGTGGTGCGGCGATCCCAGATGTGGGTGCTCTCGGCGCCGGCGCCGTTGATCTCGACGATCGTGAAACCCTCGCCGTGCTGCAGCTGCGCGAACTCGGCGAAGCGGAGATCGAAGCGGCCTTCCGTCAGGTGGGTCTGTCGCACCTTCTAGAGTCGGGCGGGAGCCGCAAGCGCGGCGCGGCTGCGGCTTCCACTTCCACTGCAGCCGCAGGCAAGGGAACCCGCCGCAAGGGCAAGACCCGCGGGGCCGGCAAGGGCCGCGGCAAGGCGGCCGCCAAGGTCAAGGCACCGGCCAAAGGAAAGAAGTCGGCGAAGCGCGAGGGCGGCGCGACCGGTGGCCGCGGCAAGCGCGCCCGGTATGCCCAGACTGCGGAGGAGTTCATCCTCAGCTTCCTAGGGAATAACCCAGGGGCTACGACCAGCGAGATCCGCCAGCACTGGCAGAAGCAGGGCCGCGGCGGCAAGGCCGAAAACAGCCTTACGGGTCTGGTCAAGAGCGGCAAGGTCACCCGCACCTCCAAGCCGGGCCAGGTTGGAAGCAGCTACGCTCTCCCCTCCCCGTCCTCTTCGACCTAGCACGCCTGCCCCCCTCCTTCTCCCCCCAAGCAGAATCAATCTCGTAGTCAGCCTGTTCCACTGCTAGCCCCCGCGGGGCGGCCGCGGCGCGCGGCTACGCCGCTGCTCCCTGCAGGGGAGCGGGGCAGCCAAGCGCGGCGACCGCATTGGCTGCGGCATGGTGCGGCTTCGCATCCAGGCCGGCAAGCCGCGGCTTGACGACGGCGCAATAGGTGCGATTTTTCACTTCCCAAACGTACCTTCCGCGATTCAGTGCGAATTCGAACAGCGACGGAAAACGTGCAGTGAAAGCCGATGCGGGCGGTGGTTCGCTGTGATATAGACCCTGGGTCCATTTCACTCTCTGGAGCGCATACGATGGGTGTTTCGAAATCACAAAAGGGGCAACCGGCGCAATCGGCAGAGCCGCCGTCCACTGCGGCGGCGTCTGCGGCTGCGGAGTCCAGCGCCAGCACAGCGGGTACGGCACGGCTCCTGGTCACCGGCAGCAGCGGCCATCTCGGCGCGAACCTCGTGCGCCGGCTGCTTGCGGACGGACACTCGGTGCGGGTGCTCCTGCGCGCCGGCAGCGACAACAGCGCGGTCGATGGTCTGCCGGTCGAGCGGGTCTACGGCGACCTGCGCGATGCGGCGGCGGTGGATGCGGCGGTCAAAGGATGCCAGCGCGTCTATCACGCCGCGGCCCAGGTCTCGACCCTGTATGGCGATGCGAAGCTGCAGCGTTCGATCTATGACAGTAATGTAGTCGGCACCCGCCATGTCCTTGCCGCCTGCCTGCGCCACGGGGTGGAGCGCGCGGTGGTCACCGGCAGCTTCAGCGCCGTCGGCTACGACCACCACGACCCCTCCCGCCCGAGCACCGAAGACATGCGCTTTTACCCCTTTGAGCGCATGATGCCCTACGAGTGCAGCAAGGCGTTCGTCGAGCATGAGTGCATGATCGCGTCCACCCGCGGCCTGGATGTGCGGGTCGCGACCTCGTGCGCGATCCTCGGACCGCACGACTATAAGCCGAGCCGCATGGGCCGGGCGCTCTGCGATTTCGCCAACGGCAAGCTCCACGCCTACATCGACGGCGGCTTCGAGTTCGTCGCCGCGCGCGACATCGTCGAAGGCCATGTGCTGGCGATGGAGCGCGGCCAGCCGGCGGAGAAGTATGTGTTCGCGACGCAGTTTACCACCCTGCCCGAGCTCATGGAGCTGTGGGTCGAGATCACCGGCCAGCCGCGGCCGCGGCTCAAGCTGCCGGCGCCGCTCATGGGCGCGGTCGCTTCGGTCTTGAGCCCCCTGCTCACGCGCTTCGCTCCGGACTTTCCGCAGCGGCTCACGCCCGGCGCGGTGCGCATCCTGCAGCTGCGCCGCCACGCCGATCTGACCAAGGCCAAGACCGAGCTTGGCTACAAGCCGACCTCGATACGAAAAGCCTGCGCCGAGGCCTATGAGTTTTTCGCCCGCCGCGGCGCGATCAGAAACCCGAACCCGCAGCGGATCGTCGACTTTGGCGGCGACTTTGGCGGCGACTTTGGCGGCGCCGGAGACTTCGGCACCTCGGCGCAAGCGGCGGCCGACCCCCACGCCGCCTGGCCCCAAAGCGGCAGCGGCTGTCCCGTCGCCCACTAAACCCCCACCCCGTTCGCGTCGCGGCCGCCGCCCTGCAGATGCCCGCAGCGGTGCGCTTCACCGGTCTCCCCGGGCCGGTTCTCTGGCCCGCCGACGCGGACATTGAGATGCATGGAGCAGCCTGTGAGCTCGACAAGTCCCTCCGAGTCGGTTTCTAGCGCGACTTCTAACGCGGCCGGTCGCACCCTGCCGCCGCTGTTGCGCAAAAATGTCACTTCGCTGCCGCTTTTGGGGCACGCGCTGGCGCTCAAACAAAAACCGGTGCAGCTTTTGCACGAAGGGCGGCGGCAGTTCGGTGAGGTCTTTGCGCTGAACCTGGCCGGGCAGATGACCGCGGTGCTCAGCGGCCCCAAGGCCAACGAGGCCTTCTTCCGCGCCCCCGACGATCAGTTCTCCGCCAAAGAGGCCTACCAGATGATGGTGCCGGTCTTCGGCAAGGGCGTGGTGTACGACTCGCCGCCGGCGGTCATGGATGAGCAGCTGGGGTTTGTGTTCCCGGCGCTCAAGGACTCGCGCCTGCGCACCTACTGCACGTACTTCCATGAGGAGTGCGAGCGCTACTTCCAGAGCTGGGGCAGCGAAGGCACCGCCGACATCTACACCACCACCAACGAACTGACGGTGTTCATCGCCAGCCGCTGCCTGCTCGGGCGCGACTTCCGCAACAACCTGTCCGCCCGCTTCGCCAAGCTCTATCACGACCTGCAGGGCGGCATAAACCTCATCGCCTTTTTCGCCCCGCAGCTGCCCCTCCCCGCGTTCCGGCGGCGCGACAAGGCGCGGGCCGAGATCGTTCGGCTGTGCAGCCAGATCACCGCCGAGCGCCGCCGCACCGGCGTGGTCGAGGAAGACTTCATCCAGACCCTGATGAGCGCCCGCTACAAGCACGACGATCGGCCGCTCACCGATGACGAGATCACGGGGCTCATCCTGGCGCTCCTATTTGGCGGCCAGCACACGAGCGCGGTGATGTCGGCGTGGGCGGTGATCGAGCTGTTGCAGCATCCCTACCTCCTGCCGCCGCTTCTGGAAGAGCAGCAGACCGTGATGGGCGGCAAGAGCAGCCTGGCCATGGACAACATCCGCAGCATGGTCCGGCTGGAGCGCCTCCTCAACGAGACCGAGCGCACCCACCCGCCGCTCATCATGGTCATGCGCAAGGCGCTGCGCGACTTCACGTTCGACAAGTACGTCATTCCCAAGGGCTGGGTGGCGATGGTGTCGCCGGCGGTCTCGCACATGATTCCCGAGGCCTGGCAGAACCCCGAGCGCTTCGACCCCGGGCGCTTCGCGCCGCCGCGCGAGGAGCACAAGAAGACCAACTACGCCCTTATCGGCTTCGGCGGCGGCAAGCACCGGTGCATCGGCATGGCGTTCGCGTACCTGCAGGTGCGCGCCATCATGAGCTACCTGCTTCGCCACTTCGAGCTCGAGCTGGTGAGCCGCGAGCCGCGCCCCGACTACTCGGGCTTCGTCATCGGGCCGATCCAGCCGTGCCTTGTCCGCTACCGCCGGCGCAAGGCGCAGGCGCAGGTCGTTCCCGCGGATCGTACGGCGGCCGCCGCGACGCAAACCCAAACTCCGAGCGCGCTCTAGGCGCCCGCCTCCGTAGGAGTAAACGATGATTCGCTACGATGGCAAGTCCACCTCGGCCGGCTCCGGTCCGCCCAGCTTCCTCGAGTCCAAGAACCGTCGCCAGAAGGCGCGCTCGGCGGGCATGCACCCCGACTACTGGTACCCGGCCGAGAAGTCCGAGCGCCTAAAGCGCGGCAAGGCGATGGGCATCAAGTTCTGGGGCCGGTCGATTGCGATCTTCCGCGATCACAACGGCCAGGTGCACGCGGTGGAGGACCGCTGCGCCCACCGGCAGGTCAAGCTCTCGCTCGGTCAGGTCAAGGGCTGCAACCTCGTCTGCATGTACCACGGCTGGGAGTTTGACGCCGACGGCAAGCTGGTCAACATTCCGCACGAGCTGTTCAACAAGCCCTTCCCGCAGATCCGCATCGGCTCGTTTCCGGTGCAAGAGCGCTATGGCCTCATCTGGATCTTCCCCGGTAACCCGGAGCTAAAAGATGTCCACCGCATCCCGGACATTCCCGAGCTCGAGGGCTCGGACAAGTGGGGCCTGGTGTCGATCGACTTCAAGTGGCGCGGCCACCACTCGATGGTCCTGGACAACGTCAGCGACTTCACCCACGCCTACCTGCACCGCCGGTTCAAGCCCTTCTCGGACGCCAAGCTGACCAAGCTGGAGACGATCGGCGACCGAGTCCATCTGTCCTACGACACCAAGGTCGGCCGCGGGCGCATCGCGCAGTACTTCGTCAACCGGCGCGAGGTCGATACCGACAAGATGGATCTCTGCTACGAGTATCCCTACCAG
>CALFML010000645.1 GCA_937879845.1 uncultured Myxococcales bacterium
CGGCCGGGCAAAACTTCGCCGCCGGGTGCCGGGGGCGCAGTCACGCTGATCACGCTGACCGATGGCGATGCTCCGGCCGCGGTGGCGGCCGGCCGGCTGCGCCACGACCTGTGGTACCGGCTGCAGCGGCTCGTGCTGCACGTCCCGCCTCTGCGCGAGCGGCCGGAGGACATCGCCCACACCGCCTTGTGGGTCGCCAACCGCGTGCTGCGCAGCCACGGCCTGGGCCGCCCCGCCGAGCTTATGGAGTCGGCTGAGCATCCCGCGCCGCTGTCGCCCGATGCCTACCGCGTGCACGCAAGCGCAGTCGCCGCCCTGCGCCAGCACAGCTGGCCCGGCAACTTCCGCGAGCTGGAGGCGGTCTTGGAGCGCGCCATCCTCCTTTACAGCAGCGGCGACGATCTCCACGCCGCCGATGTCCGCGCGGCGCTGGCGGACGGCTGGTCGCTGCCGGCGCTGCCGACCGCTCGCACCTAGACCGGCCCTGCAAGCCGCGGTCGCCACGGCGCCAACCCGCGGCTGCAGTTTTGTTTGCTGGGGCTTGTTTCGCAGACCCGGCCGATGGTACTAGCCGAGCATGTGCGCGCGGCCGGAGGGCAGGACCGACCCGGCCGGAGCACGCTTACAGGAGAATCCATGCTCGTAGTGCTTACCGGCGCATCCGGACATATTGGCGGCAACTTGACGCGGGCGCTCTTGGCGGAAGGGCGCCAGGTGCGGACCTTCGTTCGGCCTGACGACACCCGGGCGCTCGAGGGACTCAAAGTCGAGCAGGTGTTCGGCGACCTGCTCGACCAGCCCTCGATCGATAGGGCGATCGCCGGAGCCGATGTCGTCTACCACCTGGCCGCCCGGATTTCCATCACCGATGACGACGATGCGGAGGTGTTCCGCGTCAACGTCGAAGGCACCCGCAACGTGGTGCAGGCGTGCCTGCGCGCCGGGGTGCGGCGGCTGGTTCACTTCAGCTCCGTGCACGCCTACCATCAGGTCCCGCTCGACCAGCCGATTGATGAGACGCGGCCGCTCGCCGATGTCGAAGGGGCGATGGCCTACGACCGCTCCAAGGCGCGCGGCGAGGCCGAGGTGCTGGCCGGGGTGAAACAAGGCCTGGACGCGGTCATCGTCAACCCGGGCGCGGTTCTTGGGCCGCATGACTACAAGCCGTCGCCGATGGGTCAGCTGATCCTCGATCTGTGCCGGCGCAAGATTCCGGCGATCGTCGCCGGCGGCTACGACTGGGTCGATGTCCGGGATGTCGTAAGCGGCGCCATGGCGGCGGAAAAGCGCGGCCGCTGCGGCGAAAAATATCTGCTCACCGGCCAGTGGCAGAGCCTCCGCCAGCTGGCGGATCTGGTCGCCGAACAGAGCGGCGTCCCGGCCCCGCGTCTGGTGTCGCCGATGTGGCTGGCCAAGCTCGGGGCCCCGGTGGCGCAGCGGGTCACTCGGTTCTTGGGTCAGCGGCCCAAGTTCACGCCGCACTCGCTGTCGGTACTGTCGGGCAACTCGCGGTTCGTCCACGCCAAGGCCCGCCGTGAGCTCGATTATAAACCGCGGCCGCTGCCCGAGACCATCGCCTCTGCCGTCGAGTGGTTTCGCAGCAGCGGCCACCTCAAGAGCTGAACCCCAAAAACCGCTTCGTCCAGTGTGGGTCGGTGCCATGACTACGATGAGCTTCTACGACGGGGTCCTTTATAGCTTCATCGTGATGGCGGTGATAAGCATGCTGTACCTGTTTCGCGTCACCGCCCCCTACGGCCGCCACAGCCGGGGCGGGTTCGGACCGCGCATCGGCGCCACCGCCGCCTGGGTGCTCATGAGGCGCCGGCCTCGCTGGCTCCGGTCGTAATCTTTTCCCTCTCGGATCGCAGCCACCGCGAAAACCCGGTGGTGGTGGCATTTCTTTTGATCTGGCAGCTGCATTATTTCTATCGTGCCTTCATCTTCCCGTTCCGCCGGCGCGGCGGGGCGCCGATGCCGATCATGCTGCTGCTGACGGCAATCCTGTTCAACGTCGGCAACGCCTACCTGAACTGGCACTACCTGACGGTGCTGCATCCGCCGTATGCGCCAAGCTGGTTTGCCGATCCGCGGTTCCTCGGCGGCTTGGCGCTGTTCCTGGGCGGCTTTGCCATAAACCAGCACAGCGACTGGATCCTCCTGCATCTGCGGCGGCCCGGCGAGACCGGCTACAAGATCCCCTACGGCGGGCTCTATCGCTTCGTGTCGTGCCCGAACTACTTCGGCGAGCTGATCGAGTGGGTAGGCTGGGCGATCCTCACCTGGTCGGCGGCGGGAGCGGTGTTCGCCTTGTGGACCGCGGCAAACCTTCTCCCGCGCGCCGTCGCCCACCATAAAGACTACCGCCGGCGCTTCGCCGATTACCCCGCCGAGCGGCGAGCCGTCATCCCGCTGCTGTTGTAAAGGCGAAAAAGGACGCTTCGGGCCTCGGGGGGCGCCATTGGGCTCGACAAGCGGGCAGAAGGTGTGTGAACGTCCTAAGTAAGGAATTCCTGGCTGATGGCGTTCACGCTCGCGCTACAGGCATCGGGCACGGAGGGAGAGGGAGCACCGCCCCAGCGAGGCAAGGCGCTCGGCGCCGCTCTTGTGGGCGCGGTGGCGCAGCAGCTGGACAGCGCCATCGAGCAGATCGAGCGCACCGCCGCCCCAAACTCCAGCGATAAAGAAGCGGCGGTCGCGGTGCATGAGGCGCGCAAGGCGCTCAAGCGTACTCGCGCGACGCTGCGCCTGTTGCGGCGGTCGCTGGGTCAGCCGGCCTGGAAGAGCGAGTCGCAGCGCGCCGCCGCCGTCGGGCGCCTCCTGTCGGAGACCCGCGAAGCGCAGGTCATGGATCAGGTTCTGCGCGACCTCGCCCGGCTCTGCCGCGTCGAGACCCCAGACCCAAGCGGCGACAAGAAAGAGGCTGCGGACGGCGCCTCGGCGCCAACCCAGGCGCCGGACCCGACCCCGCCCTGGCCGCCGGAGCTGCGCGCCGGCTATGCCGATGCGGTGGCGATGGCGCAAAAAGTCCGCAAGGAGCGGCCCAAAGTCGCGACCCGCCCATCGCCGGAGCTGCGCGCCCAGGTTCTGGATGAACTAACGACCGCGCGCGGTCGGCTCGATCACTTTCGGCTGCGCGGCAAGGCCAAGCGCTCGCTGCGGGACGGCTTGCGGCGTGCCGTGCGACAAGCCCAGAGTGCCTGGGCCTACGCCTACGCCTACGCGGCGGGGATTCCATCGGAGCAGTCCGCCGAGCGGTTCCACGAGCTGCGCAAGCGGGTCAAGGACCTGTACTACATGGCCTGCCTGCTCACCCCGGCGCAGCCAGCGTTGCTGGAGCCGCTGGCGGCGAAGCTCGACGAGCTGGCCGACTTGCTCGGCGATGATCACGACCTCGCGGTCCTTTTGGAACAGGCGCACACCCGGCCCGAGCAGTTTGGCGGGACCGCAGCCGTGCCAAGCCTTGTGGGACTGGCCGCGGCGCAGCAGCAGCTCCTGCAGCAAAAGGCGCTGCCGCTGGCGGCGAGCCTGAACGAGCTCAGGCCCCGCGCTTTTGCCCGCGCAATCGTGCGGGGACTATTGCCACGCCGGACCTAGCCGGCACACGCTGCCGCCGACGGCCAACGGCGCGCCAGCCTTTACGGGGACCCATAGCTGGCCACAACCGACCCGACCGCCGAAGGAGGCGCAGGTACGATGACGCTGCTTGCTGGAGACCTGGGAGGAACCAAGACCTTGCTTTCGCTGTGCGACGATCGCGGCACCCCGCTGTATACCCAGCGGGTGGCCAGCGGCGCCTACAGCGGCCTCGCGGAGATGGTGGAGGCGTTCTTGCGCCAACCCGAAGCTCAGGCCCTGCCGGCGCCGACCCGTGCTGCGTTCGGCGTCGCCGGACCCGTCGAGTCGCTGCCGCTTGCGACCGGTGCGACCGGGCCGGCGGAGCAGAAGGCCCGCATCACCAACCTGAGCTTCTCGATTGAGACCGCCGAGCTGCGCACCCGCTGCGGGCTGGCCAAAGTGCAGCTGTGCAACGACTTTTACGCCGTCGCCGCCGCCATCGCGGTCGCGGCAGCGCCGGGTGCCGATGCGACCTCATTCGAGCTCGTATCGCTCAACCCCAACGCGCGCGCCGATCCGAACGGCACGGTGGCCGTGCTCGGAGCCGGGACCGGGATGGGCCAGGCCGTCATCGCCCGCGGCCACGCCGGGCCCTACATCATCCCCACCGAAGGCGGCCACGCCGATTTCTCGCCGCGCGATCATGAGGAAATCGAGCTCCTGCGCTTCCTCCTGACCCGCCACCCCGAACATGTGAGCGTCGAGCGCGTCCTGTGCGGCGCCGGCCTGTTCGCCCTGTACGAGTTCTACGCGGCGTACGAGCCGGCCGCGCTCAACCACGCCGTGCACGCCCAGATCGTCGCGGCGGGCAGCGATGCGCCGGCGCTTATCTCGCAGCATGCGCTGGCCGGCGATGACGCCCTCTGCATGCGGGCGATGCAGCGCTTCGTGATGCTCTACGGCGCCGAGGCCGGCAACCTGGCGCTCAAGTGCCTGGCCACCGGCGGCGTCTACCTCGCCGGCGGAATCGCCGCCAAGATCCTGCCGCGCATGACGGATGGGACGTTCCTCCAGAACTTCACCCGCAAGGGCCGCTTCACCACCCTGCTCCACCGCGTCCCCATCTACATCGTGCAGAACCCCCAGATCGGCCTGCTGGGCGCCGCCTACCTCGCCGCCGCCCTATAATTCCGCCTCCCTCCGCCTAATTCCGCCAAACACCTCGCCCGGAAATTTCCCGCCCATAGCGAAGCCGGGCCGGGCCGGGGCAGGGCTTCGCAGTACGGCGCGCAGCAACCCTGCGCCAAGCCCAGACATCCTTGTGCACCGCCCTGCCCTGGCCCGGCCCAGCGATGCTTCCGCCATCGCGGGGGATCGTAACGTCGCGCCCTGCACAGGCCCTTTCCAGCGCCATGTACCAACATGCCGAGCCCCGCACTAGACGCAGCCAACGCCGGCCCTTCGCTCCTCAATCCTGCGAGGGTACCGACTTGCCGAACCCCGCAATAGACGCAGCTAACGCCGGCCCTTCGCTCCTCGCTACGTCGAGGGATTATTCATGCCAGCGTTTGGCGAATCGTTTCTGTGAATCACAGAGTTTTTCTAGTTGTCTCGCGATGCGATCGACCTACCGAATCGATTTGGTCGACTGAGTTAGCGGCCGCGGAGGGCCGCCGCGGCGCCTGGCACAGGTCTTGTTGTCCGCCCAAGCCAAGATTTTTTCTTAGCTTGGAGATACGCAAATGATTCGCAACGCTTGGCTCCTGATCTCGTTCGCCTCTGTGCTCGCCGCCGGCTGCGGCGCCGCGGAGGAGCCGGCCCCCGCCACCCTGTCGAGCGAGCTCACCGTCGAATCGACGGCCGACGCCATTCCCGCCGCGGCCCGCCGCACCCTGCCCACCGGCGCCGAGCACCTGTACTTCGACACCCCGAGCGTCGGCTACGCCCAGGACGACCTCCCCTACGTCTACCGCTACTTCACCGCCAAGGCCGGCCATGAGTTCAAGGTCGGCGCCTACGAAGACAACGGCGCGCACGAAAACGTCGCCGGCCAGGTTGTCGACTTCAAGCTGCAGCGCGCCACCCTGAAGAAGGGCCGCTGGCAGTGGACGGTCGTCGCCACCGGCGAGCACCAGAACGGCTCGGGCGCGGCGGTGATCAAGTACACGCCGCCGGCTAGCGCGGGAGACAGCCTGTACCTCATCACCGCGGTGGCCAAGGCTCAGCCGGCGGCCCTCACCGTGTCCGTCGGCTGCAAGGGCGGCACGGGCTGCACCATCGCCAACCAGCCGGGCCAGTCCTGCGGCGGCCACACCCGCCAGCCCAACGTCTGCGACGACGGTCTGTTCTGCAACTACGAGCCCGGCGTGGGCCTGTGCGGCGCCGCCGATGCGCCCGGTACCTGCGCCGTGCGGCCGACGGTCTGCACCCGCCTGTACTCTCCGGTGTGCGGCTGCGACGGCAAGACCTACGGCAACCAGTGCGAAGCCGGCGCCGCGGGCGTAGGCGTTCTGCGCAAGGGCCGCTGCGAAGTCGAGGTCGAAGGCGAGTGGCAGCAGCAGCTGCCGAGCGGCGCCACGGTCTCCTACACCTTCAACCCCGACGGCACCTTCTCCTCCATCGAGCAGCCGGCCTGCGTCTATGCCACCCCGGCGTGCGCTGTGAAGCTCGCCCCCGGGCTTGGCACCTACTCCGTCTCCGACTGGACGGTCACCCTCGCGTACACGAGCCCCTCTTTCCACGCGCCCAAGGACGTCAGCCTGGTGTTCTCGACCCGCAAGGGCGCGTCCCACCTGCGCGGCCTGGACTACGGCACCACGCTCAACCTGACCCGCGCCGCAGCCCCCTAAACGCTCACGCCGCGGACGCTGCCGGCCGACGCTCAGGAACTCAAGAGCTTGTGCAGCAGCACGCCGACTAGGCCTTTGTCCGGAATCTCGATGTGCAGGCTCGACAAGATCAGTGTCACCATCGGCACAAGCAGCGGACCGGCAAAGCGCGCCGCCTCCCACAGCGTGAATCCCTTGGCTTGAATCTGCACCACTCGGTCGTAAAGCCCAAGCAGCAGCTCCATCTGTGAGCGCTCCTCTTCCGTAAGCGCCAGACGGCGCTCGAAAAGAGGGGTGAGCTCGCGCTGCAGAGCGGAGACCGCCTCACCGCGGGCGCGGCCGATGAGCGCGCCGATGGCGTATTGCTGCACGAAGAACTGCGCCACTGAAGCCAAGACACCGCCGAACAAGACCATGGCCGCAAGCACATAAGCGGCCGCCCCGAGTCCCGGCAGCAGCAGCGGCCCCAGCGCTCCCACCGTCGCCATCGCCGCCGTGACCACCACCGTACGTTGGCCCAGCCGGCGCAGGCCCCTTATCATCGGCGACTGATTCGGATCGAGCGGGAACAGCTCGACGCGGCCCGCGGTCGACAGCAGGCTCAGAAGCGAGACGCTGGCCGGAATGTAGATATGGCTGGTCACCACCGCCGAGCCGAAACACAGGAAGGCCACCGTCACGAGTCCAAAGTGCCCGACAAAGACATGCAGCGCCGGCACGAGCGGCAGCGCGGTGAGCAGTGCGACGCCGCCGCAGACCAGTCCCTGCCGCCGCAGGACAAAGCTTCGCGCGCTCCACGCTTGCGCCCGCGCCACCGCGGTCGCCGATAGCGCCGGAATGATCGCCGAGCCGGCAAGGTTTTTTACATCCACCGCCAGACCCTGGTAGGCGATGAGCGTGACCGCGAGCAGCAGCCCGCCCCAGACATCCACCTCGCGCAGCGCCCGCGGCTCACCGCCGAGCGCCCCGGCGATGAGGGCGATGGCGACAAGCCCCCAGGAAAAAGCCATGACGCGCAGCGCCCACGGCAAGCGGCCCAAAAGCGCGGTCGCGAAAAGGACGATGCGCCGCCCGAGCAGACCATCGAGGGTTTGGCTCAGGGCCTCGGCAAGCGCTCCTTGGCCGAGATCGGACATAATGTACGTACTTTAGCGCTTTCGCCGCGCCGTTCCGACAGGCGATGTGAATCCGCTGCGACTGCGCGAGCTTACGCCGACCCGGCGGGCACGGTAAAACCGCCGGCGATCGTGGCAGCCCGGCGGCCTTTGCTCAATAATCGCGGCACCTTGCTTACGGGAGCTACCGCCATGCGCATCGTTTTTGGCCTGATCTTGCTGATCGCTGCCGCAAGACCTGCGGCGGCGCAGGTCCAGCAGCTGTGGGACAGTCCCGCCGCCAGCGTCTCGCAGCACCTGGGTCTTTCGGAGATCAAGATCGACTACCACCGCCCGGCGGTCAAAGGCCGCACCATCTGGGGCGAGCTTGTGCCCTACGGGCAGGTCTGGCGCGCCGGCGCCAACGACGCCACCACCGTAACGTTGACCACCGCGGTGCGCGTCGCCGGCAAGGAAGTCCCCGCCGGCACCTACGCCTTTTTCGTCCTGCCGGAAAAAGATCACTTCACCCTCATCCTCAACAAAAACGCCCGCCAGTGGGGCTCCTACTTCTATAAAGCCGCCGACGATCAGCTGCGCTTCGATGTGAAGCCGCAGACCGCTCCGCACGAAGAGTGGCTGAGCTATCAGCTGGAGTTAAAAGATCGCGGCACCGTCCTTTTCTCCATGCACTGGGACAAGCTGCAGGTGAGCTTCCCCATCGAGGCGGATGTCGAGCGCATCTACCGCGATCACCTGACCCTGGAGCTTGCCAAGGCCGACCAGGCGCCGACCAGCAAAGACAGCTTCACGACCTACTTTCTGGCGGCCAAATACTGGATAAACCAGGGGACGCAGCTAGATCAGGCGGCGGCTTATCTCGACAAGGCGGGCCGCATCGACAAGAACTTCTGGTACTACGAGTGGCGGGCGCGGCTCCTGCAAAAGCAGGGCAAGGTGCAAGAGGCGCTGCCGCTGCTGACTCAAGCCAAGGCGCTGGCCGCGGGCAAGGCGCCGCAGGCTTATATCGACGGGCTCGACGTGCTGAAGGGGCAGTGGACCAAAAAGTAGCCGCAGCGGCGCGGCGGTCACAAAAGCTCGGCGCAGGCCTCGGCAAGCAGCGCCACGCCTTCGAGCGCTTGCGCCCGCGTTATCACAAGCGGCGGATTGATGCGGACCCGCGGCGCATAGCACTGGCTCAGGAGGCCGCGGCGCAGGCAGGCGAAAAACAGCTGCTCGCAGCGCCCGCGCGACAGCGGCTGGCCGTCTTCGCCGAGGAGATCGAAGCCGAGGAGGAGTCCGCGGCCGCGCACGTTGGTGATAAGCGGATGGCGGGCGGCCAGAGTCTGGAGCGCAGCGAGGAGCTCTTTGCCCAGGGCCTGCGCGTGATCGCTCAGGCGCTCTTCGATGATGATGCGCGTGGCGGCATTGGCGGCGGCGGCGGCGAGCGGATTGCCGCCATAGCTCGATGAGGAAAACGACGGCCGCGACCACGGCTCCGCCTGCGCCAGGGCGCGGCGGGTGAGCAGTCCGCTCACCGGAAATCCGCCGGCGACCCCTTTGCCGAACGTGATGATGTCCGGATCGAGGCCGGCGGCGCCGCTGGCCCACAGGCTACCGCTGCGGCCCCAGCCGGTGATCATCTCATCGACGATGAGGAGCGCTCCGTGCTCGCGCGCCACCGCCTGCACCGCTTGCAGCCAGCCATCCGGCGGGATCACGTTGCCCGCCGTGCCCTGGATCGGCTCGACGAGGATCGCGGCCAGGCTGCCGCTTGTGTTGTGGCGGATGAACTGCCGTAGAAACTCGACACAGTGCAGCTGGCAGGAGTCGGGCCGCATGGCAAAGGCGCAGCGGGCGCAGTCGCCATAGGGCACAAGGTGCTGACCCGGCAGCGCCGGCCCCAGTCCCTGTTTGAAATCGCTGCCGAGCAGGCCGACGACCCCTCCGGTCTTGAGATCGGAAGAGCACACGTCTGAACTCCAGTCACGCCAATGTATCTCGTA
>CALFML010000646.1 GCA_937879845.1 uncultured Myxococcales bacterium
TCGAGTGGCTGGCGTCGGCCGTGCCCTTGACGCCGCTCTTGTCGGCGGTGAGGTGGGCGCTCTCCGTGGTCGTGGAGGTGGTGTTGCCCACCGTGGTGGTGGTCGAGTGGCTGGCGTCGGCCGTGCCCTTGACGCCGCTCTTGTCGGCGGTGAGGTGAGCGCTCTCCGTGGTCGTGGAGGTGGTGTTGCCCACCGTCGTGGTCGTGGAGTGCGAGACCCCGGCGTCGCCGGTGACCCCGTTCTTGTCGGCGGCGACGTGGGCGCCGGCGGACGTGGTGGAGGTCGTGTTGCCGTGCTGCGAGGTCGCCGTCACATCCACGCCGGCGTTGCCCTTGACGCCGCTCTTGTCGGCGGTGACCTTGGCCCCGCCTTTGCCATCGATGTTCTGGTTGCCGACCTTGCCCTTGGCGGTCGTGTCAACGCTGGCGCTGCCGTGCGCCCCGTCCTTGCCGACGTGCCCGTCGGCGTGCAGCTTGCTGTTTACATCGACCCCGCCGACTTTCTTGTTGACGTTGCCGTCGACCGAGGCATCGATGCCGCCCTTGCCGAGCATGACGTCGCCGCTCAGCGGGCCTTTGCCGTTGCCGATAGGGATGTCTACCTTGCCGCCTTTGGCCAGGGTCTCAGCGGACTTGACCAGATCGATGCCGCTCTTGGTGTTGCCCGCGGCGCCCTTGAGGGTGGACCCTGCGGCCGCCCCCGCCGCCCCGGCCGCCGCCGCTGCCGTCCCAGCAGCTGCTGCCGCTGCCCCGGCCGCCGCCGCGCCTTTGAGCGTAACGCCGGCGTTCTTGGCGGCATTTTTGGCCGCATTCTTGGCGCTCTTGGCGGCGCTGGCACCGCCTTTGGCCGCGGCCGCCGCCGCACCCTTTGCCGCCGCCGCGGCGTTGGCTGCTGCCGAGCTGCCGCCGCCGCCGCCGCCACCGCCGCCGGACATCGACAGCCCTTCGTGGGCGATCTCGATCGTCTCGACGGAGATCTCGTTCTTGCCGCTGTCAAACTCCGGCCCTTCCCACTTGCAGATCCAGGCCTTGGTAAACTCCCAGCGACATACTTCCGCCGAGCCTGGGCCCATCTGGATGATCGCGCCGTTAAATCGCGCGCCGGTGCCCATCCGGAAGCTTTCACGCTTGTCGTAAAGCTCGGGTCCGGCAAAGCCCTGCTTGAGGACGAGGTTCGGGTACTTCGTGCGGCCGATCAGCCGAAGCTCCGCTTCATTGCGGCCCCCTTCCTGCATGGGGACCACTTCGGCCTCGGATTTGAGACCGCCAACCGAGCGAAAGAAGGAGCTTCGCTGATTCGCGATCTCGACCACAAAGTAGTAGGTGCTAGTGACTTGCCGGCGCTCGCCTGTGACGGCCATCGCATTCTCCCTGGGTCTTCTTTTCCAAGGTGGATTATCGGCTGCGCGCGGGAAAAGTAGCGTGGTTTGCCATTGCCCGACGGAGAAGAGCTCTCCTTTGGGCCGCGGTCGGGCCGATACTGCGCGGTCGGCCGGCCCGGCGCGGTCGGTCCGGCGCGGCCCGCCGCAGCTGCCGCCGTGCTCACGGCCCAGAGGCCGCTCCGCGCGCGGGCCACCGCGGCTCTTCATCCTCGCTACGGTTTTGAAGGCGTTCAATGGCCGGCGGCGGCGATTACTTGGTTTCCGAATGGCGGCGGCGGTAGCGCGCAAAGGCGTCGATGACCTGATGGTGGCGCTTCTGCACCCGCTCCAGCGCCGCCATCGCCAGCTTGGCGGCGATGGCGGTGTCGCTGGCCAGCAGGGTCTTGATCTCAGCCAGCGGGAAGACCAGCAGCCGGGTCTGGGCTTCGGCCTGCAGCGAGATTTCGAAGTCCGGCTCGTGGTTTAGCGCCATCGCCCCGAACGGATCGCCGGGGTCCAGGCTGCCAAAGCGCGCGCCATCGCGCAGCACCGCGAGCTTGCCCTCCATCACCATATATAGCTCATCGACCGCGGAGCCCTCGGTAAGGACCATCTCGCCGGGCTGCACGACGCGGCTGACCGCGATCTTCTGCACCCGCATGAGCTCACTTTCGGTAAACGCGGCGAACATCTGCGACCGCGCCAGCGCCCGGCGCGTCGACTCCGCGCCGATAACGCCATGATACTGCTGCGAGGTCTGGGCGACCTGGAACAGCACTGCCGTCACGTTGTCGCGGCCGCCCGCATCGAGCGCCGCCGCGATCAGCGCGCGCACCGCGGTCTCCGGCGGCTGCGACAGCATCGGTCCAAGCCGCTCATCGGGCACCTCGCTGTGCAGACCATCGGAGCACAGCATGAAGACATCGCCGGCGTTGAGCTCGAAGAAAGCGCTGTCGATTTGCACGGTTGGAAAAGGTCCAAGCGCCCGCGTAAGCATGTTGCGCTGCGGGTGCTTGGCCACTTCTTCCTTAGGAATGATCCCTTCGGACAGCAGCATCTGGGCGAAGTTGTGATCTTCGGTCAGCTGATACAGCGTATTTTCGCGCCGGATGTAGATGCGACTGTCCCCGACATGGGCGGTGAACACGCCGCCGCCGCGGATCAGCGCCACGTCCAGGGTGCAGCCCATCCCGCGCAGCTTGAGATCTTCCTGGGCGCGCGCATGCATGGCGCCGTTTATCGACTGGACCGTCTGCGCCAGCCACTGGAGCAGCCGGCGGCGGTTGGCCAGCGAGGGCTGCTGCAGGAAGTCGGCATCCGGCGCGTTGGCCACGGCTTTACGCAGCATTTCGATCGTCATCTGCGACGCCACTTCACCGCTGGCGTGGCCGCCCATGCCGTCGGCTACGGCATATAGGCCAAGGTCGGGATCGGCGGCAAACGAGTCTTCATTTTGGGCCCGTTTGCGGCCGACATCAGTAAGCGCAGCACTTTGGATATGAAGGGATGTAGAGGACGTTGATTGTGTCACCGCACCATCGTAGCCGCAGCCGCCGCACTCCGACAAGAGCGCGTTGACTACGGCTTAGCGAGCGGCTTTGGTCCGAGCGGGGTGGGGCCGCTGCGCGCCGGCGGTTTGCTCTGGGCCTTGGGGATGAAGCGCAACGCCACGCCGTTATTGCAGTAGCGCTGGCCGGTCGGCGGCGGTCCGTCAGGGAAGACGTGGCCGTGGTGCCCGGAGCAGCGGATGCAGTGATACTCCGTCCGCTCATAGCCGAGCTTCCCATCGACGCCCGTGCCGAGCGCGCCAGGGATGCTGGTAAAAAAGCTCGGCCAGCCGGTGCCGCTGTCGAACTTCATCGCCGAGGTGAAAAGCGGCAGGCTGCAGCCGGCGCAGACAAACACGCCGGGGCGGTGCTCCTCCAAAAGCAGGCTCGTTCCGGCGTGCTCCGTCCCTTCTTCGCGCAGGACGTGATAGGCCTCCGGGCTCAGTCGTTTTTTCCATTCTTCGGCGGAGAGCTTGAGCGGCTCGCGGCTTGGGGCGATGTCGGCGCCGTCGGCGAGCAGCTCCTTCCAGTTTTTCTGAAGCTCCTGCTCCGTCGGCGCGGCACCCCCGGCCGCGGATGCCAGGCGGCTGCGCCCGGCCAGAGCAAGCAGCGGCAGCGCGGTCAGACTCTTTAGCAAGCTGCGTCGATACATGGGCTGTACACCTTTTTACTGCTTACGGGGTCGCGGGAACGGTGATGGTCATTTTCGACGCCCGCTCGCGTACCTGCGCGTGCAGCGCGGGATAACTCGGAAGGCTGCGCAGCGACGCCAGGAGCGGGCAGCGCTCTAGCCACATCAGATCGAAAAGCCCCGCCGCCACCGCTTGCGAGAGCATCTCCTCTGAGTTGGCAGTGCGCTCGTTCCCGCCCGCCATCTCGGTACGGATCTGATAGGAGAAGATGCGGGTCCGGGCGCTGCCCGCCAGCCGCTGGAAGAAGCTGCCGTACGACTGCCGATCCGCTTCGGTCTCATCGCCGCAGATGAGACGCAGCAGCATGTTCACTTCCGGATAGCGGCCGCTCTGCAGGTCCGGGCTCTGCATCATCTTGCGCGCCAAATCTTTGTCCCTGAGCCAGGAGCACAGGCGGGCGCGGAGGATCCAGACGCGGCGGCTCGGCGCGTGGCTGTTCAGGATGTTTTCGACCTGATCCCACTGTCCTAGCATGGCGTATGCCCGCGCCAACTCGACGAAGAGCCGGCCTTCCAGGGTCGGATCGAGGGCCAGCGCCTGCCGCAGGGCGCGCAGGCCGTCTTCCACCGGCCCAGTCTCCAGCAGGATGCGGCCGAGCAGGGCGTGGGCCTCAGACAGCCCGGGCGCCAGCGACAGCGCCTTGCGCAGCCCGAGATCGGCGCCGGCCAGATCGCCTTGCTGGAAGCAGAGCGCCGCCTGGACCACGTACGGCTCGCCGCGGTGCGGGCTAAGCTGCAGCAGCCGCTTGGCGATCTCCTCGGCGCGCTCACCGGTGCCGGGGATGCCGAAGAACCACCCGCGTGAGCAAGCCAGGGCGTAGCCGGCGAGCAGCGCCGGATCGTCGGGAGCGCGATCGACGGCCTGCTGATAGAGACTGATCGCCCGATCCAGGGCCACGTCTTCCCCGTGGTTATATTCGTAGCGGGCGCGCAGATACAGATCCAAGGCCTGCGGATCGCTGGTGCCCGGTCCGAGCGAGGCCGCCGGCGTGACGGTCAAGGCCTCGGCGATGGCGCACACCGCTTCGTCGCTCACTTGCATGAGGTCGGAGGCCGGCCGCTCAAAGCGCCGCGCCCAGATCTGGAAACCGTCGGCGACGCTGCTCAAGCGCACGCTGATGCGCACCCCGTTCCCCATCCGCCGCAGCGTTCCTTCGACGATGAGCTGCACTCCCAGCCGCTGTCCGGCATCGCGCGGATCGAGATCCTTTTCGCGCAGCGCCGCCACTGCGCCGCGCGGACGCACGCGCAGACCGGCGGTCATGGACAGGGTGTCGATGAGCTCTTCGGTGAAGCCCTCGACCAGATACGCATCTTCGGCCGGTCCGAGGTTGCGGATCGGCAGCACCGCCAAGGTCTTTACCTGCTGCGAGACCGACAGCGAGTGCCCGGACGGCGTAGTCACCGGCGCAGTAGAGACATGGCTGACCAGCGGCGGCAGGTTCGGCAGAGAATTCTGCACGCTGGGCAGGCCGAAGTCGGCGGTGCCGGGCAGATGGGTCGGCCGCTCGGTGGATATCGGAGCGGAGCGCAGGTCGATTGCTGCCAGGGCGGCGGCGAAATCAGCGGCATTGCCCGGGCGATCTTCGGGCTTACGCGACAGGGCGCGGATCAGCAGGCGAACCAGCGGCTCGGGCAGGTTCGGGTTGTAGGTGCGCGGGTCCGGCGCGGGGCGGAGCAGCCGCGCCATGGCGTTGGCGAACGGCTGGGGATCCTTCCACGGCAGGTTGCGGGTCGTCATCTGATAGAGCAGGACCCCAAGCGCGAACAGATCGGTTCGCCCGTCGATGTCGCCGCCCTCGACCTGTTCCGGCGCCATATAGGCCGGCGTGCCGACCACGCCGCCCATCGTCTTTTCCCGGTCGCTCGCCGCGGCGATGCCAAAGTCGGTGATGACGACGCGGCCGTCCTTGCCCATCAAAATGTTGTCGGGTTTGAGATCGCGATGCACTACGCCCACTGCGTGCGCCGCGCCCAAGCCGGCGCAGACTGCGGAGGCGATGGCGATGGCTTCGGGCAGCGTCGGCATTCCCTTGGACAGGAGCGGTGCGCCGTCGATAAGCTCCATCGTCAGAAACTTCTCGCCAAGATGTTCGCCGATGTCGAACATCGGCGCACTGCCGCGAAAAAGCTGAGCGATTCCGGGCCCTTGCGCCGCGTCAACTATCCCGTTGCCGCCTGGCTTCTCATCATCCAGTCGAGTACCTACACGCAGCACGTGGACCACTAATGGACCTGCTTCCCATGGTATGATCGCCGCGGGAGTGTCCACGCCATGGGCGATATTGTGCGACGGGTAAGCGGCGGCAGGTTTATCGGTTGGTACATCCGCTACAAAGATGCGGACGGGCGGCGCAAGCAGCGGGCAAGTCATCAACCGACCAAGGCGCTGGCGGCCCGGCTGCTAGTTGAAATCGAAGCGCGGGTCGTCCGCGGCCTTATCGGCATGCCTGCGGCACCTCCTCCGACCGCGACGCTCCGCGTGGCCGAGCTGTGCGAGCGCTTCCTGTGCGAGTTCGCGAGCCCGCGGATCAAAGACCTTACGCGATATCGCGCTGGTGCCCGTACCGCGCTGGCGCGGCTGCTGCCGCACCTGGGCCACTTGCCGCTGACCGAGCTTGAGCGGCGTCACCTGGAGAAGGCACGCGATGCCATCGCCCGCAGGTTCAAGCCCAACACCGTCCGCGCCACGCTGGCCCCGCTGGGCACGGCGCTGAGCTGGGCGGTGCGGCAGGGGCTGTTAGCGCGCAGCCCGGCGCGCGGCTTGGAGCTGCCGCGGCGCGAGCTATCCACTGAATACCTATCTGGAGAAGAAGCTTCTCGGCTCCTTGATGCGGCGCAGCGGCCAGCGGACCGAAGCGGCCATCCCGCTGCCGGTTCGCGGCTGGTGGCAGTCTCGCTGGCGCTGCGGCTCGGCTTGCGGCGCGGCGAGATCTTCGGGCTGCGCTGGCAGGATGTCGCGCTTGCCGCAGGGCGGCTTACGGTGGCGAAGAGCTACCGGTTGGCGCCTAAGAACGGCAAAGCGCGGCACATGCCGCTGCCCACCGCTCTTTTGGAGCTGCTGCGGCGCTGGCAGCCGCGCTGCCCGCCGACGTCCGAAGGTCTTGTGTGTCCGGTGCTCTACGCCGGCCGCTGGGGGATGTCCTCGCGCCGGGCGTCGCACGGACTCGGGGCGCTGTTGCGGGCTGCGGGGTGCAAGCCGCTCGCGCGCGGCTTTCATGCGCTGCGGCACACGTTCGCATCGCAGTTCATCATGGCCGGCGGGAGCCTTGTGACCCTGCAGAAGCTCCTGGGCCACACGAGCATGGAGATGACCCTTGTGTACAGCCACCTCGCCCCCGAGTTTGTCGTGATGGAGGTGGAGCGCCTTAAATATTAAACCGCGCCCAGTTGAAACCCGAAAGTTTTGCTAGGAGAGCGGGTGGCGCCGGAGGCGGGGGCCCTGCTGCGCGAGCAGCGGGGTGCCGTAGGTGACAGGACCCGCGGCGCAGCCCGAAAGTGCGGGTCTGTTGCAAGGCGTGGTTTAGCTGATGGGGCTAGCGATCACAGCAACAGGCTTTTATCGCCAGAGTCGCGCTTGCATTTTTTGTGAAAAAAAAATTCAGCGTTGTCGATTTGCCGGAGTCTCGTTCGACGTATAGGTAGAGCCGCAGAGCACAGCGGACCCGAGCCGTCGGTGATTCGGCTTCAACCTACTACCAAGGAGACTCGACAATGCGCTTTATGGTGATCGTCAAAGCAAACAAGGACTCAGAGGCTGGGGTGCTTCCGGACGAGAAGATCCTCTCCGAGATGGGCAAGTTCAATGAGGAGCTGGTCAAAGCGGGTGTGATGCTCGCGGCCGAGGGGCTGCACGCCAGCTCCAAGGGGGCGCGGGTGCGGTTCGAGGGCAAAAAGCGGACGGTGTTCGACGGTCCGTTCAGCGAGACCAAGGAGCTTATCGCCGGCTACTGGCTGTGGCAGGTAAAGTCCAAGGAAGAAGCGCTGGAGTGGCTCAAGCGCGCTCCGTTCCAAGAGGGCGAGGTCGAGATTCGCCAGGTCTTCGAGACCGCAGAGTTCGCGCCCAGCGACCCGACCGGCGAGCTGCGCAAGCAGGAAGAGGAGCTGCGCAAAAAGGTCGAGGCGCGGCGCCCCAGCGCCTGACCCATGAGAAGGCTGTGGCAAAACGTAGCGAGCGGCCCCAAAAAGTGGCCAGAAAGTAGCCAGACCGTGTCCGGTCGCGCGGAGCAGCCTCGTCGCTGCCTGCACGATCGGATGCGAAACCTGGGTGTGCCGCAGGTCCCGCTGCCTGCGGTACGCGCGTCGCGCTTCTGGGGAGCCGTGCTTGAGCCTTGCCGTCGCGCCCGCAGAGATCCGAGATCGCACCGCTTTTAGCGCTATTATGATAGCCGCAGCCGGGCTCCGATGGGCTGGAGCGCTGGTGAGGAGGGGTCGCAGATGGCGGATGCTGGACTTTCGCAGGAGCAACCGGGGGCGGCTCCCGCAGACGGCGGGATCGTGCAGTCGTACTTGCGAAAGGACGGTGAGCAGGCCTATCCCCTGGGCTTTGCGTACCTGCGGGGGGCGCTGGCGGCGCATCACGCGGACTTTATCTACGGCCATATCGCCGATGCCGATGCGCAGAGGGCCCTGGCCGACAGCCTGCGCCGCATGCCGTGGGACGCGCACGCCCGCATACTCGATCGGGCGGCAAAGCGCTCGCTCTGTCAGGTGTGCCAGGGTCATGGCGCGACGGACTTTGGGTCGGTCCGGCAGAAGCCGTGCGGCTCGTGTGCCGACGATGACCGGCTGCGCGGGCCGCTCGGGTTTGCGCCAAAAGAGTCGTTCCTGGGCGATCGCACGCTGCGTCCGCACCTGGCGGCGCTGGTCGCCGCGGCGGAGAACTGGGGCGAGGTGAAAGACCGATTATTCGGCACGTTCAGCGAGCCGCAAGCGCCTGACGCGGCCGCGCGCGCGGCGGGCTGTCCTTGTCATCCCGGCTTGCTCGCTGATTTGTGCGACGGTGTGGAATCGGAGCTGGCCCCGCCGCGGCGGGAGCTGCTGCGTACCCTCATTCTGTTTCGCCGCGCCTATTTTTCGGAGAGCATTTTCAAGCTCCGCTCGATCGTCAACGCCGACGAAGCTGCGCTGGCGGCCGCGTGTTTTGCCGCGACGCGCGATCGGTTTCGCGCGGCGGTGGTGCAGCAGGACGAGCGGCTGCAGGCGCTCGGGTCGGCCTATCAGGGGGCGGGTCTCATTGCTCAGTCGGTCGGCTCCACCGATCTGACCAGCGACTATGACGTGACGCTCAGCGGGGTGCACGATCTGGCGTGCTTGGCGGAGCTCAACGAGTCGTTCCGCGCCGCTTGGGGCAAGGAGTCGGGCTACGTCTTTGACACCAATATCTACTGCCGCGATTACGCGCGGCTGCGCGACAACATCTACCCGGTCGGCGGGACTGCCAAACACGACACCTGCCCGCAGCTGGCGGTGGACGAGGTCACTTCCGACCTTTACGCGCTGACCAAGATTCGCCGCTACACAAGCAAGGTCGAGTGGCGGGCGCTGGCCGCCGCCATCCGCCGCGAGGCCGGCGCTGACAGCGCATCGCCGGCGCCGCCGCGCTTTGCCCGGATCGATACGGCCGATGCCATCTATCTAAACCTGTACGTGCAGCCGCTGCTGTCCCGCGTCGCCGCGGTCCACGAGCGCTTTGCCCAGGCCGCGGTCGCTCAGTTCGCCGCCGACTGCCAAGGGAAGCAGGCCAGCGAGGATGAGAAGCGGCAGCTCGCGCACCGCACCACGAAGCAGACCGCGCGCACGCTGGAGCGGCTTTTCAAGTATGACAGCAATAGCGTTCTGCGGGCCTGCAACCTGGCCTTTATCGAGCTGGCCGCTGTGGCGCGCCGGGAAGACCAGCGGCTGCGTCTTGCCGCGGCGTCAGAGGAGGAGCTGGCGCGTTCGTGGGGCCGGCTCACCGCTCAGTCGATGCTTTTTGCCACGGATGCGTACTATACGCAGAGCGCCTGTTGGGACGTAGTGGGCAGCCAGACCGGCAACGCCGACTATCCGCTCACCGTGGATCACTTCCTTCACTGCTTCAATGAACAAGTCGGCGACGCCTTGAAGGAGCTGCGGCAGTACCAGCGCATGGTCGATGGCGATGTCGAAGCCGCCAAGCACATGCCCAAGGCGCACTCGTCGGATCCGTCGGCGGCGCACCTTGGTTTTTATCGCGCCGCCAAGTACGCGGACCGGATGCTCGCTTGCATGGATAACATCCTGGGGCGGCTTTATGGCACGCGCTCTGTGGAGTATCGGCAGATTCGGCAGCGGCTGAGCCAGCGACTGAGCCGGGATGCGGTGCCGCGCGACTTTGCGCCCGAGCCCGCGCTGCAGCGGCGCCGGGAAGCTTTCCAGGCGGAGTTTCCGGGGCAGAAGTGTGCCGACGATCTTGATCTGGAGCGCCTCACCAAAGAGCTATATCTGACGGCGATTTTCGGCAAGAACATTCCCGAGCTTCTGCTCATCCGCAAAGCGCGCGGGACGTACGGGACGATGTCGCTTCTGGAGAAAAAGGAGCGCGCCAAGGAGCTCGTCCGCGCCACCGTAGGCAGCGACGAGTTCCGGGCGGCGTTCAGCGACCCGGATCGCGCTGCCGCCGAGCCGCGGTATGGCGAGGCGGCGGGCAACCCCGCTGCCCGCACCAAGTACGACGCCGCCGTTGATGAAGAGGGCCAGATCGACGCCGGCTGGGGGCTGCGTGAGCTGACGTGGTTTCTGCTGTGGCACTGCGCCCAGGTCAATAAGCTCGTGCGGCGGATTCGCGGGCGGGGGTAGCGCTGGACGGAGCGCGGCTCAGCGCAAAGGGGGTCGGCGCGGCCGCGGCGCGTCGTGCAGAAATCCGAGCAGCGCTTCGTTGAGGCTGCGGACGACGCGGACGTGTCTCATATCGATATCGCGGCCGGACAGAACCTGGGCGACCTCCGGACGCAGGCCGCACAGCATGGCCTCCGCCCCGAGCAGCGCGACCGCATCGATCACCCGCAAGAGGTGGCGGGCGCTCGTCTCGGTGAGCTCGGTGATTCCCGTCAGATCCAAGATGGTGTGCGGGGCGCGGCGTTCCTTGATCTCGTTTAGGAGGTAGGTCGTAAGCTGCGTCACCCGCTGCTCATCGATGACGCCGATAAGCGGCAGCACCAGCACGCCCTCCCAGACCTGAATCGCCGGCGTGGACAGGGCGAGGATCGCGGCTTGCTGGCGCTCGATCTGGTCGATCTTTTTGCGCAGCTCGGCATCGGCCTCCCGGGTGCTCTGGGCGTGCATGGCTTCGAGCTTGTTGACCCGCTCATCCGAGCGCGCAATCTCTTGCTGCAGTTCCACTAGCGCGTGTTCGGCCCGCCGCAGCTTGTTGGCTTGGCGACGGCCCTCTGCGGCGGACTCCTGAAGCTTGCGGATAAGGGTTGCGGGCACAGCCCCTGGACATGCCGCCGCGCCCTGAAGCAGCGGACACTCATCACAGCGGCCAAGCCGCGCCAATAGCTCCGGCGCCGGCAGGTCGGCAAGCTCGGGCGATAGGAGGAGACAGTCAGCGCAGCGCATGGAGCCTTGACCGGCGATTACGCCGGCTCGCCTAGGAACTGGAGCAGCGCGAGTGTGAAGGTGGACTCGTGATGCAGGGAAGAGCTGCCAAACGGCGACAGCTCGCCGAAGGTATAAAAGCCGATGCGCGGCAGGTGCTTTGGCAGCAGGCGATACGCCGCCGCACACTCTTCCTTGTAGCGCGGTCCGAGCACTACTTTGCGCGACATGCAGTTAAACAGGAAGGCGACATCGGCGCTCGGCTGCTGCGCCAAGACCTCCTCGGTCGCGGCGACGGCGCCCTTTACCATGTCGTCGCGGGTGGCGCGGAGGATGCGGATGGTGCCGTTGCCCACCCCTTCCTGCACGATGTCGCCGCCGAGGATGAGCGCCTGCCGCTGCTCGTCGATACCAAAGATCGCCCGGACGAGCGGCGGGAAGACCTCCGCTGAACGGCTGTCATCGAGGACTCCCAAGGGGAACTCGATGCTCACCGCCGGCATCTCATCGGCGCGCGGCCCCAGGAACTCGCGGTAGACGCGCAGCGCCGGCTGGCCGTCGAGCTCGAGGAGGATGTTGCCGTTTTCGACCCGCGTGCTCTTGCGCGGCGAGCCGACCGGATGGTAGCCGCTGCGCGCCGCCGTCGCGATCCGCACACCGCCGCGCAGCGCCACACCGCAGACGCCGCCGGACAGGACCTCGCCGTTGCGGATCTGGAAGGTCTTTTTGAACGTGCCGTTATCCGCCGCGGCGCCGCCGATGACCGGGATGGACTTGCCAAGGACGGACTGTACGCCGATGAGGAGCTGGGTCGCGTTTTGCCGTAGGACATCGGGAAACAGAAACACGAGCTCCGGGCGCAGGGGTATAAGCTCCTCGCCGATCCGGCGTCCCAGCTCGGCGCTCGGGAGCTCACAATCGGCATGCGCGAAGGTCTTTATGCGGACCCCTTCACAGCGCAGCCCAAGGACGCTGACGGAGTGAGTGAGCGCCTCTTCCTGTCCGACCTCAGCGAAACTTGAGCAGCCGACAATCTCCGTCGGCGCCGGCAAGCACTCGCGCAGCGTCGTGGCGACCGCGCCGGCGTCATACTCCGCGGAAAAGAAGCAGAACACCAGATCGGGAACCCCGCCAAGACCGGCGCGCAGCTCCTCCGCCGCCTCCGCCGCCGCACTGCGCGCATCGCTATGGACGATGGATACGGAGAAGGCCTTGGCTGCAGGCGGGCGGAGATTGGACATCGGTTCTACTTTACCACCTTTGGCGATATGACTAAAAGAGACGGTGCGGCGGACTATGGCGGGCGCGGTCGGAGGAGATCATGGCCAGGGTGTAGGAGTCGGGCTGTGCTCATGACGCCTACAGATCGACCGTGGACCTCGGGTGGACCAAAGCCGCTTCTCCGCCGGGCCCTTGCCGTCGCCGAATCTACCAACCTGCGCCGATGTCGAACATGCGCGCTGCCTGAGGAGTACAGCGACGGCATAGCGCAGGAT
>CALFML010000647.1 GCA_937879845.1 uncultured Myxococcales bacterium
CCGGGCGACAAGCGGAGTCCCTTTACGGGCGGGGCTTCTTGGGCGGTGAGCCTGGAGATGGCGCGAACATTGCATGATGTCTTGCAATTCTCTCCATGGAGGCGGCTATGGCTACGGCTTCGACAGGCGCAATGTTGCTGGTCGGCATCGACTTCAGTCAGTGCTGTGAACGTGGGAGCTGGGACGCAGCGCGCTGCCCCGCGGGCCGGTCGGGGCGACAGCAGAGCGCGTCTGCGAGAGTAGCGCCGTACCCGTGCGGCTAGTTCCTTGGGCAAAGTGGGCACAAAGCCGCCAAGGGCAGCATGGACAAGGAGCTCACGAAGTTTCGCGGGCAGACTATCCGGACAGCGCCAGGCTGTCGTAAGGCGCGCTTGAGAAAGTGCATCTCGATGAAATGCTCATGAGTGCTCGAACAGCGCTAGTCCTATCCGGCGGCGGTGCGCGCGGTGCGTACGAAGCCGGAGTCCTTCATTACATTCGCAGCACGCTGCCGATCACAGCGCGGCGGGGGCGATTCGAGCTCTTGTGCGCCACCAGCGTTGGCGCCATCAACGCGGCGTTCCTGGCGGCGACCGCGGACCGGCCGCAGGAGCAGGGTCGCCTGCTCTTTTCCCTCTGGGAGAACGTGCAGCAGAACCGCATCTTTCAGCGCAACTGGCTGGCCGTCGGTCGCTTTCTGCTCCAGACGGGCTCTGGGCTGCTGCGCAACTTCTTGCGCCTGGATCCGGGCCAGCGAGGCAAGAAGTGGCGCCGCCGTTTCATATCGCTGTTCGATACCGCTCCGCTGCCTGCGTACCTGGCCAGCCTCATCGATATGGAACAGCTTAGCCGCAACTTGGAGGCCGGACATTTTCAGGCGCTGGCCGTCGCCGCCACCAACCTGGATACCGATGGGACAGAGCTCTTTGTGCAGCGCCGTGCCGAGGTTGGGTATAGCGGCGACTTTCCCCTGCACGATGTGCGCATCGGGATCGAGCACATCCTGGCCAGTGCTGCGATTCCGTTTGCCTTTCCACCGATCAAGCTCGGGCAGACATACTACTGCGACGGCGGAGTGCGGCTCAACACCCCCTTGAGCCCGGCGGTCCAGCTTGGTGCGGATCGGGTGCTGGCGATCGGCACCCATGCGCAAAAGGAGAAGCAGCTCTCGCCGCCGCAAGGCTCCGATGAGTACCCCAGTCCCGGCCGGCTCATCGCCGCTGTGACCGAATCGATTTTTTCCGACAAGGTGCGCTCTGACATCGATCAGCTCCGCCGCATCAACCGCATCATCGAGTGGGCGCAGGAGGTATGTGAGCCGGATTTTCTCGAACGACTGAACCGCCATGTATTCGCGAAAATGGAGCCCGGGGACATCGCCGCCCGCGGGCTCAAGCGGATCGAGGCTGTGCTGATCCGACCGAGCGAGGATATCGGCGACCTTTTCAGGGAGCAGCTTGAGCATAATCCGTACCTCGACCCAAGCTTCAGCACGTTCGAGCGCCTGATCATGCGGCTGTTGGCCATCGATCCGCGCGAAGGCCGCGAGCTGCTCAGCTATCTCATCTTTTCACCCAAGTACGTGCGGGCTCTGATGGAGCTTGGCTACGAAGACGCCCGGCGCGAGCATGACGTGCTCGCGGCATTTTTCGCTGGAGACCGTCTGCCCAGGGCGTTTCCGCACTTCGCCGGAGGGGCTTAGCCAGGAGCTGCGGCAGGACAGCACCTTCTTGTTTCGCGAACTTGGCATGCTCAATGCAAATAAGAACGAGCACACCACTTGCTGAACAGCTGGAGGGAACATGCAATGCCTGCTTGAAATCATCAACCGAACGCCCGCCGAGCTCCCAGCATCTATTGACGCAGAGATTCGCAAGAGGGCGGCAAGGCTTGAGCATTATTACAAGCCGCTCCTAGGCTGCCGGGTGACCGTGGAAGCGCCCGCAGCGCATCATCGGCAGGGAGCTTATGACGTGCTCATTGACATCCGCCTGGTAGGCGCTGAGCTCCTGGTGAGCCAGCAGAAGACGGCGGAGCTGTCCGCGGCCGTGCGCGATGCGTTTGATGCGGCGCGGCGCCAGCTTGAAGATTACGCGCGGCAGCAGCGAGGCGACGTCAAGCGCCACGCGGAGCATCTTTGACGTGGCTTGTGGCGCGAGCTGAGCCGAATCAACCCGCAGTGCCAGCGAGCACCGAGCCGCAGGGCCCGGTGTAATCGATCCTCGTGCTAGCGCTTGCGCCGACTCTCTGTCTTCTGCTGCTGCTTTGCTACCCTCGCCAGGACGCTCAGTTGCTCGGCCATTAAGTCGAGGAGGTCGTCGAATGTGATGATTCCGACCAGACCGCCCTTGGAGTTTACTACGGGGAGGCGGCGGACGCCCTGGGACTCCATGGTGCTCAGCACCTCGCTCTGATCGGCCTCCTCCCGCACCGTGACAAGCTCATGCGCCACCACGTCACCCACGAGGAGGGTCTCCAGGCGGCCCCCACTCTGAGCGAGCAGACTTACTGCGATATCTCGATCCGTCAAGATGGCTCTTGGGATGCGCTCATCTTCCATCATCTCTACAATCACCACGTCGCCTACGTGGGCTGAGCGCATGCGCCGGGCCGCTTCCAGCACCGGCTCGTCGTACCAGGCGATGATCACTTGTCGGTTGCAGATCGCTCCGGCTTTCATGGGAGGCTCCTTTTAGGGCAGCGGTCGCGCTAGGTGGCTCTAGATCTTGTTTAATCATTGCTGATGCATCTTCTATGCCGTCAGCGCGAGTTGCTCGTCCATGCAGGAGCGCTGCGCGAATGGAATGCGCGCTGCCGGGCTGCCCGGGCGGACGCTGTTCGCTACGGCTTCTTCGGCTTCCTGGTCATCGACCCAAGCGCACCCGGCGACTGCGCGGCCATCACGCTGGCGGCTCACGCGTATAATTTACCGTTGCGGCGGCAGCGCGCGCAGCATTTGCATCAAAGGCTTTTACGTTTGAACCTTGGGTTGACGCGGAGCGTGTGGCACCAGAGTTGCTCTTTGTGCGAACGAGGAATGAATCGATGTCACAATCTGGTCGAATTCTGATTGTTGATGATGAGGTCACTGCTCGCTGCGCCCTGGCCGAGCTGCTGGGTGAGGAGGGATATATCGTCGAGACTGCCGCTGATGGCCAAGACGCCCTGGCCAAGCTCAATGAGTTCGCGGCGGACGCCGTCGTGACCGACTTGCAGATGCCCGGCATCGATGGTCTGGCAGTGATAGCCAAGGCCATCGAGCAGGATCCCGAACGCGCGGTGATCGTGATGACCGCCGTTGGCGCCGCGGACGTTGCCGCGGCGGCGATGCGCGCCGGGGCCATCGGCTATCTCACCAAGCCGATCGACTTCGATGCGCTGCTCCTTGTGTTGGCGCGCGGCCTGGAGCGCCGTCGTTGGCGAACAGAAGCGGATTAGAAGGGTCGGCGCTTGGAGAGCTGGCCGCGAACAGGTGATACCTGTGTGGCGCTCATTCGACCGGCTGCTCCAGGCCGTGATGAACCTGGTGCTCAACGCCATCGAAGCGCCGCACGCAGATTCCTATAATAGCTTGCAGCAAGTCCCGTACCAGGATTCTCTGTTGAGAGTTTGTAGAGATTTGCGCAAATATTGCAGCTTGCCCCGCCGATGCGGTAGTTTTTGCGCGAAACTCCGCCACGCCGGCGGCGCAGCGTGGGGCGAGCCCTGCGGCTGCGTGGCGACTCAGCGAGCATCCCGTTGGCTGGGCTCGTGGCGGCGCAGGTCGGGAACCTGCGTGGCGATTCAGGGAGACCACAGATTCTGCGGGCTGCGCGTCAGCGGGCATGCTCATAGCGCGCCGCGGCCCTTTTGGCCCGAAAACTGCAAAGGTTGGGCCTCCGATAGCAGCAATTTGGAGAAGAACGAGCATGATTCCCTCTAGCCCAGGAGCCACTTGGCGTCATGTCCGACCGTAGAGGATGCGATGTGGGAGTTGACTACCGCGCTCTTTTCGAATCGGTTCCGGGACTGTACCTGGTGCTTGCACCCGACGCTCCGCGTTACACCATCGTCGCGGTCAGCGACGCCTACGTGCGCGCGACCCTGACCCGGCGCGAACAGATCCTAGAGCGCGGCCTGTTTGAAATCTTCCCCGACGACCCGGCCGATCCTGCGGCCACCGGCGTGCGCAACCTGAGCGAGTCTTTGGCGCGCGTGCTCAGCAAGCGCGTAGCCGACACCATGGCGCTGCAGAAGTATCCCATCCGCCGCCCCCCGGAAGAGGGCGGCGGGTTCGAAGATCGCTGGTGGAGTCCGGTGAACACGCCGGTGCTCGCCGCGGACGGCAGCGTCGCTTACATCATCCACCGCGTCGAGGACGTGACCGAAGTCGTCCGCATGCGGCAGGCGCGCCAGGAGCATCTGCACGAGCACGCAGCCCTGCAAGACCGCGCCAACAAGATGGAGGCCCAGATGCGCGCCTTCATCCGCCACGCGCCGATCAGCATCGCCATGTTCGACCGCGGCATGAACTATCTGGCTGTAAGCGCACGCTGGGAAAAGGAATACGGCCTTGGCCCCGGCTCGCTGGCCGGGCGCAACCACTACGAGGTCTTTCCGGACCTCCCAGCGCGATGGAAAGCCGTCCATCGGCAGGCGCTGGCCGGCGTGACTCTGAAGAACGACGAAGAAGAGTGGGTGCGCTCCGACGGGAAAAGTCAGTGGCTGCGGTGGGCGGCGCTGCCGTGGTACGACGAGAACGGCGCGATCGGCGGCATCATCCTCTCGACGGAGGACGTCACCTATCGCAAACACACCGAGGACAAGCTGCGGGAGAGCCAGCAGCGGTACTCCGCGCTGTTCGAGAAATCTCCCTTCGCCGTCGCCCTGCTGACGTTGCCGCGCTTTGATTTAACGGACGCAAACGACGCCTTCGAGCGACTGTTCGGCTACGGCCGCGCGGAGCTGTGCGGCAAGACCGCCCTGGAGCTGAAGCTCCTCGACGCCGATTTCGCGGCCCGGGCCAGTGATGAGCTGTTCCGTCTGGGGACGGTGCCAGAGTTCGAGTGTCCGCGCGTCAACCGGGCCGGGGAAGAGCGCATCGTCTCCATCAACCTCGTCCGGATCGAGCTTGGCGAAAAGAGCTATGCCTTGATGACGAGCCGCGATCTCACCGAATACCGGCGGGCCCAGGACACGGCGCGCCTGTATGAGAAGACCAAGGCGCTCGACGAGCTCAAGACGCGCTTTTTCGCCGGCGTCAGCCACGAGCTTCGCACGCCCCTCGCCCTGATCCTGGGACCGGTGCAGCGGCTGTTGGCGGACGCCCCCATGCCCCGACCGGCGCGCCATGACCTGGAGCTGATCGAGCGCAACGCGCAGACCCTGCTGCACTACGTCAACGACCTTCTGGACGTGGCCAAGCTCGACGCGGCGCGCATGAAGGCAGAGTATGCGCAGACCGATGTCACGCGCCTTCTCCGCTTCATCGCCAGCCACTTCGAGAGCCTGGCCGCCGAGAAGCAGCTGACCTATACGCTCGAGGTTCCCGAGGGGCTGTCGGCCCAGCTCGACCCTGAAAAGGTGGGCCACGTCCTGCTCAACCTGCTGTCCAACGCGTTCAAGTTCACCCCAGCCCTGGGGGCCGTGCGCCTGAGCGTCGGCTGCGCGTCCGGGCGGCTGCGCATCGAAGTCGCAGACAGCGGACCGGGGATTCCGCCCGAGCACCGCGAAGTCGTGTTCGAGCGCTTCCACCAGCTTGAAGGCGGCGCGGCGCGTCGTTCTGGCGGCAGCGGGCTTGGGCTTTCGATCGCGCGCGACTTCGTGGAGCTGCATGGCGGCGCTCTCACCGTCAGCAGCGCGCCGGAGAGCGGGGCCCTGTTCGTGGTCGAGCTGCCGATGCAGGCCCCGGCGGGTGCGGCGGTGCGGCCGACGGACGACGCGCGCTCCGTCGGGCTGGATGCGGCCAAGGTGAGCCTCGCCGGGCTGCGCGCCGAGTCCGCGCGCCCGCCCGCTCCCCTGGCGATCGGTCCGGAGGCGGGCGGGCTCGTTCTGGTGGCGGAAGACAACGCCGAGATGAACCGCTTTATCTGCGAGAACCTGCTGCCCGAGCATCGGGTCGTATCGGCGCGGGACGGCCGGCAGGCGCTCGACCTGGCGCTTTCGCTCCATCCCGACGTCATCGTTACGGACATGATGATGCCGGAGCTGAACGGCGAGGAGCTGGTGCGGGCGGTACGCGCGCATCGCGAGCTTGCGCGCACGCCCATCCTGTTTCTGACGGCGCGGGCGGATGCGGATTTTCGCGTCCGCTGTCTACGCGCCGGGGTGCAGGACTATCTGACCAAGCCGTTTTCGGTGGACGAGCTGCGCGCCCGTGTCGCCAACCTGATCCTGGGACGGCGCGTCCTGCTGGCCCAGACGCGGCTGGCCGCGCTCGTGCGGCAGGCGCCGGATGGCATCTTCCTGTCCGATCCCTCGGGCCGCTACATCGAGATCAACGACGCAGGCTGCCGGATGTTCGCCTGCTCTCGCGCCGAGCTGCTCGGCAAGCGGGCCAGCGAGCTCGTCCTCCCCGAGGAGCGCGAGCGGCTGAGCGCGATCGAGGCGCAGATGGGAAGTCAGGGCATGGCCCTGTTCGACTGGACGTTGCGCACAAAGGACGGCAGCCTGCTGCCAGTCGAAGTCAGCTCCAAGCTGTTGCCCGACGGCAGCCGGCAGAGCATCCTGCGCGACCTCAGCGAGCGCCGGCGCCTGGAGCAGGCCCTGCGCTTCTCGGAGGCGCTGTCGTCGGGAGTCCTCTCCCTCAGCCCCGATGCCATCATCACGGTCGATGAGTCGCAGCGCATCACCCGGTTCAATGAGAGTGCCAAGAAAATCTTCGGCTACGAAGCAGATGAAGCCCTGGGCGCGCCGCTCGCGCTGCTCATCCCTGAACGGCTGCGCGAGTCCCACCGCCAACACGTCGAGCGCTTCGGCGCAGGAAAGCCGATCGCGCGGCGCATGGGACAGCGCAGCTCCGTAATCATCGGGCGCCGCAAGAACGGCGAAGAGTTTCCCGCGGACGCCGCGATCGCCCGGATCGAGATCGGCGGCAAGACGCTGATGACCGTGACGCTGCGTGACATCACGGAGCAGAAGCGTCATGAGCACGCGCAGGACTTTCTCGCCGAGGTCGGCGTCGTGCTGGCGCGGACCCTCGACTATGAAGAGACGGTGGCGCGGGTGGCGGAGCTGGCGGTGCGCGAGTTCGCCGATTTCTGCATGGTCAACTTCGTCGAAGACGGAGAGGTGCGTCGGCTCAAGGCGATAAGCCGCGACCCGGCAAAGGCCGAGCTGTGTGCTGCGCTGCTGCGGATTCCGGTCGCCGGGACGCGGCTAGAGGTGGTAAAGTCGGCCTGGGAGAGCGGTCACCCCGTGACCTTGCCCACGATCTCGGCTGAGACGGTCGCTTCCTGGGCGCAAAACGCAGAGGAGCTGGAGGTCCTGCGCAAGCTCGACATGAAGACGGTCATCATCGTGCCGCTTCTGGCCCATGGGAAGCCGGTGGGGTCGCTCACTCTCGTGGTCTCCGGGCAGACGCGCGTATACGAAACCCACGAGCTGCGCCTGCTCGAGGAGCTGGCGCTACGCGCCTCACTGGCCCTTGAGAACGCGCGCCTTTATCGCACGGCCATCCGCGCCCTGCAAGCGCGTGACGACGTGCTGAACATCGTCGCCCACGATCTGCGCAACCCCCTCAACGCCATTACGCTGCAGGCCCAGGTGGCGCTGCGCAAGGCGGCAAGCTCAGGAGGCGCTGGGCAGAATCCGATCCTCTCGATCCAGCGCGCGGCGCAGAGGATGAACCACCTCATCCAGGACCTTCTCGATGTCGCCCGCCTGGAGGCGGGGGCCTTGTCCATCGAGATTGCCTACGTGCACCCGGAGCAGCTCATCAGCGAGTCGATCGAGGCGCAGCGGCCGCTGCTGGAAAAGGATTCGTTGGCGCTGCGGCTGGAGATCGCACCGCAGCTGCCCAAGGTGTGGGCGGACCGCGGCCGGATGCAGCAAATCTTTGAGGACAAGCGGCGGCAGGAACAAGAGCAAGGTGGTGTTGATGCGCCAGGCGGG
>CALFML010000648.1 GCA_937879845.1 uncultured Myxococcales bacterium
CGGATCGTCGGGCGGCACCGGCATCGACGCATCATCGGGGGGGACCACAAGGTTTGTGAGCCCGCCGACCTGGTTGCCAATGAATGTGCGGATCGACTGGGGGTCCTGACCGTTATTGACCGGAACCTCGGTGGAGTTTGCGCAGCCGCCGAGCAGTAAAAGCGCCAGAGCGTTGGGAAGCTTGGCTACACGTCTGATTGAAAAGTTCGTCATTAGCTGCCCCTACCTTATCAGGTTTAAATAAGGAAGAGATGTTGATGATGCAAAATGGTTACAAGAAAAAGCGCCACTTTAAGAAGGATCCTAAAGAAGGATCCTAAGGTCCGCCTTGGACAGGTTCTTTGGCGCCGGTCAGGCCACCGTCAGGCTGGCGCACGCTGGCGCACGCTGGCGCACGCTAGCGCCGGCGCCGCCGGGGCAGAAGCCAGGAGCGGCGGGCGCCGCGCCGCCCCTTGTCAGTTGGCAGGAAAGGAAGTCCAGCCAGCCGTCCAGTCATCGGTGCCCAGCGCGCCGATATGGGTCACGGGCTGGAAGAAGCTGTCGCTTGGCGGAGTGCCGCCGGTCAAGGCCGGGGAGCCCGGCTTGAGCGTGAGCTTGGGCGCGGTGGGATTAAACGGATCGACGAGCATCGGATCGGCCTCCAGGTTGCCCGGCTGTCCCATCACCCAGGCCCTCACGTCGAAGCTGGTGGCGCCCACCAGGGTTACGTCGGAGATGTTTCGCGATTCGCCGGTCTTGCCGTTTTGCCAGAACAGACTCTGGGTCAGGGAGACCTTGCCGGCCAGCGCCTGGGCGATGGTCGCTTCTTCGAAGAAGACCCCGACATCGCTGAAGCCGGAGACGATCATGTTGCTGAGCTTCGCGTTTACTCCGGAGCGCAGGGCGATCCCCTGACGCTTATCGCTGCCGCCGGGCACCACCCCCTGCCCCAGCCCCAGCAAGGTGACGTTGGAGATCATCGGGTTTGAGTGCGGCTCGAGCGCGGCGTTCATGCGGTTGTTGTCCGCCTCAAAGCCGTTGTTGCCGATGTTGAGATCCTGCATCGCCACCCAGAACTGGCCCTTGCCGACCCAGCCGAACTCCCAATCGAAGGCGTCGTCTTGACAGGCGCTCGACACGGCGTGCGAGAGGTTCGCGGTGCCGCCGAAGAACTCGATGCCGTCATCGGAGCCGCGGTGCACTTGAATGTAATCGAGGGTGGTGCCCGAGCCGACGGCGTACAGGCTCAGCGAGTTGAGCTCCTTGTCGGGGGCGAACTCGCGGCCGGCGAACTCGATGCGGACGTAACGCAGGACGCCGCTGCTGTCGGTGGGGCGGATCGTCCCGCAAGGTCCGTACATGCCGGCGTTGGCTTCGGCGGAAATGCAGGTGGTCTCCGGGCCTTTACCGGAATCCGGAGGGTTGTTGATCGGCGCATGGCCGCGCAGGACGATGCCGCCCCAGTCCTGCGGCCGCCGCTGCCCGACCGGCCGGCTGCTGGTAAAGACGATCGGCTGGTCTTTGGTCCCATCGGCGATGAGCTTCGCATCGAGATCGATGTTCAAATAGCTGACGTTCATCATCAGCTGATCCGCATCGCCGCAGAGGATGGTGCCGGGCTTTATGGTCAGCGTGGCTTTGTTCGTTACATCGACGCGGCCCGAGAGTATGTAGCGCTTGTCGGCGGTGAAAGTCGTATCGGTGGTGATGGCGCCGCGGATGACGCTGGCGGTCTGGCCCATGCAAGTACCTAATTGCGCCGGCGGAATCTCTTCGGTTTCCGTTCCGCAGCCGGCGGCAAGTAAGGCAGCGCTGCCCAGCATTTTCCAACAACTTCTGTTCATCTGGATACTCCTTTGCGATTTACAACTTAGTGGCTGTAGGCAACCGAGAGGCTCACGGTGGTCCCCGGTCGATACTGGAACGTCACACCCTCGACATAGCCGGTCGGGAACCCGGGGCCGCGGCCGGCTTGGATGGTTCCCTTTTGAATGATCTGCACCGGAGAGTTGAGCAGGTTCTTGGCGGACAGACGCAGGGAGAAGCCGTGCGGCAGCCGCTGCGCCACGGCCAAGTCGAGCTGATGCCGCGGCTGCTCCCAGCGGTTGGGCTGTCCGGAGGCGCCGACGGAGTCGATGCGCTCGCCGAAGACGTTGTAGAGGAGGCGCGCTTGGGTGCCCCACTTGGGCGGCTCGAGCTCCGCGAAGAGGTTTACGACAAACGGCGACTGCCCTTGCATGGGTCGGTCGGGATCGGTCTGGGAACCGACGGTCTGGGACAGATCGACGCGCGAGTAAAGCAGCGTGAGGTTGCTGCCGAGCGACAAGCCGTGCAGGCCGCGGCCGGCGAACACCAGCTCCTTGCGCGCCTCCAGCTCGGCGCCGACGATGTAGGCGCTGGTGGCGTTGGCGTAGGAGCGGATGATGTCGGCGCCGCCCTGGATGACGGTCTCGATCGGTTTATCAAAGTACTTATAGAAGCCGCTGACGGCGATCAGATCGACCGCGCCGAGAAACCACTCCCAGCGGACATCGGCATTGACGATGCGGGTTCGCTGCAGGTCGGGGTTGCCCTGGACGGTCTCGCCGCCGAAAAAGTCGGTGAACTGAAAAGGGGCGAGCTCGCGGAACTCCGGACGGGCCAGGGTCATCGACACGCTGCCGCGCAGATACATCGCCGGGCGCATCTGATAGACCAGGTTCAGGGACGGGAGCGGATCGACGCTATCGAGCGCGATGGTCGAATCCGTCTGCGGCATCTCCGGCGTGCGTGAAAAAAGGCGCTGCTGGCTGAGCTCCGTGCGCAGACCCAGGTTCAGGCGCAGGCTCTGGTGCAGCGGGAGATCGACCAGGGCGTAGGCGGAGTAGATTCCCATGATGCCGTGGTAGCGATCAAAGGGGTTTGTCTGATCGCGCGCTTCGGTGGGGTTGCCAAGGGCCGCGCCGCCCAAGAGCTCTTCCGCGGGAAGACTGGCATCAAGGGGAACGACGCCGGTGTAGCCGAAGCGGTGGCGGGCGGCGGAGAAATCGCGGAAGCGGCCGCGCCCGGAGGCGCCGACGCGAAGGCGGCCGGACAGCTTGTTCCAAGCGGTGAATGACTGTCCGTAGTCCAGGGAAGCGAACGCCTGGTGTTCGCCGTTTTGTGAATAAAAGCGCTGGCCGCTGGTTCCCGAGTTGGCGAGGCGAAACGCGCCGCCTTCGGTGCCGCGCTGGTAGGCGAGCTCGCGGTTATCCGGCTCGCTGCGGGCCGCCAGGGCGTAGGTCAGGTTCCAATCGAGCGTCCCGGATCCGAGGCGGCTCTGCAGCAGCGAGCTGCCGCTCAGCTGCACGAACAGCAGGCTGCGGGCAATAAAGCGCAGGCGCGAATAGGAGATCTCGCGATCGGTGCCGGTGTTGTACCCTTTATAGACGCGGGCCTCGTCGTCGGCGTTCTGGGTGAAGAGTCCGGTCAGGGAGACGCGGTGCCGCGGCGACAGCTGCAGGCTGAGGCTAGTCAGCGCCGCCCACTGGACGCTGTAGGTGCTGCGCGAGCTCCTCCGCGGCGAGCCATCGCCGAAGGTGCCGTTGTCATATTCGATGTTGGGCCGGAGGACGGGCCGCCGCTCGGCATCGGCGTCGAGATAGAACGTGCGGATCTCCTCCAGCCGGGTCTGCGCCTCCGCCCCATACGTCAGGGAGGCGAGGTAGCCGAGGCGGCGTCCGTTTATCTCCTTGAGCCCGCCGACCGAAAAGGACAGGCCATAATTAGGCAGGCCGGTCTTTGTGTCGGCGCTCCAGATGTTGGGAAAGCGGCGGTAGTAGTCGAGCTCCGACTGACCCGCAAGGCGCCTGGGCAGGGCGCGCGTGCCGTCGTCCAGACCCAGCCAGTCAAGGCCCCCGCCGCGGTAGGTCAGCATCGGCTGAAACAGCGTCTGGGTGTTGGCGCCCAGGGTGATGCCGGCATGCAGCTGGAAGCGACTGGGAAAGTCCTGCGTGTTTATCTGGACCGAGCCGCCGGCAAAGTCGCCGGGAATGTCGGCAGTGGCGCTCTTGACAATGCGCAGGTTGGCAAGCAGGCTCGCGGGAAAGACATCAAAGGGAATCGCTTGCTGATCCGGCTCCGGGCTCGGCAGCGGGGCGCCGTTGAACAGAGCGTTGCCGTAGCGCTCTCCGAGTCCGCGCACATAGACGAAGCGGTCTCCCACGACCGTCGCCCCCGTTACGCGCGACGCCGCTTGGGAGGCGCTGGCATCGGCAGCCTTTTCAATCTCTTCTCCACTTACGATATCCGACACGGCGGCGGACTCTTGGCGCTGCCGGTTGGCGGCTTCGGTGCTGCGGCGCGGCGGCTCGCGAATGACGATCTTTTCGCTCCGGCCGCTGGCCTCCAGCTGCATGCGGATCGGCTGCTCGAAGCGGAGATCCTGGCCGTCTCTGATTTCGATCTCGAACGCCTGGATTGCGTAGAGATCGAAGGCGAACTGCAGCTTGTACTTTCCCGGCGGCAGTGCCAAAGAGAACTCGCCGTGCGAGTCGGTCTCAGTCTGATATTCGGTATTGTCGGCGCGAATGTAGACGCTTGCCAGCGGGCGGCCGCTGGGTCCGTCCACGACTCGGCCGCGGGCCTGGCCGCCGCTGGTCGCGCCTTGCGGCTCTTGCTGCTCGTGCTGTTCACTTGCAGCCGCGGGCTCCGGCGCAACCGGAGCAGGAGCCGGCGGAGTCGGAGTGTCTTCAGAGGATGACGAAGATGGCGGCGGCGATGGCGGCGGCGCCGGAGAGGGGGCCGGTGGCGCATCCGGCGGCGCCGCCGGTGCGCTGTTCGGAATCGGTGCCGCCGGAGGAGCCGGCTCGGCGGCGGGCGCCGCGGGAGGCAGCTCGGCGCCGGTCGGAGAAGACAGTGTCAGCGTAAAAAATGCGGACACCAGGGATAGACGCGGCCAGAGCTTGGTGGCCCGACTAATGGAGTACGATCGATATGGTTTGCGATAAGACATGTGAATGACTCTGTGTGCAACACCATAACGATCCGCCCTCGGCTCCTACGGTGAACTTTGTGCAACATTTCGGCGTCAGTTCAGAGTCACGATCGCCGCATCCCGCTGTCTGCTGCATCCTTCCTGCACCTGCGCAGCAAGATCCCATCGCCCGCGATCCTCCTTTTATGCAGAGGCCAAGCGCGCCGCAATCTTTGGCGATTCGCACGCTCGCTGGTGGTAGAGTGCGGCCACATCCGCACCTAGGAGCTCCCATGCTGCACACGCGAGGTTTGATCGGGTTTCTCTCTTCCAGGCTGCTTACCTCAGCTTTCGTCGTGATAGGCGGCGGGGCGGGCTGCGGCGGGCTCGATCCGGATGACTCCCCCGCCGGCCTGCGCGCGGCGGTCATCACCCGCACCGACGATGCCGACTGTCCGCCGGGAATTCCCTGCGATAACGTCCCCGCCGGCTACGCCGTCACCAATCCCAAGACCGGCGCCTACGGCAACTACGATCTCGCCGACCGTCCGCGCGACGGCCAGAATATCCGCTACATCGTCATCCATACCACCGAGGGAAGCTACAACGGCACGCTGAGCGTCTTTCAGGATCCGACGTATGCGGCTTCCGCGCACTACCTGGTCCGCTCGCGCGACGGCCACCTTGCCAAGCTCGTCTCGCCCGACAACCTGGCGTGGCACGCCGGCAACTGGTACTTCAACATGCACTCGGTGGGAATCGAGCACGAGGCGGTGTCGGCCGACGGCCACCTCTGGTTCACCGATGAGCTGTACGCGACCTCGGCGGCGCTCGTACGCTTTCTGTGCGATCGCTACCACGTACCTATGGATCGAGAGCACATCATCGGCCACGATGAGGTGCCCGGTCTGACGCAGGCGCGGACGCCGGCGATGCACTGGGATCCGGGTCCGTATTGGGACTGGAACCGCTTCATGCGTATGGTACGGGGCGCTCCCGGCGAGCCGGCCACCGACCGCCTGGACGACGGCGCGGAGACCGTGGGTCCGGTGCGCATCCTGCCCGAGTACGCGACCAACCAGCCCCCGGTCAGCTACTGCTATACCTCCGGCGGCGTCACCGACTGCCATCAGCTCCCCCCGCAGTCGAGCAACTTCCTCTACCTGCGCACGGAGCCGCGCGCGGCCGCCCCGCTCATCGTCAACTCCTATCTCGCTGGCACCCCCGCCGACCGCATGTTCAACTGGGGCAATAAAGTCGGCGCCGGCCGCCTCTATTACCGCGCCGAGCGCAGCGGCGACTGGGATGCCCTCTATTTCGGTGGCCAGGTCGGCTGGTTCTATAACCCAGGCCGCCGCGCCACCCGCGTTCCGCTCCTCGGCAGCGGCCAGGCGGTCATCACTGCCAAGTCCGGCCGCGGCACCATCGCGGTATACGGCGGCGGTTATCCCGGCGACGCGGCCTATACGCCGCCGACCACGCCGCAGCGCCTGGAGAAAGTCTACGACCTGCCGCAGAACCAGCGCTACATCGCCGACGGACCGATCACCGCCGACTACTACTGGGCCAAGGTCTGGGCGGCGACCCTTCCCATGGCGAGCCACAAGGTCGTTGCGGACAGCACGCCTTACTATGTGGTGTCGTTCAACCACCGCCTGGCGCTCGTGCGGGCCGATGATGTCACGGTGGTGCGGACTTCCCGCAGCCACGGCACAGATCTGGATCGCTACGGCATCGCACCGGAGCTGCCAGCCGCGGCCCCGGACAGCCGCGCCGAGACCGCCGGCACGGATCCGGATGCTTGGGAGCAAATGCCCCTGCATGACCTGAAAGGGATGGACTAGCGGCTATCGGTGGACGCCGCGGCTGACCACCGGAGTAGACATCATGCCCTGCGGGCACCCCGGTGGATGAAACAGCCGCGCGGGAAGCGCGCGGTGGGGGGAGGCTCCGGCCGGCTTCTGCCGGGCGGATGGGGGGCGGGCAGAGCCCCCGGTTTCATAGCAGGGTTTGAGCGGTGTTCTTAGTCCGGAGCGAACAGCTCGCCGATGGGAGCGGGATCGAAGCGGATTTCATAGCAGATGATGTGCCGGCCCGCGGCGTCCAGAAACAGGGTGTCGGTGAAAGGGACGGGCGTAATGGTGTTGCCGTCGCGCCGGCGGCGGAGCCGGAGGATGCCGCGCACCGTCCAGGCGTTCTTCGGGCCGACGACCGGACTTATCGTCAAAAGCTCGTGGACCGCGCCGCTCATGACCGGAAGAAGCGGCTCAAAGTAGCCGGCGACCGCCGCACGCCCCAAAAGCGCCGGCGCGTTGCCGGCGAGAAATTCGACATCGGGAGCAAGAAACTCGAGCCACGGGCCAAGGACGCCGAGCGCCGACTGGCCGCTCGACGGCGGGCTGCACTGCGCGTCGAATACGGCGAACGCCCGCGTCAGGAGCGCCGGCTGCGAGGCAAGCTCGGAGTGTTTTTCCGGTGCGGCATCTGTCGACATGCAAACCTCCGTTCAGGTGCGGGGATCCATCAGGCGAACCGTTGGCTGCGCTGCCAGCTATGCCAGGGAGTTTACCCTACTTGCCGGCTGCAGGCACGCCATCGCTCCGCGGCCCTTGTTCGCCCGGAGCCGGCGCATCCTCCCAAAGCCTGACGACCCCCGTGTCTCTCCTGTCTTTGATAAACAGCGAGCCGATTATGAAGGTCGCAAGCGCCACGCCGGCCGGATAGAAAAGCCCGGCATAGATGCTGCCCGTGGTCGCCACCAGCGCCGTGCCGATAAACGGGACCAACCCGCCGAAGACGCCATTGCCGATGTGGTACGGCAGCGACATCGAGGTGTAGCGGATGCGGGTCGGAAACAGCTCGACCAAAAACGCCGCGATCGGGCCGTAGACCATGGTCACCCAGATGACCTGGATGAACACAAGGAACGTCAAAAGGATCGTGTCCGGGTGCGCCGGCGAGACGGACGGGTGCGCCGCATCCCAGCCCGACGCGGCGACCATCATCTTGTAGATCGGCAGATAGGTCAGGCTGGCCAGAAGGCAGCCGGCCATCATGAGGCGCTTGCGGCCAATCTTGTCGGACAGCGCGCCAAAGACGACGAAGAACGGCGTGAGATCGGAAGAGCGTCGTGTAGGGAAAGAGTGTCTTCGCCTGTGTAGA
>CALFML010000649.1 GCA_937879845.1 uncultured Myxococcales bacterium
TCGGCGTCGATCGCCCAGGTCTATGCGGTGACCTTGCGCGAGCCGGACGGCAGCCTGCGCGAGCTCGTCGTCAAGGTGCAGCGCCGCCGCCTGCCCGAGATCGTCCGCGCCGACGTCGCCATGCTGGAGCTGTTCGCCGAGATCCTGCAGCAGCTGCCGCGCATCCGCAACGCCAACCCGCGCGGCATCGTCGCCGAGTTCGCCCGCTCGATCGCCGAGGAGCTCGACTTCCTGGGCGAGGCGGCGCGCATGGACGAGTGGAACCGCATCATGAAGGAGATCGGCCGCAGCGACGTGACCGCGCCGCACCCGCTGCACCGCCTGTGCACGAGCGAAGTGCTGACCATGGAGCGCCTGCACGGCGTGCGCGTCGACGACATCGCCGAGATCCGCCGCCGCGGCCTCACCGCCGAGCAAGCCGAGGACAAGCTCATCGCCGGTCTGCACGCCTGGTTCCAAAGCCTCATCCGCTACGGCTTTTTTCACGGCGATGTCCATGCCGGCAACCTGATGCTGCTCGATGACGGGCGGCTCGGCTTTCTCGACTTTGGCATCATCGGGCGGCTCACCCAAGAACGGCGCCGCCAGATTGCGAACTATCTGATGTCGTTCGCGACGCGCGACTTCGTCGGACTCGCCAAGACCATGGTCGCCATGGGCGCCGCCGACGACAAAACGAGCCCGCCGGAGTGGGAGCAGTTCGCCGCCGATCTGCAGGACGCCTACAGTCCCTTCCTCGGTAAGTCGGTGCAGGACATCGACTATCGGCTGGTCATCCCCAAGATGGTGCGGATCTCGCGCAAGCACGGCACCCGGCTGCCGAGCGATTTTGTCCTTGTGACCCGCCAGCTGCTCTACTTCGACCGCTACGCCAAGCTGCTGGCGCCGTCGCTGAATCTGTTCACCGACCCGCGCCTGCTCATGACCATCGGGGCGGAGTTTATGAACATGAGCGCCCTTTTCCGCTAGCATCCTCGCGCTAGAAATCGTGCAGATCGCCGCACATTCTTTCACCTAGAATTAGTAGAATTTCGTATAGTTGCGCTAAGGAGGCCCCTGTGCGCACCCTGCAAGTGCACTTCCCTTCGGGTAAAGAAGTCCTTGGCCGCTACTGGGGGATGCTGCGCGGTGGCGGGCTGCGCCTGGACTTGCCGATGCTGCTGCCGCCGCCGGAGCCCGAGCCGGAGGATGCGGTGCTGCCAGGCAGCGGCGGGAGGCTCCTTGTCACGCCGATCGCGGTGCCGGCCGGCCTTGCCGCCGGCAGCAGCGCTGCAGCGGCGCTGGATGCATCGCTGTTTCTACCGGACGACACGCAGCCGGGAGAGCAGCTGCGCCTGCAAGTCTATGTGCGGACGATCAAGAAGACCTTCGCCGTTCTGGCGCAGCTGCTCGATCTGACCTGGCTGCCCTCCGGCCTGCGCGCGGTGGTGGGCTTTTTGCCCGAGTCGCCGCCGGACGAGCTGCTCGATGCGGTGTGGGCCGACGGCCTCAACGTGCCGCAGCGCCGCACGCGCCGGCATACGGTGCGGGTGCCGCTGCAGTTTGCCTGCCTCAGCGGCGGCGATGGCAGCCTGCGGCCGGGAGAGCTGCGCAACGTGTCCTTGGGCGGCTGCTGCATCGCCGGGCTGGCGCTGCCGCCGCGCGGCAGCCACGTCATGGTGCAGGTCGCAAGCGAGGCGCTGGCCGGCGCCGGCATCGCCTACGCATCCACCTTGAATCTCTCCGGCCGCGTGCGCTGGACCGAGCGCCCCGCCACCGGCCTTATGGGCATCGAGTTCCTGCGCCCAAGCTCCGCGCTGGCCGAGTTTCTTGCCGCCTTGCCTCCTGTCGGACAACTCGCCAGCGGCGCGGCGCGGGAAGCCAAGAGCAGCTGGTCTTAGCCCTCTCCCATCCGGAATCTGTAACGAGAAGCCCGATCGGTGCTCGGTGCGGCGCCGCCCGCAGCGGCCTCATGGCCGTGAAGATCGACGACGCGCAGAGCGGGCCGGCAGGATGTTTCCGGATGGGAACCAGATCTCCCATCCGGAATCTGTAGCCACAAGACACAGGGGGTACGGCAGCAACCCAGGGCCGGGCGAGCGATGACGCGGCGCGCGGGGGCCGGCAGTCGGTTTCCGGCTGGGCCGCGGCTACTTCTGGCGCAACAGGAACGACTCGCCGACCAGCAGCGCCAGGAGCAGCGCTCCGATATAGTGCCACAGCTCGACCTGGCGCTTGGGCGCGCCGCTGCCTTCGCCGCCGCCGTGGTCTTGAGTCAGCGGACGCTGCAGCGCGGCCAGCCGTCCCGGCGGCGGCGGCTGCAGATCCGCCTCGCTCGGCTCGACGTTGACGACGAAGAACTCCGCCGGCCGCGGACGCAGCACGCCGCTGTCGCCGGCCGCCGCGACGCGGTAAAAGCCCGGTTCGATGGTATCGGTGAAGGCCAGCACCTGTCTGCCGCCCAGGCGCTCGAACAGGCGCTTTTTGCCCGAAGGCAGCGAGACTTCCACCCGCGTATCGCCGGCCTGCAGCCGGATGTCGCGCGGCTGGCCGATCGCGGTCGCCGGTTCGGAGTCGCGCAGCGGCGCATGCGACAGGTAGCGCACCGTCTGCTGCAACAGCGGCAGGAACGCCGGCTGGATCGGGAGGTTATTCCAGTCGCGATCGATGGTCGAGGTAAAAAGCAGCACTCGGCCGCGACCGAGCTGCCGCTCGATAAGGGCTGGGGCGCCGCTCTCATAGGACAGGATGACGCCGCCGCTATCGCCGGTGCTGTGCGGGGTCGGGCGCAAGAGCATGTAGCGGCCAAAGCGCGCCTCCAAGAGCGACTCGCTGGCCCGCCCGCTGGAAAACGGCAGGAGGAGCGGATGCCGGCGATCCATGCGTCCCAGATGCTCGCCCGGACCGGTCAGCGCCGACTCGCTCTCGCCCGGTACGGCCGCCTCCGCGGCGGAGCTGGCGCGGCGCAGCGGCCCGGTCGTCTTGACCACCGCCAGGGCCTGCGGCAAAAGCTCGTGCAAGGTCGTGTTGAAGGCATCGACTTCCGTGTTATCGCCGACGGTGATAAACAGTCCCCCGCCGTCCAGCACGTACTGCCGCAGGGCTTTGTCCAGGCCCTTGCGGCTGATCTCGTTGGCCTTGGCGTTGCACAAAAAGATCGCATCGAAGTCGCCGAGCGCCGCCACCCCCTCGTCCAGCGACTGGGTGGTGACCGCAAATGCCGCGTCGTCGCGGTCGCCCGGCCGCAGCGCCATCTCCAGATAAAACGCCTCATCGTCACGCCGCAGGGTCCGCGCGTCGCCATCGAGCACCAGCACCCGCAGGTGGCGCTGCACTTCGACCCGCAGGTGGCGCTCATCATCTTCGGCCAGGGCATCGCCTTGCAAAGCGACGCTGATGTGGTGCAGGCCGGTCTGACCGCCGCCAGCCGCCGCCGGAGCCGCGGCCGCCTCCGGGCTCCCGGCGCTGCCGGCAGCGGTCGCCGCGCCTTGGGTGGACAGCGGCGTGAACCCGGAGCCGGGCGGCGGCTGCAGAATGTGCACGAAGCGCTTTACGGCGTGACCGCGCGCCGGCAGATCCACAAGCCCCTTGGCCACCGCCTTGCCGTCCACGAGCAGCGTCACCGGCAGCTCGTGCACCGGCATATCGGCGAAGTTGGCGACCTCCGCGGTGATGCGCACGGCGCGGGAGCCGAGGCTCGGGGCGGCATCGCTGTGGGTCTCGACGATGGCGCGGTTTGGCAGCGGCTTTCCGTCGGTGACATCGATGACCGAGACCTCGGTGTCGGGAGGCGCGGCCAGGGTCGCATCGATGGCGTGCGCCGCGGCATCGGTGAAAAGGTAGATGCGCCGCTGCGACCGGCGCACGGTCTGCAGGATCTGCGCCGCGCGCTTGAGCGCCGCGTGCAGATCGGCCGCCCGATACGACGGCTGCACCGCCGACAGCGCCGAAAACAGGCGCGCGCGGTCGCCGGTCAGCTCCGGAACCGGCGCCGCCGTGCCGCGCGTCCCGAGCACCAGCGCCGCCTCCGCCCCCGGCGGCAGCGCTTCGACGAGCTGGGCGGCGCGCTTCTTGGCCCGCCCAAGCAGCGTGCCGCCGCCGCCGAGCCGGCCGCCGCCCTCGGGCTGGTAGTTCATCGACAGGCTGTCGTCTAGGAGCAGCACCGCGCTCTGCGCCGCGCTCACCTGCGCCGGCAGATCCGAGGCGGTCTCGATAAACGGCTTGGACAGAATGAGCGGCAGCGCCACCATCACCAGCACCCGCAAAAGGAGCAGCAACAAGTGCCGGAGCTTGGTCCGCTGCGCCACCCGCCGATGGCTTGAAAGGAGGATCATCAGGGTCGGCAGCGGTCGAACCTTGGCGCGCCGCCGGCCGTGCAAGTGGATAAGGACCGGCAGCACCCCCAGGAGCGACAGCGCAGCGAACACCGGGGCGAAAAAGTTCACCGGCTACCTCCGCACCTTGCCGCGCAGCGGGCCGCGCAAAAGGTCCAGCAGCACACTCTCGGGTGAGCGCGAGGTGGGAACCAGGTGGTACTCGACATCCCCCTCGCGGAGGCCGCGGCGCATCTCCGTGAGGAACGTCTCCAGCTCTTTTTGATAGGCGGCGCGCACGTCGGCCGGATCGACGAACAGCCGCGACAGCCCCGCCGGACCCGGCTCCACGTCTTCAAACCACGTGAGCCCGGTGAACGGCAGCTCCAGCTCATCGGCATCGAGCACGTGCAGGACGATCACGTCGTGCTTCTGCGCCCGCAGCCCGCACAGCTGCGCCCGCAGCTGCGCCCCGTACTTGCTGATGTAGTCGATGGGCAGCTCGCCCGGCAGCTCCCCGAGCGCCGGCGGGCTTGGCAATAGATCCGACAAGACCACGACCACGCCGCGCCGCCGCACGACCTCCGACAGGAAGCTCAGCCCATCGGCCAGCGCCGTGCCGCCGGAGGCCTTGCTCGCTTCCAGGGCGTGGCACAGGTCGCCAAGGTGGGCGCCGCCGCCGCGCGGCGGGATATAAGCCTTCTGCTCTTCGCTGTGCAGGAGCAGCCCCGCCGGATCGTTTTGCCGCAGCAGCAGGTAGGCCAGCGATGCGGCGAGCAGCTTGGCATATCCGAGCTTGGTGATCTGATCCTGCCGCCCGTACCCCATCGAGCCCGAGACATCGACGAGCAGGTAGCCGCGCAGCTCGGTCTGTTCCTCGAAGCGCTTGACGTAGTACTTGTCGATGCGGCCGTAGGCGCGCCAGTCGATGTGGCGCAGATCGTCGCCGGGCGCGTACTCTTTATGCTCGGCGAACTCGACCGAGGAGCCGTGGTGCGCCGCCTTGTGCAGTCCGGACAGCGCCCCCTCCGCGACAATCCGCGCCTGCAGCTGCAGGTTCTGAAGCCGCAGCAGCGAGGGGAGATCAAGGAGGTTGCTGGTCATGGGTGCGGCCGCCGGCCTCCGCGGTCAGGACTTGACCACGTCAAGGAGGCGCTCGATGATCGCCTGCGGTCGCACGCCCTCGGCCTCGGCATGGAAGTTGGGGATGAGGCGGTGCTGCAGCGTCGGCCGCGCCAGCGCCTTCACATCTTCCACGGACGCCGCCGGCCGCCCATCGAGGATCGCCCGCGCCTTGGCCCCGAGGATCAGGTACTGCGAGGCGCGCGGCCCGGCGCCGTAGGCCAGGTACTCGTTGACCATCGCCTGCGCCTCCGCCTCGCGGCCCGAGCCCATGACCTTGATGCCGCCGGAGGTCTTGGCGTTGCGCGTCCCCTCCTTGCGCTGCGGCCGCGTGGCGTGCACAAGGTTCACCGCGTACCGCACCACGTGATCCGCGGCCGGCACGCGCAGCACCAGCTCCTGCAGCGCCAGGATGCGCTCCGGCGACAGCACCTTGGCGATGACCGGCTTTTCCGCCGAGGTGCCGCGCTTGACGATCTGCACCTCCTCCTCCAGCGACGGGTAGTTCACATCGACCTGCAGCATGAAGCGGTCGAGCTGCGCCTCCGGCAGCGGGTAGGTGCCCTCCTGCTCGATGGGATTCTGGGTCGCGAACACCAGAAACGGCGGTTCCAGCGGGTGCGTCTGTCCGCCCGCCGTGACCCGGCCTTCCTGCATCGACTGCAGCAGCGCCGCCTGAGTCTTGGGCGGCGTACGGTTTATCTCGTCCGCCAAGACGATGTTGGCAAAGATCGGCCCGCGGATGAATCGGAACGCCCGCTTGCCGGTGACGTGGTCCTCTTCCAAGATGTCGCTGCCGGTAATGTCCGACGGCATGAGATCCGGCGTAAACTGAATGCGCGAGAAGCGCAGCGTCAGCACCTCGGCCAGCGTCGAGATGAGCAGGGTCTTGGCCAAGCCGGGCACGCCGACGAAAAGACAGTGGCCGCGGGCGAACAGGGATACGAGCAGCTGATCGATCACCTGGTGCTGGCCGATGATGCGCTTTTCGATCTCGCGCAGGATCTCAAGACGGGCGCTTTTGACTTCGTCCACCGCCGCCAGCGCCGCCTGATCCGTCGCCAGGGCAGCCCCCATCTCGCTACCGATCGCCCCGCCGCCGATAAGGCTGGTCGGCGTGGCCGCAGAAGTCTCCGGGAGAGTGTTCACGCGGCCATTGTGGCATAGGCCGGCGAATCATCCAATTATGTCGCGCGGCCCAGGCATGGCGGCATGACGCTATCATCTGCCGCCGGGCCGCCGGGCCGCCACAGGGTCGCCACAGGCCGCCACCCGGCCGCCCCGAGTCGCCCCCGGCCACGCCGTCGGCGGGCTGGGGCCAAGGGGGCCTGATTGTGTTTACGCCTCGGTCCTGGCATTCTTAACAGGTTGGAGCAGGTTAGACCGGTCGGTACGCTCCGGTCGCGGCAGTGGCCAATTCATGGAGGAACCTATGATCTTAATCGTCGGTGCTACCGGAACTACGGGTCGCGACACAGTGCCCAAGCTGCTTGCCCGCGGCATCCCGGTCCGGGTGATGACCCGCGACCGGAACAAGGCGCAGGCGCAGCCCGGCTTCGAAGGCGCCGAGATCGTTGTCGCCGACCCGACCAAGCCCGAGACCCTGGATGCGGTCTTTGCCGGCGTGGACAAGGTCTTCCTCATTCCGCCAAGCGGTCCGGGGGCGGATGTCAGCGAGCAGAATCTGATCTCTGCCGCCACCCGCGCCGGCGTAAAGCATGTGGTCAAGCTCTCGGCGGCCTGCGCTGCTCCGGATGCGCCATCGATGGCGCTATCGTTCAATTACCAAGGCGAGGAGCAGCTCAAGGCATCGGGAATGGCCTATACCATCCTGCGCCCGGCTTCGTTCATGCAGAACTTCCTGTTCCACTACTCCCCGACCATCAAGGCGCAGGGAACCGTGTACCAGAGTCTGGGGGATGCGCGCATGGCGATTATCGACACGCGCGATATCGGCGATGTCGCGGTCGCGGTCCTGACCTCTGCCGGACATGAGGGAAAGACCTACGAGCTGACCGGACCGGAGGCTCTCACCTATTCCGAAGCCGCGGAAAAAATCGGCGCCGCAACCGGACGCGCGGTCCGTTACATCGACGTTCCGGCCGCCGCGTATGAGCAGGTGCTCATGAGCATCGGCGTCCCTCCGGTCTACGCCGCCGAAGTGGTCAACATCTACGGCCGCGGTCCCTACCGTGAGGGAAAAAGCGCGACGGTCTCCTCGGCGGTTCCCGAAATCCTCGGCCGTCCGGCGCGTTCCTTCGACGAGTTCGCGCGCGAGTATGCCGCATACTTCCTGCCCTAGTCCTACACGCTCCCCTCTTTCACTAGCCTCCTAAGTCTAAAAACGCCTATCAAAACCTACTGCGGTGGACATCGTCCATTTAGCAGCCTTCTGTGGCAAAACGTAGCAAGCGGCCCGGCGGCCGCTCCGCGCGCTGGCCACCGCGGCTGTCTATCCTCGCCTCCGGTTTTGGTAGCGTTCTAAGTCCGGTTATTAGCGTTCCCCTTTGCCGGAGAACAAGTTATAATGACCGTGAGACAGATCTGACCGCTATCAAGCCCGGTCTTGGAGTATCCCGTGCTAGAGCTAAGTCTCGGAAGCGTCTTCGCGCATCGCTTTGTTATCGAGAAGCGGATGCAGTCCGGAGGAATGGGCCTCATCTTCCGCTCGCGCGACCGCCAGACCAACCGCGCGGTAGCGCTCAAGCTCTTGCAACGAGAGTCGAACAGCGCCGAAGTAGACCGCTTCATGACCGAGGCGCGCACTCTGTCCGAGCTGCGCCATCCCGCGATCGTCTCTTATATCGCCCACGGAATCAGCAACGAAGGCCAGGCCTACCTGGTGATGGAGTGGCTCGAAGGAGAAGACCTGTCGCAGCGGCTGCGCCGTATGCGCATGGTCGTGCCGGAGGTCCTGACCCTGCTAAGCTGCGTCGGCTCCGCGCTTCAGGTGGCGCACCAGGCCGGTATCGTGCACCGCGACATCAAGCCGAGCAATCTGTTTCTCCGCAACGGCCAGGTTGAACAGGTGACGCTCATCGACTTCGGACTCGCGCGGCGCATCGTCGGCGGGACGCGCGGCAGTCATACCGGCGCGGTGGTCGGCACTCCGGAATACATGGCGCCGGAGCAGGCGCGCGGTGATCGCCACATCGGTTCGAGCGCCGATATCTTCTCTCTTGGCTGCGTCACCTTCGAGTGCTTGACCGGGCAGCCGCCGTTTGTCAGCGAACACATCGCGGCGGTGCTAGCCAAGATTCTGTTTGAAGAGGCGCCGCCGCTCAATAGCGCCATCCCCGATCTTCCGGAGTCGCTGTGCCGGATGGTCGCGCGGATGCTGGCGAAAAATCCGCAGGCGCGCATCGCCGATGCCACGGCGCTCCTCAAGGAGCTGGCGGAGCTCGGCGATCTGCCGGCCGATCCCAAATCGATCCGCACCGGCTCATCCACCGGAACGTTTGAGATGGCCGGCACGGAGCAAGCGCTGGTCAGCGTTGTTATCGCGCAGAGCAAAGACTCGCGCAGAGGCGATCGCATCACCCTCGATCCGATGCAAGGGGCGGTCGCGCAGACGCAGAATGCCTCGGTGCGGGACGCGCTGCTACTGCTCGGCGTCACGGTCGAGTGCATGGTGGACGGCTCGCTCATCGCTACCATCGTCCGCCAAGGTGCGGCATCGGATCAGGCCATTCACGCCGCCCGCTGCGCCCTGCTGGTCAAAGAGCGCTGGCCGGATGCGGTGGTCGCCCTGGGGACCGGACGCGCGGTGCTCGAAGGGTCGGCCATCCTCGGCGAGGTCCTGGGACGCGTCGGAATGATGCTGGAGACCGGACAGGAGTCGCAGGGACTGACTGAGACCGCGGTGCGCATCGATGAGACCACCGCGCGCCTGGTGGAAAACTACTTCACGGTCATCCGTGAAAGCGGCGATCGACTCTTCCTCAACGGCCAGCTGGAAATGACCGATGAGACGCGGCCGCTGCTCGGCGTCCCGACCAACTGTGTCGGCCGTGAGCGCGAGCTGAGTCTGCTCGAAGCCTCTTTCGCCGCCTGCTGCGACAACAGCGCCGCCGCCGTGGTCCTGCTCAGCGCCCCGCCGGGCATCGGCAAGTCGCGCGTACGGCACGAGTTCGTGCGCCGCCTCAACGCCCAGAAGATCGATTTCCTTCTGCTGGTCGGCCGCGGCGATCCGATGACCGGCGGCGCCTCCTACGGCCTGTTGGCCCAGGCGCTGCGCCGGCTCTTTGGCATCATCGACAACGAAGACATCAAGCTCCGCCAAGAGAAGATCCGCTCGCGCGTCGCCGAGTCCGTCCCCGGTGCGCAGGTGGCGCGCATCTCCGAGTTTCTGGGCGAGATGTGCGGAACCCCGTTCCCCGACAGCCTGCTCCTGCACGCCGCGCGGCAGGAACCGCGCGTGATGGGCGATCAAGTGGCGCAGGCGTTCATCGATTTCCTCAACGGGGAGTGCGCGCGTCATCCGGTGCTCCTGCTGCTGGAGGATCTGCACTGGGGCGATGCGCTCACGGTAAAGCTTGTCGATGGCGCGCTGCGCGATCTCAGCGAGCGGCCGCTCATGGTCATGGCGCTCGCCCGGCCGGAAGTCGAGGATCTGTTCCCGAAGCTGTGGACCGAGCGTTCGCGCCAGGACATTCGCCTGGGCGGTCTGCCCAAGCGCGCTTGTGAGCGGCTGATCCAGCAGGTCCTGGGCAATCAGATCACCGCCGCCGTTCAAGCGCGCATCATCGAGCAGGCGGCCGGCAACGCGCTGTTCTTGGAAGAGCTTGTGCGCACCGTCGCCTCGGGCAAGGGGGATGAGCAGCCCGAGACGGTGCTGGCGATCCTGCATGCGCGTCTTATGCGCCTGCAGCCGGAGGCGCGCCGCATCCTGCGTACCGCCAGCGTGTTCGGCGAGACCTGCTGGGCCGGCGGCATGCGCCGGCTCCTGGGCCGCGAGCGCGCCGGCGAGCAGTTCGACAGCTGGATGCAGATTCTGGTCGAGGCGGAAATTCTGGAGCGGCGCAAAGAGAGCCGCTTTCCCGGCGAGACCGAGTTCGTGTTCCGGCACGGCCTGCTGCGCGAAGCCGCCTACGGCATGCTCCCCGATGACGAGCGGCGCCTGGGCCACTACCTGGTCGGCTGCTACCTGGAGGAGCTCGGCGAGAGCGATCCGACGATCCTGGCCGAGCACTTTCAGCGCAGCGGCGATCTCGAGCGCGCCATCGTCCTGTACACCCGTGCCGCCGAGCGGGCGTACGAGAACAACGACCTTGAAGGGGCGCTCAACCGCATCAGCAAAGGAATCAACTGCGGCGCCGAAGGCGAGACGCGCGGCGCCTTGTACGCGCTCAAGGCCGCCATCTGGTTTTCGTGCAACGACCTGGCCAGCGCGTTCCAAGTCGGCAATGAAGCCCTGACGCTGCTCGCCACCGGCACGGTGGACTGGTGCCGCGCCATCATCTTTACCACCGGCGCGGCGGGAGCGCTCGGCAAACGCGATGAGGTCGCGGAGCTCGCCGTGCGCTTCGGAACGATCAGCCCAGCCCCGGAAATCATCGGCACCTACGTCACCGCGACTTCGCTCCTGGCGACCATGCTCGGCTTCGTCGGCGACCGCGAGATGTCCAAGCTCTTTCTGTCCCACCTCAAAGACATCGCCGAGCCGCTGGAAGCTTCGGATCCGCTGGTCCGCGCGTGGATGCACTACGCGCTGGGCCGCTGCACCGTACACTGGGCCTCAGTCGAGCACTTCCGGATCTCCAGCGAGAGCTTCCAGGCGATCTTCGACCGGCGCATGATCATCGTCGCCCTGGCCGATCTCGGCTTCGCGCTGGCGCGGGTCGGCGCCACGGCGGCGGGCGAGGCCAAGCTGCGCGAGGCCCTGGCCCCCGCCATCCGCTTGGATGATCCGGTGGCGCTGTCGTGGGTGCAGATGTACCTCGCCCTGCTCTTGTCCGAGCGCAAGGATCCCGCCGCCCTGGCGGAGGCCAAGCAGCTGACGCACAGCATCCTCAAGACGATCGGGGAGACCTCCTACTACAGCGGGGTCGCGTTCTGCGCGCTGGCCGGGATCTACCACACCGAAGGCAACCAGGCGGCGGCCGATGAGGTCACGCTCAAAGCCCTGGCGACGCTGCGGCGCATCACGGCCAACGCGCCGCTTGCCTTCATCGCCCGGACGCGCCTGCTGCTCACTCAAGGCAACTTCGCCGAAGCGGTGCAGGTTGCCGCCGAAGGAGTCGCGGTGGTGGACGCGCAGGCGGAGGCCAGCGGCAGCGAAGTTCCGCTGCGCGGACTCTACGTCCAAGCGCTGCGCGCCGCAGGTGAGCACGATCGCGCCGATCGCGAAGAAGCAACGCTCCAGCGTCAGATCGCACTGCGGGCGCAAGAGATTGCCGACCCGGAGCTGCGCGATGGCTATCTGGCGCGGATCGAGATGCGCAATGCAATAGTACCGCTGTTTTAGCGGCTGCGGTCTCGCAGCGGCGCGGTGCGCGGGACGAAGTAGAGGTGTTCTATTAACGCTCAACTACCAAAACACCCATTCGTTCCGTTTCGTACGATCGCCGAAAAGATCGCGCAGAATCATATCTCGTCGGCGCTCAAGCGCGCCCTGTTCCTTTTTTTCAGCCGCCTGTGGTACTGGGTGTTCCGGGTCGCCCGGCATGAGAAGCGCATCGGCGACTGCTTCGAGCGCGGTGACAACGGCTACTGGACGACCTACCGCCGCTATTCGTCGATCTATTGCCCGGAGTTTTCCACCACCTGCATTCTCGACGATCAGTCAAACGCGCTGGCGGAAGAAGATCCGCTGCGCAAAGCCAGCAAGCTCATAAAAGGCGCGCTGCGGTTCCGCGAGCGCGTGCTGACCCACCAGATTGAGCCGGACTTCGAGGGCAAAAAGCCCCTGGACATGGGGCGGTATAATTTCCTCTTTTCGCGCCTGCTCGTGACCTCGCTGAAAAACGGCTCCGTGGTTCATGAGATCGTCGATGTTCCGGCGAGCGACCACATAATCGTCGCCATCGATAGCGTCTACTACCGCCTGCAGGTCATTCGCAATCAGCAGGTCCTCACCACGGCGGAGCTGCACCAGCAGCTCACCGCGCTCATGCACGATGCGCGCGCGCAGCTGGCCCAGATCGAATCGGATCGCTTCCCCTTCGGCCTCCTGACGGCGATCCATGACAAGCAGACCATCGCCCTCCTCGATGAGCTCAAGAGCAAGTCGCAGCCGACGATGGAGCAGCTCGATAACGCCCTGTTCCTGGTCGCCATCGATATCCACGACCGCCCGCAGTCGTGGGAGAAGATCGGCCGCACCATCCACCGCCAGAACTTCCACAACCGCGACTTCCGCCGCAGCATGCAGATCATCGTCGCCGGCAACGGCCAGGCCGGCATCACCGGCGATCCCAACGCCGGTATCGGCGGCGGATTCGTAGCCAAGTTCTTGGACGAGCTGGCCAAAGACTGCCGGGCGCTGGAAGGCGAGCTGCAAGAGCCGGTCGCGCCCAAAGAGAATCTATTTCAGCGGCTGCGCTTCGACTTTGCCGACTCACCGGCGCGGCGGGAGAAGCTGGCGGCGCTGAACAAGCAAGTGTATTCGCAGTTTTATGACGACGACTGCAACACCGTCTTCCGCATCGACAACCTCGGCAAAAAAGAGTTCGGTCAGCTGAAAGTCAGCGCCGATGCCGCCATCCATGCGGCGCTCCATCTGGCCTTCAAGCGCTGCTTTGACCGGGTTCCCGATATCGGCAACTTCATCGGCCTGCGCTCCGTACAGCACGGCGAGATCTACCGCTATAACTCGACGACGCCGCAGATGAAGCAGTTTGCCACCCAGACCTCCGCCGCTGCCTTGGCGGCGGCGCTGCAGGAGCATAAGGTCCTCATCAAGCGAATCAAGCAGGCCGACGACGAACTTTATCAATGCCAGATGCTGCTTGTGACCCTGTATTTCCGCTATGAGATAAGCACGCTCGGCTGTATCGCGCTGCTCATTATCTTGAGCCTGTTTATCAGCAACTTCAACCGGCGGTTTGTGAATCAGGACATGTGGGTCTCGCACATTCCGGAGTTCCCCGGCGTCGCACTTACCGGACGCCCCGGCGTGAAGCTGGCGTTTTTGCAGAAGCCGTGTTTCGCCGGGCACTACATGATTTTCGATCATCACACCATGATTTGCTTTGTCACCAACCCCGGCCGCCCGAGCCATTACGGCCATGAGGCGCGGTTCGCTGCGGCCCTGCGTGACGCATTGACCGAAGTGCATTCCATACTCAAAAGTCACAGTGGCCAGGATCCAAAAGTCCTGTCGGCGAAAGAGCCAGGGGACGCGAAGCCGGTCGGAAGTCCGGCATTGGCGGCCCTGTCATGACTTATTCCTAAGGTGAGTTCGGGGCGTGGCAAAAGGCGCAGGAAGGGGCCGGAAGGACGGCGGGGCAGCCTGAAGGGGAGCCAGTAGGTAGGCGAGTAGCGGATTCGATTATCAGGTAAAGAGAAGTAACGCGCATCGGGCTCTATTCGGGGGGGCCTGGATCAGGAGTCAGCCATATGCAGCGGCCAATGCTGAGCCATGACGAACGCCAGCTGGTTCTCTATGAGTGGAACAGCCGGACCGCGGACTATCCCACGGACCGCTGCCTGCATCACCTAGTAGAGGAACAGGCGGAGCTGCGTCCAGACGCCCCCGCCGTGCGCTGCGGCGCGGACCGGCTTACCTATGGGCAGCTCAACGCCCGCGCCAACCAGCTGGCGCGCTTTCTCGCCAGCCACTCCGGGGTACAGCCGCAGACCTTGGTGGCGCTGTGCGTGCAGCGGTCGCTCGATATGGTCGTGGCGATCCTGGGCATCTTCAAGGCCGGAGCGGCGTTTCTGCCCATCTCTCCGGTCTACCCGCGGGAGCGGGTCGCGTTTCTGCTCAAGGACTCCGGTGCGCCGATCCTGCTTACCCAGAAGGCGCTCCGCGACGGCCTGCCCGGCTTCTCCGGAGAGACACTGTGTCTTGAGGACATCGCGGCGCAGCTCGACCAGCATGATCCGAAAAACCCCGCGGCGGCGGTTACGGCGACGGATCTGGCCTATGTGATCTACACCTCCGGCTCGACCGGAGCGCCCAAAGCGGCGCTTTTGGAGCACCGCGGAACGTACAACGCGGCGGTCGCCCATATTGCCGCGTGCGGGGTGCGGCCGGAGGATCGGCTGCTGCAGTTTGCCGCCTTTGGTTTTGACGGGGCGATCATAGAGAGCTTGATGGCGCTCGGCGCGGGTGCCGAGCTTGTGCTGGTGCCGCAGGATCAGCTCCTTCTGGGCGAGCCGCTGGCGACCATGCTGCTCGAAAACGGGATCACCATGGCCACCCTGCAGCCGTCGGTCATGGCGACGCTGCCGGACTGGCCGCTGCCCCAGCTGCGCACCCTAATCAGCGCCGCCGAGGCGTGCACCGCAGCGCTTGTCGCCCGCTTCGGCGCGCAGCGGGAGTTCTGGAACGCCTACGGCCCGACCGAGGCCTCCGTTGCCATCACGCTGGGCCGCTGCAGCATCGACCACGGCGATGGCGAGATCCCATCGATCGGGCGGCCGCTGCCCAACACCCGCGTATATATCTTGGATGAAGAGCAGCAGCCGGTCGGCATCGGCGAACCGGGCGAGCTTTACCTCGGCGGCATCGCGGTGGCGCGCGGCTACCTGAACCGCCCCGAGCTTACGGCGCAGCGCTTCTTGCCCGATCCCTACAGTCCGCAGCCGGGCGCCCGCATGTACCGCAGCGGCGACTTGGGACGCTTCCGCCCCGACGGCCGCATCGAGTTTCTGGGGCGCGTCGATCATCAGATCAAGCTGCGCGGCTTCCGGGTCGAACTCGGTGAAATTGAAGCGACACTTTTGCGCCATCCCGGCATCAAACACTGCGTGGTGTTGGCGCGTGAAGATGAACCGGGGGCGCGGCGGCTCGTTGCTTATCTTGTGCCGCAGCCGCACACCGCGTTCTCGATCGGGCTATTGCGCGACTATCTCCGCGCCACGCTGCCGGAGTTCATGATCCCCGCGGCGTTCGTCGCGCTCTCCGAGCTGCCGCTGACCGGGCACGGCAAGGTCGATCGCGCCGCCTTGCCGCCGCCGGGACGAGCGCGGCCGGCGCTGCCCAGCCGCTACGCCGGTCCGCGCACAGAGACCGAGCGCACCCTCTCCGCCATCTTCGCCGCGACCCTGGCGCTCGATGAGGTCGGGGTGGGCGATGATTTCTTCGAGCTCGGCGGCCACTCCTTGCATGCCGCGCAGGCGGCCGCACTCATCTCCTTGCGGCTTGGCGTAGAGCTGCCGCTGCGCGCCCTGTTCATCCATCGCACCGTGGAGACTTTGGCCGCGCATCTGGACGGTCTGAACCGGGGCGAACCGGCGCCGGCGCTGATCCCGCAGCACAGCCGGACGCAGCGCCTGCCGCTGTCGCCTTCGCAGCAGCAGGTGTGGCTGACCAGCCAGCTCGATGTCGCCTGCCCGCTTTACAACGAGCCCTACGCCGTGACCATTCGCGGTTCGCTGGCCGGCGAGCGCTTGGCGGCGGCGCTGAACTCGCTGGTCACCCGGCATGAGATCTTGCGCACCTCGTTCGACGTGGAAGACGGGGTCCCGGTGCAGCGGGTGCACGCGCCAACGCCGCTGCCGCTTGGCTATAAAGACCTCCGCGTGCTGGCCCCGCATGAGCGCGAGCCAGCGGTGCGGCGGCTGCACGACGAGCTGGCGCAAGCGCCGTTCGAGCTCCGCACGCCGCCGCTGTTGCGCGTCATCCTGGTCCGCCTGGCCGAGGACGAGCATCGCCTGCTCTTCACCTTGCATCACGCGATTTTCGACGGCGTGTCCTTCGGCCGCGTGCTCATGCCGGAGCTTCTGCACAGCTATCGCAGCGCGGACCAGCGCGGCGCGCTGCCGGCCGCAGCCCTGCAGTACGCCGACTACGCGGCCTGGGCAAGCACACACACAACGGCGGAGAAGCTGCAGCCGCATCTGGACTACTGGCGGCGGCAGCTCGCGGAGCTGCCGGTGCTGCAGCTGCCGACCGACTATCCGCGCTCCGCTGGGGGCAGCTTCCGCGGCGCCCGCCACCCTGTGGCGCTGGGTCCGGAGGTCACCCAAGGTCTTATGGCTCTGGCCCAGCGCGAGGGAGCGACGCTCTACATGGCGCTTCTGACCGCCTTTGCGGCGCTCCTTTCGCGCCACAGCGGGCAGGAGGATCTGGCCATCGCCGGCGTGACTTCGACGCAGTCCCGGCCGGAGCTTGGCGGAATCATCGGCCCGTTCATAAACACCGTGGTGCTGCGCGCGGACCTGACGGCGGAGCCGAGCTTCGTGGACCTGCTGGGCCGCATGCGGGAGACGGTGCTTTCCGCGGTGGAACACAAGGACCTGCCGTTCGCCGCCCTGGTCGAAGCGCTGCGTCCGGAGCGCCGCGTCGGTCAGCACCCGCTGTTTCAGGTCCTGTTCCTCCTTGATCCGCCGGCGCCGGAGCTGCCGGCCGGTTGGTCGGTAAGCCGCTTTGAGGCCCACAACGGCACCTCGATGTGCGACCTGTCGCTGCAGCTCGATCATCGCGCAGCGGCGCCCGGGCAGCCCGCCGGCTTGTTCGGCTTCTTGGAGTACAGCACCGAACTCTTTGCGCCCGCGACCATCGCCCGCTGGGCGAGCCATCTGGAAGTGCTGCTGCGCGCCATCGTCGCGGCACCCGGCGCACCGCTGCACCAGCTTTCGCTTCTGCCCGCGGCCGAAACGGCGCAGCTTACAAAATGGAGCGGCGGCCGGGAAAGCTTCCAAGTCACAAGCTGCCTGCATGAGCTGTTTGCCGCCCAGGCAGAGCGCACCCCCGACGCGCTGGCCGTCACCGGCGAGCAGCGCCGGCTGACCTATAGCGAGCTCGATCAGCGCGCCAACCAGCTGGCGCGGCGACTGCAAACTTTGGGCGTCGGCCCGGATGTCTGCGTCGGCCTATGCGCCGAGCGGTCGCCGGAGCTCATCATCGGCATCCTGGGCATTCTCAAAGCCGGCGGCGCCTATGTGCCCCTTGATCCGGTGTACCCGCGGGAGCGCCTGAGCTTCCTTCTGGCCGATACGGTGGCGAAGGTGGTCGTCACGCACTCGGCGGTGCGGCGGTTGCTGCCGCCGGGCTGGTCGGGCGCGGTCGTGGTTATCGATGATCTGCCCAATCACGGCCCGGGACACGCCGCGGCCGACACGCTGCCAGTCCGCTCCGGCGCCACGCCGGATAACCTGGCCTATGTCATCTATAC
>CALFML010000650.1 GCA_937879845.1 uncultured Myxococcales bacterium
CGCTGCCAGTCCGCTCCGGCGCCACGCCGGATAACCTGGCCTATGTCATCTATACGTCGGGATCGACCGGAACTCCCAAAGGCGTGCAGATCAGCCACCGCAACGTGGCCCGCCTGTTTCTGGCGACGGAAGGCTACTTCGGCTTCCACAGTCAGGACGTGTTCTGTCTGTTCCACTCCTTCGCGTTTGACTTCTCGGTCTGGGAGCTGTGGGGAGCGCTCTTATATGGCGGCCGGCTCGTCCTTGTGCCGTACTGGGTGAGCCGCTCTGCCGAGGCGTTCTACCGCCTCCTGCGCAGCGAGGCGGTGACCGTACTCAATCAGACCCCGTCGGCGTTCTACCAGCTCATCCAAGCCGAGCCGCTGGTCGATGCCACGAGCGAGACCCTATGGGCGCTGCGCCTTGTCATCTTTGGCGGCGAGGCGCTGGATCTGGGGGCGCTGCTGCCGTGGTTTGAGCGCCATGGCGACCGGCGCCCGCAGCTTGTCAACATGTACGGCATTACCGAGACGACGGTCCATGTGACCTACTACCCGCTCGGCCGCGCCGACTGCGAACGGCCGGGCAGCCGCATCGGCGCACCGCTTCCGGATCTGTATGTCCGGGTCTTGGACCGCTGCCTGCAGCCGACCCCGATCGGCATCCCCGGCGAGCTGTTCGTCGGCGGCGCCGGGGTATCGCGCGGCTACCTGAACCGGCCCGCGCTCACCGCGGAGCGCTTCATCGCCGATCCGCACGGCGATCCGGGCGCACGCTTATACCGCTCCGGCGACTGGGTGCGCTACCGCGAAGACGGGACGCTGGAGTACTTGGGGCGCATCGATCAGCAGATCAAGATCCGCGGCTTCCGCATCGAGCTCGGTGAGGTCGAAGAGGCCCTGGGGGCGCACCCCGAGGTGCGGACCGCGGTGGTCGTGCTGCGCGAGGACACCCCCGGCGACAAGCGGCTCCAGGCCTACGTCGTTCCCAAGTCCGGCGCGGCAACCGAGGCGCTGTCCGCCCGCGTCCGCAGCTTTGTCGAGCAGAAGCTGCCGAGCCACATGGTGCCGGCGCACATTCTGTCGCTGGCGGAGCTGCCGCTCACCCAAAACGGCAAGATCGACCGCCGCGCCCTCCCCGCTCCCGACCGCCTCCGTCCGCACCTGGGCGCCGAGTACGTCGCCCCGCGCACGTTCGTGGAAGAGGAGCTGGCGACGATCTTCGGAGAGGTGCTCGGGGTCCAGCAGGTCGGCGTGAATGACAACTTCTTCGAGCTCGGCGGACACTCGCTGATCGTCATCCGCGTCATCTTCCGCGTCCGCGAGCTGTTTCACATCGAGCTGCCGATGCGCGCCGTGTTCGAGGCCCCGACCGTCGCCGGACTCGCCCGGCACCTGGAGACTTTGCAGCCCGGCCGCCGCGGTCTGGCGATTCCGCCCATCACCGTGGCCCGGCGCGAGGGCCGGCTGCCGCTGTCGTTCGGCCAGCAGCGGCTCTGGTTCATGGGACAGCTGCTGCCCGATACGCCTTCGTACAATGAGCCGGTGACCATCCGCTTCCACTCCGCCGTCAACGCGGCGGCGCTGGAGCGGGCGCTCGACGAAATCCTCCATCGCCATGAGTCCTTCCGGACCACCTTCCAATCGATCGACGGCGAGCCGTTTCAGGTCATCCATCCGCACGCGCCGCTGGAGCTGCCCATAACCGACCTGCGCAGCCTGCCGCTTGAGGTGCGGGAGACCGAATACCTGGCGCTATGTACTAGCGAAGCGCACCGGCCATTCAGCCTGGTGGAAGGGCCGCTCGTGCGGTTCATGCTGCTCATCGTCAGCGAGGACGACGCGCGGCTGTTCATGACGTTCCATCACGTCGTCGCCGATGGTCTGTCCATCTACAGCGTGTTCTCGGTCGAGCTGGCCCGGATCTATAAGTCCTTCTGCGCCGATGAGCCATCGCCGCTGCCGGAGCTGCCGATTCAGTACGCCGACTTCACGCTGTGGCAGCGCATGTGGCTGCGCAGCGATGTGATCGAACGGCAGCTCGCATACTGGCGCAAGCAGCTTGGACCGCAGGTGCCGCAGCTGCAGCTGCCGGTGGATCGTCAGGCGCCGCCGCAGCCGGCGTTCCGCGGCGCGCGTGAGCTTTTGTCGCTGCCGCTGGACCTGACGCAGCAGCTGCGGCGCATCGGTCACAACGAAGGGGCGACGCTGTTTATCACCCTTTTGACCGCGCTCAAGGCGCTCTTTTATCGCTACATCGAGCAGCAGGACGTGGTCATCGGCATCGTCACCGCAGGACGGCAGCGTCCGGAGCTGGCGCCGCTCCTGGGCTTTTTCCCCAACACCCTGGTCCTGCGGACGCAGATGGCCGGCGACCCGTCGTTCCGCGGGCTCCTGCGGCGGGTTCGCGAAGTGACGCTGTCGGCGTTTGACAACCAGGATGTGCCGTTCGAGCAAGTAGTGGAGGCCCTAAACCCTGAGCGGCGGCCCGGTGAGATGCCGCTATTCCGCGCCGGCTTCATCCTCGATCCGCTCATGCCCGATCTGGGCAACAAGTGGACGATGACCTCTACGGAAGTGGAGATCATCGCCGCGAAGTTCGATCTGTGCCTGGAGCTCGTCGAGGTGCCGCAGGGCGTGATCGGCCGCATCAGCTATCGCTCCGAGCTATTCGAGCCCGCCACCATCCAGCGCATGGCCCGTCACTACGTCACGCTGCTGCACAGCGCGGTGCGCGATCCGGAGCAGCCGCTATCACGATTGGATCTGCTCAGCGAAAATGAACGGGCGCAGCTGCTGCGCTGGAGCGCACCGCGGGCGCCGCTGCGCAGCGGCTCGCGCGCGGGAGCTTGCGCCCATGAGCTGTTCGCGGCGCAGGTCGACCGCAGTCCGGACGCCCCCGCGCTGCGCTGCCAGGGCGAGGTACTCACCTACAAGGAGCTGGACGAGCGGGCCAACAAGGTCGCGCACGCCCTGCGCGCCCGCGGCGTGAAACCCGACACCATCGTCGCCTTGTGCGCCGATCGGTCGCTGCATCTCATCGTGGGTCTGCTCGGGATTCTCAAAGCCGGCGGAGCGTTTCTGACGCTCGATCCGGCGTACCCGCGGGAGCGGCTGGCGTTCATGCTCAACGACGCCGATGTCGCGCTGCTGCTCACGGAGCAGGCGCTAGTGCCGCAGCTGCCGACCCCGCGCAGAGAGACGCTGCGCCTGGACGATCCGAGCTGGCAGCTCGACTACCCCGCGACGCGGCCGGAGAACCAGACCAAGGAACGGAACCTCGCCTACGTCATCTACACCTCCGGCTCGACTGGCCGCCCCAAGGGCGTGCTCATCGAGCACCGCAGCCTCTGCAACTCGATAAAGGCGCACATCGACGAGCTGGGCATCGATCCGCGCGACCGCATCCTGCAGTTCGCCAGCCCCGGCTTCGATGTCGCGGTCTGCGAGATCATGATGGCGGTGGCCAGCGGCGCGACCCTGCTCCTGGCCCCGCGTGAGGTGCTGCTGCCCGGACCGGAGCTCGTCGCCTTTCTGGCGGCCGAGGAAGCGACGCTGCTGGCGATTACGCCGTCGGCGTTGACCGTCCTGCCGACCCGCACTCCGCTGCCCAGCCTGCGCACCCTGATCGTGGGCGGCGAGCCCTTGCCGCTGGAGCTGGTCGAGCGCTGGACGCAGGGCAACCCGGGCCGCCGCATCTACAACGCCTACGGCCCCACCGAAGCGACGATCTGCGCCACGCTGGCGCAGTGCTGGCCCGACGATGGGCAGCCCTCGATCGGCCGGCCGCTGGCCAACACCCAGATCTACGTTCTGGATGCGCACATGCAGATGGTCCCGGCCGGCATCACCGCAGAGATCTACATCGGCGGCGCGGGGCTGGCGCGGGGCTATCTCGATCGACCGGAGCTCACCGCGGAGCGCTTCATCCGCAGTCCCTTCGCCACCGAGCTCTCGGCGCCGCACGCCGATCTGCCGGAGCGGCTCTATCGCACAGGTGATCTCGGACGCTGGCGGACCGACGGCCAGCTGGAGTTTGCCGGCCGGGCGGACAATCAAGTCAAGATCCGCGGCTTCCGCATCGAGCTTGGCGAAATCGAAGCCGTGCTGGCGACGCTGCCCGGCGTGCGCGAAGCGGCGGTAATCGCCCGCACCGATCGCACTGAGCGGCTGCTCATCGCCTACATCGTCGCCGACGATCCGCCCCCTTCGGTCACCATGCTGCGGCAGGAGCTGGCGGAGATCCTGCCGCAGTACATGGTCCCGATGGCCATCATCCCGCTGCCCGAGCTGCCGCGCACTCCCAACGGCAAGACCGACCGCCGCGCCCTGGCGCAAGCGGTGCTGCGTCTCAGCCCGCCGCCGGAGGTCGCCTACAAGCCGCCGGAAAATGATCTGGAGCAGACCCTGGCGACGATCTGGCAAGAGGTGCTGCACGTCGAGCGGGTCGGCCGCAACGACAACTTCTTCGACCTTGGCGGCCACTCCCTGCGCATGGCGCAGGTGCAGGCGCGCCTGCGCGAAGTCCTGGGGCGAGAGATTCCCCTTCTTACTTTATTTCAATATCCGACGATCCACTCGCTCGCCGCCTTCCTGCAGGGCGACGAAGAGACCGACACGCTTTCGAGCAGTCAGGAGCGCGGGCGGCGGCGTAAAGAGGCGGCGGCGCAGCAGCGGCGGCGCATGACGGAGAGAAAAAAGCGCGATGAGTAATGACTCGCTAAGCGGAATAGCCATCATCAGTATGGTCGGGCGCTTTCCCGGAGCCGAGAACGTCGATCGCTTCTGGGAGATGATTCGTGACGGGCGGGAGGGAATCTCGTTTTTCACCGCCGAGGAGCTCATCGACAGCGGCATCAGCCCCAAGCTTGTCAGCAATCCCAACTATGTGCGGGCCCGCGGGATCATTCCCGAGATCGATCGCTTCGACGCGCGATTTTTCGGCTACAGCCCGCGCGAAGCCGAGATCCTCGACCCGCAGCAGCGGCTGTTCCTAGAGAGCTGCTGGACCGCGCTGGAGTCGGCGGGATACGCGGCGGCGCGGCCGGCGGTTCCGGTGGGCGTGTTCGCCGGCTGCATCGGCGGCCACACCTACCTCGTAAACAACCTGATCGAGGACAAGGAGCTGCGCGAAAACGTCGGCGACTATCCTCTGTTCGTCGCCAACGACAAGGACTCGCTGACCACCCGCGTCGCCTATAAGCTGAACCTGCGCGGTCCGGCGGTGACCGTGCAGACCGGCTGCTCTACGGCGCTGGTGGCGGTGGCCATGGCCTGCCAGAGCCTCATCGACTTCCAGTGCGATCTGGCGCTGGCCGGCGGCACGGCGATTACCGTACCGCAAAAGGTCGGCTACCTATACACGCCCGGACTGGTCGTTTCGCCCGATGGGCACTGCCGCGCCTTTGACGCCGGCGCCAAGGGGACGCTGACCAGCAGCGGCATCGGCGTCGTCCTGCTCAAGCGGCTCAGCGATGCGATCCGCGACCGCGATCCGATCGTCGCCGTCATCCGCGGCTGGGCGATAAACAACGACGGCGCCGATAAGGTCGGCTACACCGCGCCGAGCGTCCAAGGCCAAGCCGACTGCATCGCCCAGGCCATGGAAGTCGCCGAGGTCGAAGCCGACAGCATCGGCATGATCGAAGCGCACGGCACGGCGACGCCGATCGGCGATCCGATCGAGGTCGCCGCCCTCACCCAGGCGTTTCGCGCCAGCACCAAGCGGCGCAGCTACTGCGCCATCGGTTCGGTCAAGACCAACGTCGGCCACCTGGAGACTGCCGCCGGCATCGCCGGTCTTATCAAGGCCGCGCAAGCTGTTGCGCACGGCCAGATCCCGCCCAGCCTGCACTTCCAGAGTCCCAATCCCGAGATCGATTTCGCCAGCAGTCCCTTCTACGTCAACACCGAGCTCCGCCCCTGGCCGGCCGCGCTGTCGCCGCGCCGCGCCGGGATCAGCTCGTTCGGCATCGGCGGCACCAACGCCCACGTCGTGCTGGAGCAGGCGCCGCCGCCGGCTGCAAGCGATGTCGGGCGGCCGTGGAAGCTCGTGGTGCTGTCGGCACGCAGCCGCCCGGCCCTGGATGCGGCCACCGCGAACCTGAAGAACCATCTCAGCGAACAGCAGAAGGGCGCCGCGGATCTGGCGGACATCGCCTACACGCTGCAGGTCGGGCGCCGGCCGTTCAATCACCGCCGCGTCTTGGTCTGCTCCGATACCGCCGACGCGCTAGCGGCGCTCGGCAGCCGCGACTCGGCGCGGGTGATGACGGCGGAAGCCGACAAGCCGCCGAGCCTCGTGTTCATGTTCACCGGCCAGGGCTCGCAGCACGTCAACATGTGCCGAGAGCTGTACCAGCGCGAGCGGTTCTTCCGCGAGCAGGTCGACCACTGCATTTCGATCCTGCGCTCCGAGGTCGACTTCGACCTGCGCGCCATCCTGTTTCCATCCGAGTCGCAGCGTGAAGACGCGGCGCGCGAGCTCAGTCGCACCGCCGTGACCCAGCCGGCGCTGTTCGTTATCGAGTATGCGCTGGCCAAGCTGTGGATGGAGCTGGGTCTGCAGCCGGCGGCGATGATCGGGCACTCGCTGGGCGAGTATGTCGCGGCGTGTCTGGCGGGGGTGATGACGCTGCGCGAGGCGCTCATGCTGATCGTGCAGCGCGGCTGGCTGATGCAGCAGATGTCGCCGGGAGCGATGCTGGCGATTCCGGTCTCGGAAGAGCAGGTGCGGCAGTTTCTGACCACCGATCTTTCGCTGAGCGCGATAAACGGACCGTCGCACTGCGTCGTCGGCGGTCCGATCGCGGCGATCGACAGCCTGGAGAAGCGCCTGGCGGAGATGAAGCTGCGCGGGCGGCGGCTGCATACCTCGCATGCCTTCCACTCCTCGATGATGGACTCCATCTTGGAGGCGTTCACCATGGGCGTGCGCCGGGTGCAGCTCAACCCGCCGCGCATCCGCTACATCTCAAACCTCACCGGGCGCTGGATCACGCCGCAGGAAGCCACCGATCCGGCGTACTACGCCCGCCAGCTGCGCGGCACCGTGCGCTTCTCTCCGGGTCTGGAGGTGGTCCTGAGCGAGCCGGATCGGGTGCTGTTGGAGATAGGTCCGAGCGCCACCCTGAGCATCCTCGCCAAGCAGCATCCGGATCCGGCGGCCAAGCGGCTGATCCTCGCCTCCTTGCGCGGCGCCGATGGGGCGCAGTCCGATCTCAACTGCATCATGAGCACGCTCGGTCAGCTGTGGCTGGCCGGCTTCCCGGTGAACTGGGACGCCCTTTACAAACATGAGCGGCGGCGGCGCGTTCCGCTGCCCACCTATCCGTTTGAGCGCGAGCGCTACTGGCTCGATCCGCCGCGCAAGGTCGCCGAGTCGGTTGCGGTGGCGCGGCCCACGCCGGCGGCCAAACCCAAGGCCACCGAGATCGATTCCTATTTCTACAAGCCGAGCTGGCACGTGGCGCAGACGCCGCCGGCCGCCAAGAGCCGCGAGCAGCAAAACTGGCTGCTGTTTGTAAACTCCCACCCGCTGTGCGCCCGCATTGCCCGCCGGCTGCGGCAGCAGGGCCAGGCCGTCACCACGGTGCGCCTGGGCCGCGGCTTCGCGCACGAGCGCCTGGATGAGTACACCATCGATCCGGGACAGCTGTCCGATTATGAGCGCTTGCTCGAAGAGCTGACCCGGCAGGGCCGGAGCCTGCGGCGGATGGTGCATCTGTGGAACTACGGCGAAGAGACGGCGCAGGCCGCGCTGCACACGGCGGATGCGGCGGCGGCGGAAGCGCCGGCCTGGCTTCCGAGCGAGCCTTCGCTGCAGACGCTGCCGGCGGCGCAGGAGCTGGCCTACTTCAGCTTGACCTGTCTGGCGCGGGCGCTCGGGCGCAAGATGCACAGTGAGCCGCTGCAGCTCAGCGTCATCACGAGCGGCGCGGTGCGCGTGCAGTCGGAAGAGCCGCTGAGCCGTCCGGAGCGGGCCCTGGTGGTGGGTCCGTGCAAGGTCATTCCCACCGAGTACCGCAACATCACCTGCCAGCACATCGATGTCCAGCCGCCGGCCTCCGAAGGCGCCGATGAGGACGGACTCGCCGAGCGTCTCATCGCCGAGTTCAACGCCGAGGCGCCGGAGCCGCAGCTCGCCTACCGCGGGCTGCAGCGCTACGTCCTCCATTACCGCGCCTTGCGCCTGCCGCGCATCACCGGTGAGCTGCCGCGGCTACGGCGCGGCGGGGCGTACCTTATTACCGGCGGACTCGGAGGCATCGGTCTGGAGCTGGCGGAGTACCTGGCACGCAGCTACCAGGCCAAGCTCGTACTGACCAGCCGCGAGGGTCTGCCGGTCGGCAGCCCGGGACAGCGCCGCGCCACAAGCGGCTTGCCGGAGCGCGTCCAGCGCCGCCTGCAGAAGGTGGAGGCGCTGGAGCGCCTGGGCGCCGAGGTGATGGTCGTGCGCGCCGATGTGACGGATCTCGCCGCCATGCAGGTCGCGGTCGCGGCCGCGGTGGAGCGCTTCGGACCCATCCGCGGGATCATCCACTCCGCCGGCGTTCCCGGCGGCGGCGTGATCCAGCGGCGCAGCCATGACGCGGTCGCCGCGGTCCTTGCGCCCAAGGTCACCGGCACGCTCGTCCTAGACGCCATCTTCCGCCAGCGCGATCTGGATTTCTTTGTCCTATGCTCATCGTTGAGTTCCGTGCTCGGGGGCTTTGGGCAGGCCGACTACAGCGCGGCCAACGCCTTTCTGGATGCCTTCGCGCATTACCGCTCCGGACGCAGCCGCGGGCTGGCCGTTGCCGTAAACTGGGACGCCTGGCGCGAGGTCGGGATGGCCGTCGATGCCGCGCGCCAGCGGGCCGGCGGCGAGCAGCGGACGCCGAGTCCGGCCTCGGCGGGTTCGCCCTACCGGGAGCTGGCGCATCCGCTGTTCGACCGCTTCATGCGCGATGAGACCGGAGCAGAGAGCTATATCGCGCGCCTGGACGGACCGCGCAGCTGGGTCATGCACGAGCATCGGCTGCAAGGCCACCCCACCCTGCCCGGAACCGCCTATCTGGAGCTTGCCCGCGCGGCGTTCGCGCTGCACCAATCGAGCACCCAGCCGGTCGAGCTGCGCGACGTGGTCTTTGTCGCTCCCTTATCCGTGGAAGACGGCGGCGAGCCGGAGGTCCGCACCGTTCTCCGGCGCCTGGATCAGAGCGGTGAGCGTGAGTTCACGATCCTCAGCCGTCCCGATCCCCGGCGCGACTACTGGCAGGAGCACGCGCGCGGACGGATCGCCCCGCTGGCCGAAGCGCCGCGCCTGCAGCACGACGTCGAGCGGCTCATCCGCGAGACCGCCCCGGCCGCGGGCTCCGGCGAACCCGCGCCGGCGGCCAAGCAGCGGCCGATGGAGTTCGGCCCGCGCTGGCAGAACCTTGTGCAGGTCCGCTTCGGACGCAATCAGGGCCTGGCGTTCGTGCAGCTGCCCGAGTCGTTCGCCGCCGACCTGAATACGTTCGTCCTGCATCCGGCGCTCCTAGACAGCGCGACCGGCTTTATCTCCATGCACGCGACCGGCCACTACCTGCCGTTCAGTTACCGCCGGGTCCGTATCCTGCGGCCGCTCGGCTCGCGGGCCTACAGCTTCGCCGGCTTCGAGCACAGCAGCGCCGGCGGCCGCGAGCGCCTGCAGATCAACCTGACCATCATGGACACCGACGGGGTAGTGCAGATGGAGATCGATGACTACGTGCTGGTGAAGGTGGCGCCATGAAGCTCCCCAATCAGAGTCCGCAGGGTCCCTTTGCCGCCTGGCCGAACTTCTCGGTCACGATCGACAAGCCGGGGCTGTTCGACACCCTGCGCGTGGTTCCGGCGCCGCGCCGCGCCCCCGGCTACGGTGAGGTCGAGATCGAGGTCCACTCCGTCGCCTTGAACTTCAAGGAGGTGCTGCAGGCCCTGGGCGTCCTGCCGCCGCCGGAGGACGGCTTCGTCTTCGGTCTGGAGTGCGCCGGCGTCATCGCCGAAGTCGGGCCCGACGTAGTGGGACTGGAACCGGGCATGGATGTCATCGCCATCGAAGGACCCTGTCTTTCCGCGCGCGTGACCGTGAACGCATCCTCCGTGGTGCGCAAGCCGCCGCACCTGCCCTGGGAGCAAGCGGCGGGGCTCGGCATCTCGTTTCTCACCGCTTACTACGCGCTGGCGCGCCTGGGCCGGCTGCGGCGCGGCGAGTCGGTGCTCATTCACGCTGCGACCGGCGGGGTGGGCCTGGCGGCGATTCAGGTCGCGCAGTGGCTGGGGGCGGAGATCTTCGCGACCGCCGGCAGCCCGATCAAGCGCGAGTACCTCCAGCGCATGGGAATCCAGCACGTCTATGACTCGCGCACGCTGGCCTTCCGCGATGAGATCATGGAGCGCACCGGGCAGCACGGCGTCGATGTCGTCTTAAACTCGCTGGCCGGAGACTTCATCGCCAAGGGGCTCTCCACCCTGGCGCCGTTCGGGCGATTCCTTGAGATCGGCCGCCGCGATGTCTATGCCAACACGCCGATTCCGCTCGGCCTTTTGGAAAAAGGAATCGGCTTTTTCGTCGTCAACCTGTCGCAAGCCACGCCGGGATTCCAAGAGATCCTGAGCGAGGTGTTCAACCTGATAGAAGATGGGACCTTCCGTCCGCTGCCGTGCCGCTACTTCTCCCTGCGGCGGCTGGAAGAGGCCTTTGATCTTCTGGCGCGCGCCCAGCACATCGGCAAGGTCGTGGTCAACATGCCGATGCGCAACGCCGCGATGTCGGTGGACAGCCTGCCGCCGCTGCTCTTGACGCCGGATCAGGAACTACCGGCGCCCAAGACCACGCTGACCGACGGCCTTCTCAGCGCCCAGGGGCTCGACGTGTTCCGCCGCGTCCTGTCCGGGAACCTGGCCCAGGTCATCGTGTCGACCCGCAGCTTGGATGCGCGCATGATCGAGGTGGACACGCCGGTGCTGCCGCAGCTGGAGGAGGAGCACGATACCGCCGCCCGTCCCACCGCCGCGCGCCCGGAGACCGCGCGCGATTACGTCCCGCCGCGCAACGACTTGGAGGGAACGATCTGCGGCATCTGGGAGAAGTTCTTCCGCCTCAAGCTCATCGGCATTCAGGACAACTTCTTCGACATCGGCGGCGACTCGCTGCTCGCGGTGCAGCTGATTGCCCGCCTGCGCGAGGCGGTCGGGGTCGAGCTGTCGCCGCACAGCCTCCTTGAGACGCCGACCATCGCCGGCCTGGCCGAGACCATCGCCCGCGCCAAGGCCTCAAGCCCGGAGCTGCACACCCAGACCGCCGAGCTGCCGCGGTGCCTTATCAAGATCAAGGACGGCGATCCCGCGCAGCCCCTGTTCCTCATCCATCCCGCCGGCGGCCACGTCTACAACTACCTGGCGCTCGCCCACACCCTGTCGACCCCGCACGAGGTCTACGGCGTCATGTGCGATCCGGTGGACAGCAACCAGCGACCGATGACGACGCTGGAAGAGATGGGCCGCCACTACAGCCGCGAGATCCGCAAGCTGCAGCCGCGCGGTCCCTACCTGCTCGGCGGGGCGTCGTTCGGCGGCGCGCTGGCATATGACATCGCGCAGCAGCTCGTCGCCGCGGGGCATGAGGTCGGCCTGGTCTTTCTGCTCGACACCGGCAGCCCGGAGACCTTGCCCAAGGTCGATATCGAAGACGCGGAGGTGCTGGAATACCTGCTGCGCCTCGCCGCCAACATTCCCGACTCGCGCGAGGATCTGCGGCAGCTGCTTCCGGACGAGCAGATCCGCTACTTCCTAGAGCGCGGCAAGAAGGCCAACAAGCTCTTCCCCGCGGTCTCTCTGGCCGATGCGCAGCAGATCCTGAAGCAGTCGCGCACCAACTTGCGGGCGATGGGGGACTACAAGCCGCAGCCCTATCCGGGCCGGCTGGCGCTGTTCCAGGCCATGGAGCGCGACGCCCGCTTCGACATGAGCGACACGCCCTGGCCGCGCCTGGCGCAAGGCGGAAGCAGCGTGCACCTTGTGCCCGGCAATCACATCACGATGAACTTCATGCCGCACGTCCAGGCGCTCGGCGACATGCTGAGCCAGCTCTTTATCGAGATTGCGGCGGCGCGCACTCCCAAGCAATAACCAAGACGGCCTTACGCTTTGGGCTCGCCTTCACGTTCGTCCAGGCGGAACTCTCCGGGCGGCCGCTGACCAGTGCGCGCGTACTCCTCTTCCTTCTGGCGCAGCGCCACCCGGCGAATCTTTCCCGATATGGTCTTGGGCAGCTCGATAAACTCCAGCCGGCGAATGCGCTGATAAGGCGGCAGCCGCTCGCGGGCAAACCCCAGGATGGCGTGCGCCGTCTGGGCCGAGGCGACGGCCTCCGGACGCAGCGTCACGAACGCTTTGGGGATAAACAGCCGCAGCGCGTCGGGAGCGGGGACGACGGCGGCTTCGGCGACCGCGGGGTGCTCCAGCAGGGCGCTTTCCAGCTCGAAGGGACTTATGCGGTAGTCGGAGCTCTTGAAGACATCGTCGCCGCGACCGACATAGTGATAAAAGCCGTCGGCGTCGCGCGCCGCCTCATCGCCGGTGCGATAGTAGCCGTCGGCCATCACGCTGGCGGTGCGGTCGGGACTGTCGGCGTAGCCGCTCATCACGCCGGCCGGCCGCGGCGCCAGCGCGACCGCGAGCTCCCCTTCGGCAGCGGCCTGCCCCTCGGTGTCAAGGAGGGCGATGCGGTAGCCCGGCAGCGGCCGCCCCATGGAGCCGAGCACCACCTTTTGACCCGGCGAGTTGCCGACGAGCGCGGTGGTCTCGGTCTGGCCGAAGCCGTCGCGGATGGTGAGGTCCCAGGCGGCGCGGACGCGCTCGATGACCTCGGGGTTCAAGGGCTCGCCGGCGCTTGCGCACTCCCGCAGGGCAGCCGGACGCGGGCCGAGCTCCGACAAGAGCAGCATCCGCCACACGGTCGGCGGCGCACACAGCGTGCAGACCCGGGCACGCTGCAGCAGCGCCAAAGTCGCCGCGGCCGAAAACCGCGCGCTGTGCAAACTGAGCACGGTCGCGCCGGCATTCCACGGGGCGAACACGCTGCTCCAGGCATGCTTGGCCCAGCCGGGGGAGCTGATGTTGTAGTGCACGTCGCCCGGCTTGATTCCGATCCAGTACATCGTCGACAGATGCCCGATCGGATAGCTCACCTGGGTGTGGGTGACGAGCTTGGGCTGGGCCGTGGTTCCGGAGGTGAAATAGAGCAAAAGCGGGTCCCCGGCGCGGGTCGGCGGGTCCGTTGCCAGCGCCGCCGGCTCGCCGTATCCGGCCGTCAGATCATGCCAGCCGGCGGAATCGGTTGCCGCAGAGTCGCCGACGATGAAGCGGGTCAGGGACGCGGGCAGCGGGCGGAACTTGTCCACGCACTCGGCTGCGGCGATGACGTGAGAGATGCCGCCGCGCTGCACGCGGCCAAGCAGCTCGCTGCTGGTAAGGAGCATGGTCGTCGGCACGATGACCGCGCCAAGCTTCATGAGCGCCAGCAGCGACTCCCACAGCTCGGTCGCCGCCGGCAGCATGACCAGCACCCGATCGCCGCGCCGCACCCCGCAGCGCCGCAGGTACCCGGCCAGGCGAGAGGAGCGCTCGGAGAGCGCCGCGAACGTCAGCTGAACATCCGGCCGGCCGTCGGCCACCACCCATAGCGCCAGCGCCTCATTGTGCCGCGCCATCACGTCGAAGTAGTCGAGCGCCCAGTTGAAAGGCTCGTGCGGCGAGATCTCCGGCCAGCGAAACTCGGCGCAGGCCCGCGCATAGTCTGTCCGATGGGTGAGAAGCAGGTCACGGGCCTGCAGGAAGCGCGCGATCGGGGTCATCGCAATCTCCAACGCGGTTAGGAAGAAGCGGCCGGTGGCGGCGGCGTTGAGCAGCGCTCAGGCACCGCGCCGTGGAAGCGCATGAACGCCACCTGCTCCCTCGACTCGCCGAGCAGGAGCCAGGTGAAGCCGTAGCCCTTCCCGTTGCGCCGATACGGAAACGTCGTGTGGCTGGCCGACTGCGTAGTGATCAGCGACACCTGGCCGTGCAGCGGCTGCGGACACGGGCCCAGGGTGTCGGCGGGCCAGCGGTGGAAGCGCTGGGGACGCTGGCCGCTCTGGGCGCTGGCCTCGAACAAATCGGACCAGTGGGTGTGGCCGGCAAGATGGATGAGCCGCAGACCGGGGGCCGCATCGATGAGCACATGCTCAAACGCGGTCGCCCCGCGCCGCATGCGGCCAAACAGTCCCACATGCGCCGGATCGCCGCGCGTGGTCAGCGCCGCGCGGGACGGCGCATGGCTGAACAGCACCACCCCGCGATAGCCGTGGTTCCGCGCATCGGCCAGCGACTCCGACAGCGCCGCCAGCGTGTCATCGGCGAGCCCGCGCGTGAGCACCCGCGGCGACACGACCGACGGTCCGCTGTCAAAACCGACGAACTCCCAGCGGCCCAGCGCCACCGTGAACAACAGCTGCGGATGGAACGCCCGCGAAAAGTTGACCCAGCCGGCGCCATAGCCCGCGGACAGAATCGGCGTCGGTCCAAAACCCAGATCGTGGTTGCCGATAATTACGATCACCGGCGCCTGCACTCGCAACAGCAGGGCTTTGGCCTTCTCGACCAGCTCGCCGCGGGTGCCGATGTTTGCCAGGTCGCCGGTCACGACCACCAGATCCGGGGCGCCGGCATTGACCTCCGCCAGCGTCCGCTCCAGGTTGGCCAAAAGCTCTGCTTCGCCCTTGCCCAGGTGGAGGTCGGTCAGGTGCGCCACGCGGAGCGGGTCGGACTCAGAAGCACCGGCGGCTCGGCTGCGCAGCCACACCGACCGCGGTGCACGCACCGGTGCGTCCACCGCCGACTCCACGTACAGATCATAGCCGCCCGGCGGAACCTCCGCGGGCGCCTGGACGGTCAGCTCCACCTTCTCCACCATCGGGTCCTTGGGAGTCGCGACGCTCACGCCGGAGCGCTGCTGGTTCACGATACGCAGCGGAAAACAGTCGCCGCTCGCGGGCGCGGGCGCCGCCGCGGCCGCGCCCGGATCGCGCGGCTCGATGGAGCTCCCAGACGCCGCCGCTTTGGCCAGACAGGTCCGGGCCTGCAAAAGGTCCAGGCCGGAGCGCAGCAGCCCAAGCCGCACCGGTGCCGGGCCGCCGCGCTCCAGAAGCTCGACCGTGAAAGACTCTCCCTCAGTCAAAATGGCGGGCAGCCCGAAGCGCGGCCGCAGAAGTCCGGCGTCGCGCTGCGGATCGGGATCGCCGTCGCCGGGAAAGAACTGGCGGTAGTCGGCGGCGATGCGCTTTAGCACCTGCTGCGGCCGCAAGCTCTGGGGCGCGGCGCAGCCGCCACCGATGACGATGACGATGACAAGCAGCGCCCGACCGGAAGGGAGCGCCGCGCGCCAGGGCGTCTTTCCGCGCCGGGTCCGCAGCCGCTCCAGACGTGTCGGGGTTGCGTCGAAAAATCGCCCATCATCCATACGAGAGGTAGCTAGCATTGCTAGACAATACTCCGGCCGCCTGCGCTAGGGTAATCGCATGGCAGATTCCTCGCTTCATATTCGCCGCATCCGGCCCGCTGACGACCACGCGGTAGCCGCCATCATCCGGCAGGTGATGCCGAGCTTCGGCGCCGTCGGTCCCGGCTTCGCAATAAACGATCCCGAGGTCGATCACATGAGCCGCGCCTACAGCCGGCCGGGAGCGATTTTTTTTGTCGTGACCGCCGGCGCGGACGATGCGGCCCAGGTGGTGGGCGGCGGCGGGGTGGCGCCGCTCGATGGCGCGGCGGAGCCGACCCGGTTTTGCGAGCTGCGCAAGATGTACTTCCTGCCCGCGGCGCGGGGTCGCGGCATGGGCGCTCGGCTCCTCGGGCTGTGCCTGCGCGCCGCCGGGGAGCTCGGGTATAAAGAGTGCTACCTGGAGACGCTGTCGTCCATGCACCAGGCGATCAAGCTCTATGAGCGCTTCGGGTTTGCGCCCCTGCCGGCGCCGCTCGGCGCCACCGGTCATCACGGCTGCAATCGCTTCTATGTGAGAAGCGTCACGAACCTGACCGATATCGCCGAGCTCCTCACCGCGGCGGACTCCACGTCCGGCATCTGACGGCGCCGCGCCATTGCCGCTATACTGGGAGCATGCGCGATGAGAATCCCAGCGCCGCCCATGGCTCAGAGGGGAGCGCCACGCTGGATGGGAGCGCCGCCGCGGGTGCCGTGTCGCAGCCGGAGCGCGTCTCGGTCAGTCTTCACGTCCCCGACTGGCTCAAGCAGTGGGACCGTTATGAGCTATTGAGCCTCCTTGGCCAGGGTGGGATGGGAGTGGTGTATAGAGCACGCGACCGCCGCCTGGACCGGGTCGTTGCGCTCAAGTTCATCCGCGCCGTCAGCCCGACGACCGCCCAGCGCTTCGTGCAAGAAGCCCGCGCCCAGGCCCGCATCACCCACGAAAACATCTGCAAAGTCTTCGAAGTAGGCGAGGTCGCCGGTCAGACCTACATCGCCATGGAGTACCTGTCCGGCGAGCCGCTGCACACCGCGCAGAAGCGCATGGCGCAGCCGCAGAAACTGCAGGTAATGAAGGAAATCGCCGAAGCCCTGCACGCCGCGCACATGCAGGGCGTCGTCCATCGTGACATCAAGCCCGCCAAGGGCGCGAGCCAGCCGCCGCATCGGTGGGCGGCGGCTCATCCCTAGCCTGCGGACAAGCTGCGGTGGGATTGCCGCCCTCGCCGTCTGGGTCCGCCCAGCGCGGTTTGCAGCTAAAAGTTGATGAGGGCATCGGGGTTTAGCGGTACGGTGCGCGCTGGTTGTGACGATGTCTGGTGCGCCGAAGGCTGAAGAACCGACGGACCCGCCGTTGGACTTGGTCGCCCGTAGCACGACGGGCGCGGCTACCACTGCGGTCGTCGGGCTCCTGGGCCGCGGCGCCGGTCTGCTCACCACGGTTCTGGTCACGCATTTTTTAAGCAAGGCGGAATACGGCCACGCCAACCTTGCCCTCATCATCGCCAGCGTCACCAACTTGGCGACGCTGATGTCGCCGCAGCAGGCGCTTCTGACCCGCCATGCGCACTATGACGTCGCGGCGCGGCTGGTGCATTTCTGGGCGGTGTGGAGCGGCGCGCTCGTCAGCGTCCTACTTTTCTGGAGCGGCCGTCCGGTGCTCGCCGCGATGGGTCAGCCGGAGGCGGCGCCGCTGCTGCAGGTCTATTGTCTGGCCCTCCTTTTGGAGCGGCTCGGGGTGATTCCGGCGCTGGAGCTGCGCTACCGCCTGCGCTTTGCCGATGTCGCCAAGCTCGATCTTCTGGGGGATGCGTGCTACGTCGGGGTGACGGTGGCGGCAGCGCTGCTCGGCGCCGGCGCGGTGTGCCTGCCGCTGGGCATGGCCGCCCGCCATGGAGCACGGCTGCTGCTGCTGGCCGCGTGGGTCGGGCGACGGCTGTGGCCCCTGCCGCCGGCGCGCTTTGGCCCCACGGAGCGCGAGCTGGTTTCCCAGATCGTGCGCTACACCCTGCCCATCCATCTAGGGGCGTTTGGCGAGCTGGCCACGCTCTACCTGGATAACGTCTTCGTCGGCACCCTGTACGGCGCGGCGGCGCAGGGTCTTTATGCCGTCGGCTACACGCTGGTGATGACGCCGACCGATACCATCGCCCGCTATGGCGCCAATGCGCTGGTCCGGGCGCTCGGGGTCAAAGA
>CALFML010000651.1 GCA_937879845.1 uncultured Myxococcales bacterium
GATCTACACAGGCGAAGACACTCTTTCCCTACACGACGCTCTTCCGATCTTGTCAATCCCGTACAAGGACGTCGCCGCAGCGTTCGAGCGCAAGGAAATCGACTGCGCCGAGAACAACCTGCCCTCCTTTGTGTCATCGGGCCATTACAAGTACGCCAAACACATGCTGCTGACCGATCACATGGTTCTGCCGGAGGCGCTGATCATCGGCGCAGCGAACTGGAAGAAGCTCGCGAAGGAAGATCAGACGCTGATCGCGGACGAAGGCCGCAAGTCCGCGCTGCTGATGCGCGAGCTGTGGAACAAGCGGGTCGAGGAATCGCGCGCCATCGCGGTGAAGGCGGGCGTCACCTTCGATCGCCCGCTCGACTTTGGCTCCTACCTGAGCCGCATGAAGCCGCTGCACCAGAAGTACTGGAAAGACCCGGAGATGCGTACCGAGCTGGTAGCCATTCTCAGCAATCGCTGAGCATCGCCGCGTTTGCTGCGGCGGCCCGGTGAGCCTGATTTCGACTTCTCGCGCTATGTGGAAGGCAGGGACAAGCATCTGCCTTCCGCACGAAGGCACAACGAGGAGCCGATCGTGGTTTTTTCCGAATACCTTTCCGCCGCCAAGGCTGCCGTCCGCCACGTGCAGGGCAGCGTGCGCTATCGTGGCCTGAACACGGGCGGTGGCTGGATCCGCCACCCCACTGAGATGACCGAAAAATTCGTCGCGCGCGCCGGGCTGATGTGGCTCGATGCGGTCACCCGTCGCGAGTACGCCCACAAGGAAGCGAACTGGGAGACTTTCGTTGATGAATGGCGCAAGCAGGCGCTCAGCACGCAGACCGGCAACTGCTCCGAACTGTCCGCCCTCGCCTATCTTTTTCTGCAGGAAAAGGGCATCAAGCCGCCGAAGTAAATCGCGGCGACGCCGAGGCGCGGCCACGCAAATGCGAGCGCTGCCGCGACGGCAGCCATGCGGTGAACGACGAGCACGATCGTACCTCCTGCACGCGAGCGGCCAGCCCGTGCGCCTACGGCCGGGGTGACAGAGCAAGTCCGCCACCACCGACCGCGGTCCAGGAATCGTGCAGGGTTGCCGTTTCGTCACGGCATGCCGCAACGCTGCATTGTCTCGCCGCGCCCGCGCGCCATCGCCAGCTTGTCAGCCATGGCGAGGGCGAGGGCGCAGCGTCGTCGACAGACGCATGCGCCGGCGACCGCCCAGCGCGATCGTGCGCGCTACTTCGAGGCGGCCTTGGGCGCCTCGAACTCGAGCCCCTGCAGCAGGTCCTCGAGCGCGATCTTCTTCTCGAGGCGCTGGCTGTTGAGTTCGACCACCTTGCGGCCGATGCGATCGCCGTCCTTGGTGAAGGCGTCGAGCCGCGCGTTGAGCTTGCTGCGCAGCGAACCGGCGGCGGGGTCCTTCTTGATCGCCTCGAGGTTCTCGCGGGTCTCGTTGGCGCGCTGATCGAGCTCGACTTGCTGGCGCTTGAGGCCCTCGATCTCGGTGTCGATGCGGCCGATCTCCTGGCGCAGCTTCACCACCGGCTCGAGCTTCTTGCGCAGCTCGGTGGTCAACGTGGCCTGCGCGACCAGCCCCTCGAGCAGGCCCAGCGCGCGACCGTCCCAGATCGACAGCGTGGTCACCGACGGGGTCTGCTCGACCAGCGTCACGGTGCCCTCGTCGCCGGCTCTGGTGACGGCGACCGGCACCAGGTAGCCGTCGGGCAGCTCCTCGGTGCCGCTGGGGCGCTCCTGCAGCTCGTAGTTCCAGCCCGACTTGGAGTGCCGCACGAGCACGGTGAACGTGCCCATCGACTTCGGTGCCTTCACACTCCACGTGGTGGTCGTGCGCGCGAAGGTCTCGACCTCGAGCACCACCATCTGATTGTCGAAGACCAGGCGCACGCCCCTCACCTTGGTCAGCGCAAAGGCCCCGAAGCTCGCCAGCGGAATCTGCGCGCTCTGCAAAAGGACGTGCGTGCCGCCCGGTCCGCCCACCGGCCCCGTGAGGCGCATATGGGCGCTCAGCGCGACGGCGTCCGAGAGCTTGCCGTCCGCGTCGACGAGCTGGATCTTGAAGCTCGTGGCGGTCGGGGTCGCCGGGTTCTGGGTGCTCACCTGGCGCGCGGCGCGCAGGTTCACAAACGCATACGACGAGACATCGCGGCCGGCCCCCGCGGCGGTAAAGTTCGACTGGAAGTAGGTGCTGGCGCCGGCGCGGGTCCAGGTGAGGGCGGCGGCCCGCTGCCCCGGATCGTGGCGGTTGCCCACGGTTCCATGCGCGACCGTGACGCCGCTGGCCTCGTTCGCGGCGCCGGCGCTGCTCGTCCCGGTCGGTTTGTCGAAGTCGTCAAGGACGATGCCGACCGAGCTCGCGGCGGAGTCTTGAAAGCTGCGCTCGATCGGGGTGACGGCCGAAAGGACCGCGGGGAGGGCAAACCGCGACGTGAACAGCCGGTTGAACGCGGCATCGGCGGCGCCCCCGAGGTTTCCCCGCATGAGCGCGAGCACGGGGTGCGCCGCGGTGCTCTGCTGCGGCAGCGAGCCGATCCCCGACAGGAACAGCGGCGTCTGCGCGACGCAGCGCGAAGAGTCGCTGACCTGCCACTCGGTGTTGTAGAAGTTGTGGTTGGCGCCCCACACCGCGATCGCCGCCTTCTGCTTGGGCGGCGCCTCGCTGCTCGTGCGCATCATGCGATCGAAGGGCTTTATGCCCTGCAGGTTCGACACGTCGCCATCGCACAGCGGCAAAAGGACGCTCCAGGTCGTGCCGTCGGCGTTGAGCACGCGGCTGGTCTGTCCGTCGACCGGCGCGATCTCCGAGATGACGCGGATCGCCACGGGTGACAGGATCCGCGCCGGCCAGGCGCTGCCGGAGTCGCGGTACAGGTTGTACGCCGCGCGCACGCCCTCGCCGCCGCGCGAGTGGCCGATAAGGCCCACCTGGCCGAAGTCGATGCGATCCTTCAGCTCGACGCCCAGGCTGCTCGGCGTGCCGCCGTTCTTGTTCCACTCGCTGAGCTTCTGCAGGTGCTTGAGCACGAGCCGCCCGCGCGCCAGGTTCAGTCCCGAGTCGCCGCTCGTGCCGCTGGCGGCGTTGATGCCGCGGTTGGCGTTGATCGAGACGGCGATGATGCCCCACGACGCGAGCTTTTCGGCCAGGTAGGCGTAGCCGGCGTGGTTGGGCGTGACCACGTAGCCCGCCGGACAGCTGCCCGAGCTCGTGTAGTCGACGCGATCGTCGATACGCGGGCTGCTGCCGCGGCCGCAGGTGGCGTGGTTTCCATGCAGGATGACGACGATCGGATACGGGCCGGCATCGAGCGTGGCCGGACGGTACACGCGCGCCCAGAGCTCCGTGGTGCGGCCGGCCAGCACATCCGCGTCCACCGCCGCCGGCAGCTTGTACTCGGCGCTTGTCGTGGCCAGGGGGCCGCTTGCGGTGGCATCGGGGGCGACCTGGGCGGAAGCGGCGAGCGGCCCGAGCAGTGTGAGCGCGCCGCCGACCGCCGCAGCCAGCACCGCGCGACGCCCGCGCCGCCGGGCGGCCGGCTGCCCCCGACCCAGCTTCCTTCGTGTTCTTTCGACCATCGGTTCATCCTCCTGTATGCAGCATGAGCAGCGACCCCGGGAGCGCGTCAGCCCCGGCCTTCAACCAAGTGCGGCGCCGGCTTGCGCGGCGGGCCGGGTCCGCGGCCGCATGCGCACGCGGACGCCGCCGAGCGGCTCGAGGATCAGCTTGCCGCGGCCCCACTTCACTTCTTTATCGAGCAGCTCGATCTCCTGCTCGCGCAGCAAGGTTCCAAGGACGATCGTGGCCTCGTAGCGGGCGAAGGTCGCGCCGAGGCAGCGCCGGTTGCCGCCGCCAAACGGCGAATAGACAGAAGGCGAGGGGGGCTGGCCGAGGAAGCGCGCCGGCTCGAAGTCATAAGGCCGATCCCAGTGGCGCTCATCGTAATGGAGCAGCAGCTGGTTGATGCCGAGCGTCACGCCCGCCGGCAGATCCCAGTCGCCGAGCTTCCAGGGCTTGGTGAGGCGGCGCTGCGCCTCGCCGTTTATCGGGCGCATCCGCAGCGTCTCGTCGATCACCGCCCCAAGGTAGGGGATGCGGCTGAGCGCCTCGGGCTCGGCATCGGGGCCAAGCGCGTCGAGCTCGTCGCGCAGGCGCTCATACACCGCGCGGTGGCGGTGGACGAAATGAATCGCCCAGGCCAGCGTAATCGCGGTGGTGTCGTGGCCGGCGAACAGGATGGTGCGCAGGTTGTCGCGCAGCGCGACATCGTCCATCGCCGTCCCGTCTTCGTAGCGGGCGTGGATGAGCAGCGACAGCACGTCCAGGGTCGGCGGGGCGGCGCGCACGGCGGCGATCTGCTGGTAGAGCATCGCATCGACCCGCTCGGACAGCTTGCGATAACGCGCGTAGGGCGACAGGCCAAAAAAGTCGCGCGCCAGCGCCGGCATGAAGATAAAGAGCGGATCGATCGCCGTCGCCCACTCCTCGATGGCGGTGAGAAAGCTGTGCACCCGCGTGTCATCATGGACGCCGAACACAAGGCGTAAAATCACCTCCAGCGCGGTCTTCTGCGTGCAGTCCATCGCCCGCACCGGCGCGTCGCCGACCGCAAACGCCCGCCGGCCGATGGCCTGCATCGTCCGCGCCCAGCCGCGCATCGCCTCGCCATGGAAGGGAGGCAGCATCAGCTTGCGCGTGCGGTTGTGGCTCTCATCGGCCAAGCGCAGGATCGACCGCCCGCCGAACAGCGGCTCGATGACGTCGTTGACCCCGGCGCCGAAGCGCTCGGGGTCGCGGTTGGCGAAGATCTCGCGGACGAGCGCCGGATCGCAGGTCATCACGAAGTCGACCCCGAACATCGGGACCGAGAACGTATCGCCGTAACGGGCGTGCCACTGGCGGATGCAGGCGATCGGATCCTTGGCCATCCGCAACGAACAAACAAGACGACTGCTCGGACCGGGGGGAAGCTTCGGGCGCATCATGACCTTTGGGGATTCGCAATAAGGCCCGGCTAGGACTTCGGCGTCGCGGGCTTGGGGGCCTTGAACAAAATCATCTCGTTATTGTAGGCGATCGGCGGGCCGCATAAGGCGATCATCTGATTCAAGAGATAGGGCTCCTCCCCGCTCAAGATGATCCAGGTGACTCCGTAGCGCCCCAGGATCTCCCGGCGTTCGCTCTCCGCCCCGTCCATGCTGAGGAAACGCTTGGCGTCGGCGACGCGCTGCTTGTAATCGGGCGCCTCGAACGCATAGCGCGACGTGACCATGCGGGCCCCGGTGATGGAGGCGATGTACCAAGAGTGTTGTTCGTTCAAAAGAACTACGTCGGCGGTGGAGATGTTGCGGGTGATGATCTTCACCCGCGCATAGTACTCATCGTGCGCGGACGGCATGGCCCGGAGCTCGCCGACGCTGGGAATATGCCGGTCGCGCCAAATCGGCGCGGTCGCGGTGAGCCCCACGACCAGAAGGAAGTAAAGACCCAAGGCGATGCGCTGGGGCCGCGAAGCCATGGCTTGCCGCCCGAGCTCCCCGCGCGCTTGTCCGAGCGCGGCCAGCAGTCCGAAGCTTGCCACGTCCGCCACGGCCGCCTGGGCGAACAAGAGCTGAAAGAAGGCGTAGCGGTTGCCGTAATCCAGATTGATCAGACGGAAGAAGAGCAGCGCCAGGAGCGTCGCGACAAAGCCCCAGAAGTAGAAAGTATGCCGGCGCGCCCGCCACAAGAAGCCGAGCGCCAGGGCGAATAGGAAGTAGAGCCGGAAGAAGTCGCTGAAGTGATGGTCGACGAAGTGCGACCCTTCGCGGACGTGCACCAGGCGCGAGATGTGGAACAGACTGAAATAGGGCCAAAGCCCGGTCAGAAGGAGCGCGCCGAACAGGACCGCGTACAGAGTCAGGACTCGCCGGCGCACCGGCGCCGCGGCGCGTCCGGCATGCAGGGCAGTCAGGCCCTGCACAAAGAGGATGCCGAAGATCCAGCTGCCTGACAGGTTGTGCGTCAGAAAGACGCTCCAGATGGACAGGCCGATGAAGCCCAGCCAGAAGAGGCCGCGCCGGTCGGATCGGAAATAACGCTCACCGGCAGCAAAGCAAGCCAGCGCCGCAATCCAGCCGACCATCGATGGATAGTTGTGAATGATGCCGAGCATGATCACGCTGGTCTCTGACGCCCAGGCGTAGCTGCGCGTGCGCAGGAACAGCATCACGAATAAAAAGACGACGGGAGGGAGCAAGCTCCGGGGCTGCAGCGAAAACGTCCGAAAAAAGAAGCAGACCGCGAGCGTAAAGAGCACCAGATTGACAAGGCCCGCGTACTGCAGCGCACAAAAGGGGTCAAGATGAAACAGCTTGCCCAGCGCCGCGACCGCAATCAGATAGGGAAAGTAGATGACCGACTTCGTACCGGGCAGCGGCAGCGTCTCATGCAGCGGGTGGCGGAAGTCCGTGTAGAGCGAACGAATCCCGGCCACCAGGCGCACCGAGTCGCCGAACCAGTTCACCTTGAACACCCAGAGCCAGTAATAGGCGATGAAACAACCTAACAAGCCGGCGCAGAGCACGAAGCTGGCGGCGGCGAAAATCCTGGCTGCCAGGCCGCGTTTTTCTGTCGTCTGGGGCTGGACCGCAACGTCCACCTGCGCCTCCTTGGCCGGATCGGGACGGAACCAGGGAAGCCTATCACGGACTTGGGCCGGCGAGCCGAATAGCTGGCCGATGTCGATGCCGACGATGCGCAGCGCGTGGGAGTGAGACGGCGATAGGAGGGGCGGACTACTCAGGATCCGGACACAGCACCTCGAGCTGTTCCGGCAGGGCCAGGGTGCCGGGGAGCTGCTTCAGATCGTGCAGCAAGCTCGCGCGCGCCTTGCGCGGCATCGTCTTGGGCGTGACCTCCAGCCGCGGCTCGTCGGGCAGGCCGGCTACCACCAAGCGGTCGCCCGGGCAGAGCGAGGCGTCGCTGTGCAGGAACGCATTGAAGAAGGCCGACTGCTGCGGCGCGCTCAGGCGCTGGCTGCCGATGCACGAGGCGTTGGGGATCATGTGCTGGCAGTTCTTCTTCAGCTTTGTCTTGGCCACCACCTCGGGCGGCGGCGGAGCGGCGGGCGGGCTTTTGATCGGCGCGGGCGGCGGCGCGATCGCAGCGACTCCGTCCGTATGGCCACGATTCGCGCTGTTTGTGCCGATGCGGAAGAGGTTGAAACGTACGACCAGCAGCACGACCAAGAGCAGCGCCGCGGTTGAGATCCACGCGCGGTAGCTCAGGACCGGCCGCAGGTTGTACTGCGAGCCGACCAGCAGCGACTGATCCGATAGCTCCGGCGGATGGTTTACGACGGCCGCCGGGAGCGAGCCGGTGCCCATGGCGTTGATGGCGCCCAGACTCGCGGTCGCGACATAGTCATCCTCCCATCCGGGGAGCACCGATGCGCTGGACGGCGCCACCGGCAGCGTCTGCGAGTGCACCGGCTCGACTTGCGGCCGCGGCTGATTCAGCGAAGGCGGATCGACAAGCGGCAGGTGCTCTCCGGCCAGCGTGCCCGGCTTGCCGATGCGGGCGCCGCTGCGCTCATCGCCCTCGGACTCCATGACCAGCTCCAGCTCCGAGGGCTCGGGCAGAATCGGCCGCGAGCTTGGCGCCGGCGTCCCGGTCACCAGGGTGCCCAAGGTCGCCGCGACTTCTTCCATGGTCGGACGGTGCTCCGGCTCTTTGGCCAGCATCCGCGCGACCAGATCCACGAGCACCGGCGGCAGCGTCGGGTCGATGCTGTCAAGGCTCGGCGGGGTCTTGTTGCAGTGCAGGAAACACAGGGCCGGCATGTCGGCGGCGCGAAACGGCATCCGGCCGGTGAGGACCAAGAAGATCATCACCGCCAGCGAGTAGACATCCGTCTTGCCGTCCAGGCGCCGATGATTGGTCCACTGCTCGGGCGCCATGTACAAGGGCGTTCCAAGGAGCGTGCCGCGCTGCGTCTGACCTTCGATCTCGTCGCTCGGCGCCGCCGCCGCTTCCTGCAGGACCTTGACGATGCCAAAGTCGAGCAGCTTGGCGCGCTCGCCGCCGGGGGCATCCGGGTCAGCAACCAGGATGACGTTGGACGGCTTCAGATCGCGGTGCACCAGCCCGCGCTGATGCACCGCGGCCAGTGCCTTGGCAATCTGCTGCATGATCGGCAGGTAAGCGATGCCCAGGCGGCCGGTCGGCTCCTTGGCGGCGCGCTGGATGCGGACGCGCAGCGTATCGCCTTCCAGGTACTCCATGATGAAGTACGGGGCGTTGCGCAGCGAAGGTAGGAGGCCGTAGACAAAGACGTGGACGATGCCGGGATGGCGCAGCTGGCTGAGGGCCTTGGCCTCGCGCTGAAAGCGGGTTACGACGTCCTGGTTGCGGGCCAGATCGGGCGGCACGACTTTGAGGGCCGCTCGACGGTCAAGCTCCTCGTCGAAGACCTCATACACCTCACCCATCCCGCCTTCGCCGAGCTGACGTACGACCTTATAACTGCCGATCTCCTGCCCAATGTCCAGGCACGGCTCCCCACCCGCCATAGCCCAAGAATCCTCCAGTGCCTATTATAGCACTGGCCGTACCAATAGTGATCTTGAGTATGCACGCGCCAACCACCGCCGCGCCAAAGCCAGATCCTGCGCTGATTTGCGAGCCCGGCCCCCCCAGTCAACCCGCTCCAGGCCGGCCGCGGCCAGCCTGCTGGAAGTATGGATCGGACTTAAGCAGAGACAAGCGTCTCGCACGGCTCGTCGGAGACCGCGGTCGCGAGGGTATTTACTTGGGATTTGCGATCGGGGTTTTCGATCGGAGGCGCCTATCGGGTTCGGAGCAAATCCCCGGTCTGCCGGGCTGCCGTGCCGCTCCCCCATGGGCGCCTCGCTGTGGGGGCGGAACCGATACCAGGGCCGGCGGACCTCGGATTTCTTACACCCGCGTAAGCGCCCTGCGGTGTCTCCCGCGAACGCTATGCCGCTGCAACCGGTCTGGTTTTGGGCGATTGACAGCAAAGAAGGCGAAGCAGTACGGTCCTTGCCTCCGCTACAGGTACGGTGATGGTCTACTCGGCTCCAGGTTTATCGCGACGACGCTGCCAGCATCTGGTTTTCGGGCTGGGGCTTGCGCTTGCGTCCTGTCGGCCGCGGCCTCCCGCGACGGCGCCGGCGGAGGTGGTGCAGCGCTTCTATGCGGCGATGACAGCCGGGGACTGCAAGCTCGCGCTCGGGTTACTCGGCGGAGGATTCCGCCGCCGGGTCGCACCGCAGGGGAGCTGTGAGCACTTGTTCGAAGCGCTCCGCGAGCATCCGCTGGAGCGCATCGTGGACACCAACACGGATGGACGGAATCGCGACGCACAGCTTGTCCGCGCCCGTCTGCGCGGGAGGACGGCCGATGTCATCATACGAGTCCAAGCAGAAGACAGCAGGTGGCGAATCTTCTCCCTTTAGGAATTCGCCCCCGGTGACGCGGGCGCGTCCCTCTTCCCGCGCCGCATGGATCGTAGTGGCGCTAGGTGCTTTGGGGATATTCTGGCTGCGGCAGCGCCGCCTTCCCGATGCGCCGCCGCCTCCTGCCGCATCAGTCAAGGCGCCGCTGGCCGCGCCGCTGCCCACCACCGCCCGCGCGCCGAGCCCAGAGTCCGCTTCCGGCCTCCCGCCTGACGCGCCGGATCCGTATGGGATGCCGCCGCCCTCCCCGGATCAGATCCGAGAGCCTCCGGCGCCGCATCCAGTGACTCCGGAGGAACACCACCAGACTCAGCAGGCCGCCCGCGAGCTTGTCGAAAATGGCATCGCGCGCCTCACCAGCGAAGGCCGTAAGGCGGCGCAGAGCGGGGATACGGAGACCGCGCACCGCAATGAACTTCGCGTCGCCCGCTTGCGTAAGCGCCTAGCTGCACTCAGCGTGGCGCCGACCCCATGATGGAGTGGATCGGGCCGTGCCACCGACGCCGCACCGATCGCCGATTCGCGCTTTTAGGCTTGGGACTATTAGCCTGCGGCGCGCCGCGCGGTCAGCCATCGCCGGCCAGAGCGGCTGCGGCCATTGTCGCTGGCTCCGATGATTCCCTGGACCCCGGAGTGGTCGGCATCGGAATCCGGCGCGTCCGCTGCGACGCGACGCTGGCCGTGCACTGCACCGGAACCCTGGTCGCCGCGCGGATCGTGTTGACTGCCGCGCACTGCGTGAGCCCCCCGGCCGCGGCCAGCAACCTGGAGGTGCTGTTCGGCAGCGATGCCGCATCCCTGACCGCCGTGGTGCGGCGGGTGGCGGCCGTGCAGCTTCATCCGGACTATCACGCCGATGGCGATCTGGCGGATCTGGCCCTGCTCATACTAAATGATAATGCCCCCGTCGCCCCCGTAGCGCTCAACACCGCGGCGCTCGATGCTTCTTGGACCGGACAGCGGGTGCGCCTGGTCGGCTTCGGCCAGAGCGATCCAAGCGGCGCCCCTCCCGGTACCAAACGCACCGGAGCCGCCACTATCAGCGAGGTCGGAACCACCCAGTTCCGCATCGTCCCCGGCCCTGCCCTGAGCTGCCATGGCGATAGCGGCGGCCCGATCTTCGCCGCTGGCAGCGGCGGCGGCGAGGTCCTTTTGGGCGTCACCGCCACGGGAGACCCCGGCTGCGCCGCTTATGGACAAAATGTTCGCGTAGATGCGTTCAGCCGCGATTTCATAGAGCTGTGGATTTCCCGCATCTCCGGGGCTGCGCCGCCGCCGCCGATGCCGCCTCTGAGCGCCAATGCCCTGCTATGCACCGCGCCTTGCACGACGGACGCGGACTGTCCAGATGGACTCTCCTGCCAGACCGGACCGACCGGCGAAGGACTCGCTCCGCGCTGCGTTGTTCCGGGGCTGCTCGCCGGAGCGCTAGCGGAAGTATGCACAAGCGATGCGCAGTGCCGCGATGGCTGTGTGCGGATCCGCGCCGACAACAGCGCCGAATCCTGCCGCTGCTACCAAAGCTGTGCCGACGACTCTCCTTCCGACTCTCCGCAAGCCGGGCAGGGATGCAGTCTCAGCCACCGGCTCGCCGCGCGACACGCCCTGCCGGAGGGCTTTGCGCTGAGTGGGCTCTTTTTATTTTTTTCCCTCTTTGTACTCCGCTGCCGGCGCAACACCGCTTGCCTTCCTTCGAGCATTTCCCTTACGGTGCAATCCATATCAAGTGTCCTTTTGGGGGATTCTCACAACGACAGCAGGAGGAAGCAATGAAGCGATCATGGACAGCTGCCAGCGTAGGTCTACTCCTTATGGCGTGCGGAGTCGCCAACCAGGAATCCCCCGGGACGCTCGCGGTCAAGTCAGACGCCGGTCGCATCGCCGGCACCTACCGGAGCGGCGATGATCAAGTGAAGTTCAGCAGCACGGAGACCGAGCCGGGAGTGTTCGACGTAGTCCTCGATTTTCACGGCATGACGCTGAGCGCGCTTATCGATCGCAACCACCAGGTCGCCGAGGCCGATGGATTTGCCGCCAGCGGCGGTGAGACGCAGCTCGTCGATGCGGATCGGGAAGTGCTGAGCGGCCTAGTCAAGGCGCTCGATGAGCAGGTCGATACCGAGGCGGAGGCGGCCGCGATGCTCTCTCGCCTGGTGTCCAACTGGTCGCAGCAGCCGGAAACGGTGCCGCTGCAGCGGCAGGTCGCCACCAGCGAAAACCGCGGCTGGACCAGCTTGTGCTCGTCCAAAGGGCTCTATATTACCGCCACCCATGACGACAACAACTATGGGAAGAACAACGCGCGCTCGACCAGCTACGGCCACGTCGGCCTGCGCTCCAGCAGCACCGAGTACTATGTCGGCGGCAGCTGGATCAAGACCGGTCAGGATCACGTAGCGCTCCTATACGAGCGGGGCAACTGCTACGGCAACTGCGGCGCCAGCTGTCCGAGCGGCAACCAGACCCTGACCGTGGACTGCCATAACCACGATCAGTGCGTACGCAACGGCCATGCCCTGGCGTCCCTTTACTGCGACGATGAGTTCACTTCTGCCAGCGACGACGAATTCTTCGCCCCGCGCTGCTCCGGAACGTAAAACCCCTGGCAATACCGTAGCCCGGAGTCCCGATGGCGGTAGCGACCGAGCGGAGCAGCTTTTGGCTGTCAGCGCGGGCGACGCCGCCAGCGAAGCGCGCAGTAAGTTTGGGAGGAGTTCTTAGACCGAGCGCCGCCGGCGCCGCAGTGACAGGATGCCTAGCAGCGATAGCAGGCCAAGGAGTGAGGCGGCCGAGCTGCTGGAGCCGGTGCGGGACTCATAGCTGCAGCCGCCGCTGGTCGGCGCCTCAGTCGGATCCGCCGGCGGGCCGCTGGCCGCAGCGGCTGCCGATGCCGCGGCGGTCGTGAACGAGCGGACCTGTCCGAACTTGGCGCCGCTCCGGTTGCTGGCGGCGGTGCAGTAGTAGTAGGTGACGCCCGGCTTGAGCGCCGTCAGCGGTACGGAGTAGGCGCCGGAGCTGTTGTCGAAGGTGGGTGTAAGCTCGCTGCTGACCGCGGCTCGGCTGCCGAACGAGTCGTCGCAGGTCCCCGGGTTGGACTCGCCATAGCGGAACCAGACCACCGTGGCCGAGCCTCTGCCGTCCACCGTACCGGTGAGGGTCGCGTTAGCCGGAGCGATGCCGGTCGTTTCCCCGGTGACCACAATCGGCGCGTTCGAGCCGGGGACGAAGGACACGAGCTCGCCGAAGCTCATCCCCAGCGAGTTCTTCGCGATGGCGCAGTAGTAGTACGTCGTGCCGTCCGTCAGGCCGGAGATCGCCACGGAGTACGGAGCGGCCTTGATTCCGGCCCCGAGCACAAGACCGTCTCCTTCCGGAACGCGGACGCCGAAGCTGTCGGTGCAGCTGCCGGGGTTGATCGTGCTGTAGCGGAACCAGCCGGTGGTCGCGTCACCGGAAGCGGTGGCCGATCCGTTGAGCACGGCCGCATCGACTGCCACATCGGTCGGCAGGGCCGTGCTCACCTTCGGCGGTCCGGCCTTGGTGGTAAGCGAGAGGACGACGCCGAAGCTCGTGCGCACCGGGCTGGATAGGATGGCGCAGAAGTAATAAGTCGTTCCCGCCGCCAGTCCGGTCACGGTCTGGGAGTAAGGTACCTGGCTCGCACCGGCGTTGAGCGTCACGCCGCCGGCCTCCGGGGCGCGCGTTCCGAACTTGTCGTTGCAGGTTCCCGGATCGGTCGTGTCGTAGCGGAAGAAGCCCACATTCGATTCCCCGCTGGGGTTGGCCGTGGCATTGAGCACCGCAGAATCAGCGGTGACTGTCGATGCCTCAACGGTGGTAACCGCCGCCGCGGTCGATACGGACTCAGTGGGCGTTCCGGTTTTGCCCAGCGCAGAGGGCGGCGTGGTGAAGGAGAGCACCGAGCCGAGCGAGGTACCAAACGCGCTCGATGCGATGGCGCAGAAGTAGTAGGTCGTGGCCGGCGCCAGTCCAGAGAGCGATTCGGCGAATGCCGTGGCGGACGTGCCGGCGCCCAGAGAAGATCCGCCGGTAGCCGGCATGCGCGTACCAAAGACATCGTTGCAGGTGCCCGGGCTGCTCGCGCTGTAGCGGAACCAGCCGATGGTCGAGGTGCCATTGGGGTTGGCGGTGCCGTTGAGCGTCGCCGTGGTCGAGGTTACCGGCGTGGCTGCCAAGGTGGAAACCGTGGGCGGCATGGGCGCGGTGAACGCGCGGATGACGCCGAAGGATGTACCGAGCGCGTTGGAAGCGATGGCGCAATAGTAATAGACCGTGCCCGGCGTGAGCCCCGGCGCCGGATTGCTGAAGGCGACGAAGCTGCTGCCTGCCCCGAGCGCCGTTCCAGAGGTGGTGGGCAGGCGGGTGCCGAAGGTGTCATTGCAGGTTCCGGGGGAGGTGGTGGCGATGCGGAACCAACCCGTGGTGGCCGAGCCGTTCGGGTTGGCGGAGCCGTTCAGCGTGGTCGCGATGCCGCTTGGGAAATCGGTGCTCACGCTCGGCGGACTCGCGGGCGTGGTGAAGGACAGGACGGCGCCGAGTCCGGTCCCGTAGGTATTGCTGGCGAGCGCGCAGTAGTAGTAAGTCACGCCCGGCGCCAGACCGTTGATCGGCTGGCCGAACGCCACGGCGGCAGTGCCGGCGCCCAGGGCCGTGCCGCTGCTCGTCGGAGCGCGGGTGCCGAAGGTGTCGTTGCAAGTGCCGGGGTTGGTCGGACTGTAACGGAACCAGCCCAGGGCCGTGGACCCGTTGGGATTGCCCGTGCCGTTCAGGGTCGCGGTCGTCGAGGTGACGCTGGTCACTGCCGCCGTGGTAACGGCTGCCGCTCCCGAAGTGGTGAACGTGACAATCGCGCCAAAGGCCGTGCCTTCGCTGTTGGCGACGATGGCGCAGTAGTAGTAGGTCGTCCCGCTGGACAGACCCGAGATCGACTGCGAAAACGGCGCATCGAGGTTGTCGCTGCCCACGTACACGCTGCCGGTCACCGGGGCGCGCGAACCGAAGGTGTCGTTGCACGTGCCGGGGTTGGTCAGCGCGTAGCGGAACCAGCCCGTCGTAGCGGCGCGGTTGGGGTTGCCCGAGCCGTTGAGCGTGGCCGAGACGTTGGTGATGCTCGTGGCCGGGATCGTGAGCGCAGTCGGTGCGGCAGGCGTAATGAACGTGAGGACCGAGCCCCAAGCGGTGCCCACCGAGTTGGCGGCGATGGCGCAGTAGTAGTAAGTTGTCGCCGGAGAGAGGCCGGTGATGGCCTGACTGAAGACCACCGTGCTGGTGCCGGCGCCTAGCGCTGCGCCGCCGGTGGTGGGCGCGCGGGTGCCGAAGGTGTCGTTGCAGGTGCCGGGGCTGCTCGTGCTGTAGCGGAACCACGCGGTGGTGGCGTCGCCGCCCGGGTTGGCATAGCCATTGAGAACGCCGGTCGTGCGCGTCAGGCTGCTCGGGCTGCTGGTGGTGACCGACGGCGCCGTCACCGGTGTGGTGAACGACAGGACGGCGCCGAAGCCCGTCCCGTAGGAGTTGCTGGCGATGGCGCAGTAGTAGTAGGTCACGCCCGGAGACAGACTCGAGAGCGAGTAGGCGAAAGGAACGGCGGTGCTGCCCGAGCCCAGAGAGGAGCCGCTGCTCGACGGAGCGCGAGTACCGAAGGTGTCGTTGCAAGTGCCGGGGTTGGTCGGGCTGTAGCGGTACCAGCCCTGGGTCGTGGATCCGTTGGGATTGCCTGAGCCGTTCAGCGTCGCCGCGTATGCCGAGACCCCGGTGGGGGCTGCCGTGACCACGGCCGGCGGACCTGCGGTGGTGAAGGAAAGGACGGCGCCGAAGGCGGTGCCCTCGGTGCTGGAGACGATGGCGCAGTAGAAGTAGGTGGTGCCGCTGGACAGACCGGAGATGGACTGCGAGAACGGATCGTCGAAGGTGTCGCTGCCGACGAACACGCTGCCGGTCACCGGGGCGCGGGAGCCGAAGGCGTCGTTGCAGGTGCCCGGGCTGGTCAAGCTATAACGGAACCAGCCGGAGGTCGAAGCGCGGTTGGGGTTGCCGGTGCCGTTGAGGGTGGCGGAGTTGGTGGTGATGCTGGTGGCGGAGACGGTGACCGCCGTGGGCGCCGCCGGCGTGATGAACGTGAGCACCGACCCGACGGCGGTGCCCATGGAGTTGGAGGCCAGCGCGCAGTAGTAGTACGTAGTCGCTGGTGACAGTCCGGAGATCGGCTGGGAGAACGCGGTGGAGCTCGTGCCGGAGCCCAGAGCGGAGCCGCCGGTCGTGGGCGCCCGTGTGCCGAAGGTGTCGTTGCAGGTGCCCGGGCTGCTCGGGCCGTAACGGAACCAACCGGTGGTGGCATCGCCGCCGGGGTTGGCATAGCCGGTCAGCACTCCGGTGGTGCGGGTGAGGCTGGTGGCGCTGCTGGTGGTGACCGTGGGCGCCGCCACCGGGGTGGTGAAAGAAAGGAGCGAGCCGAAGCCGGTGCCATAGGAGTTGCCGGCGATGGCGCAGTAGTAATAGGTCACGCCCGGAGAAAGGCCCGTGATCGAATAGGCAAAAGGAACCGCGGCGTTGCCCGCGCCCAGCGAGGAGCCGCTGCTGGAAGGCGCGCGCGTCCCGAAGGTATCATTGCAGGTGCCCGGAGTGGACTGGCTGTAGCGGAACCAGCCCTGGGTCGTGGCGCCGTTGGGATTTCCCGAGCCGTTGAGGACTGCCGAAGTCGCGGAGATGCTGGTCGGTACGGCCGTGACCACGGCGGGCGGACCCGAGGTCGTGAACGTGGAGATCGTGCCAAAGGCGGTGCCCTCGGTGCTGGAGACGATGGCGCAGTAATAGTAGGTCGTCCCGCCGGACAGCCCGCTGATCGACTGAGAGAACGGATCATCAGAGGTGTCGCTGCCGACAAATACGCTGCCGGTCACCGGAGCGCGGGACCCGAACTTGTCATCGCAGGTGCCGGGGTTGGTCAAGGCATAGCGGAACCAGCCGGTGGTCGACGCGCGGTTGGGGTTGCCGGCGCCGTTGAGGGTCGCCGAGGTGTTGGTGATGCTGGTGGCAGGATAGGTGATCGCCGTAGGGGCCGCGGGCGTGATGAAAGTGAGGACGGAGCCCCACGTGGTGTCCACGGAGTTTGCCGCAATGGCGCAGTAGTAGTAGGTCGTGGCAGGAGAGAGGCCGGAGATCGCCTGCGAGAACGCCGCCGAGCTCGTGCCCGAGCCGAGCGCCGTGCCGCCGGTAGAGGGCGCGCGGGTGCCGAAGGTGTCGTTGCAGGTGCCGGGGCTGCTCGGGCCGTAACGGAACCAGCCGGTGGTGGCATCGCCGCCGGGGTTGGCATAGCCGTTGAGAACGCCGGTGGTGCGGGTGAGGCTCGTGGCGCTGCTGGTCGTCACCGCGGGCGGCGCCGCAGGCGTGGTGAATGACAAAAGCGACCCAAAGCTCGTGCCGAAGGAATTGTTGGCGATGGCGCAGTAGTAGTAGGTCGTCGCCGGAGTGAGTCCTCCGATCGACTGCGCGAAGGGGACGCTGGTAATGCCGCCGCCCAGAGAGGCGCCGCCGGTGCTCGGCGTGCGGGTGCCGAAGGTGTCGTTGCAGGCGCCGGGGCTCGTGGGGCTGTAGCGGAACCAGCCGGTGGTGGTGGCGGCGACCGGGTTGGCGGAGCCTTGCAGGGTGGCGGAGCTGCTGGTTACGCTCGCTGTGCCGACCGTCACAACTACGGGCACCCAGGGGATGGTAAAAGACAGGACGCTGCCAAAAGCTGTTCCCGAAGAGTTGGAAACGATGGCGCAGAAATAATAAGTAGTTCCCGGAGTCAGCCCGGTCGTGGTGATGGAGTAAGGGACCGCCGAGCTGCCTGATCCGAGATCCGTGCCGCTAACCGCCGGTACGCGCGTTCCGAACGTATCGGTGCAGGCCGCGGGGCTGGTCTGGCTGAACCGGAACCATCCCGTCGCCGCCGCAAGGTTCGGGTTGCCGGAGCCGTTCAGCGTCGCACTGGTCGGTGCCACCGGCGTCTACGAGGCGCGCTGCCGTCACTGCTTCGACATCTCGCTGGCGACCGAGCCGTCTGGCGAGGCCTGATTTCTTCTAAAATGTGGCCGTGAACGTCCTCACGGCGGTCCTCACGCTGCTCGGCGCCGGCTTTCTGGTCGCCAACACGCGCCTGCTGGTGCAGTACCTGGCTTTTCGTCGCCGCCGCAAGGCGGCGTTGCTCACGTGGACCGGTCCGCGCCCGCCGTACTACGGCA
>CALFML010000652.1 GCA_937879845.1 uncultured Myxococcales bacterium
ACGGGCAACGAGGTCCGCGAGCAGATCCAGCCGTACTTCGAGGATCTCGCCGCGCAGTCCGAGCGCTTCAAGTTCGAGGTGCTCGATCAGGTCCTTGAGCCCAACCGCGCTCGCGAGCTCGCGGCCAGCGGCAACGGGCTCGTGGTGCTCAGCGTGCTCGACGAAAAAGGCGCTTCGACGCAGCGCGAGACGGTCAACGTCGGCACGGTTCCGGAGCTGGCGCAGGGCTCCATCAACACGCTCGACTCGCAGGTGCAGAAAAAGCTCCTCACCCTGTCGCGCACCGGCCGCGTCGCCTACTTCACCTCCGGCCACGGCGAGCGGGCGTTCGATAACGGCGCCATCGATCTGCAAAAAGACGATCTCCGGGCGCCGGTGGGCTTTCTCCGCACCATGATCCTCAACCTCGGTCACGAGGTCCGCCAGCTCAACGTCGGCAACGGCCTGGCCACCAAGGTCCCGGGCGATGCGGCGATGGTCCTTGTCGCCGGCGCGACCGAGCACTTCCTGCCGGAAGAGGCGGCGGCCCTCAAGCAGTACCTGGCCGACGGCGGCCACGTCTTTTTGATGTTCGATCCGACGAGCGAACTCGTCGCCAACGACCTGGCCGACGTGCTCAAGTCGGTGGGCATCAAGTACCACCCGCAGCTCCTGTGCAACGATGAGATCTACGCCGTCCGCACCCACAAGGACGCCGACAAGGCCAACATCGTCTCCACGAGCTTCTCCTCGCACGTGTCGGTGACGACGCTGTCGCAGAACTCCGGACGCGCCGGGGTGATCCTGCCCAAGAGCGGCTGGTTCGAGCGCGAGTCGAACATCCCGGCCGGAATCCAGGTCGACTTCCCGCTGCGCTCGATGGTCAAGACCTACGTCGACGCCAACAACAACTTCACCTTCGACGCCGGCGAGAAGCAGCAGATCTTCGAGGTCTCCGCGGTCGCGCAGAAGAGCCTCGGCGACAGCAGCAAGGACGACAAAGGTCCCAAGGCCAAGCGCGAGCTGCGGCTGGCCATGGTGGGCTCGGTGGATGCGGTGAGCGACCTGGGGCTCTTTAACCGCGCCAACGCGGCGCTGGCCACCGACACCGTGAAGTGGCTGATGAACGATGAGGCCTTCGTCGGTGAGACGACGCAAGAGGCCGACCTGCCGATCATGCACACCAAAGATCAGGACAAGCTTTGGTTCTACTCGACCATCATTGCCGCGCCCCTTGGTGTGCTTCTTGTTGGATTCCTTTATTTGCGCTGGGTGCGGCGTAGGAGGGTGGCATGACGACTAGAAAGCAGCACGGATCGGCAACCGTTACCATCCACGCCATCCTGGCGGGGCTGGCGCTTGTCTTCGCCTATCTCACCTGGACGCGCGACCGTACGGTTCCCGCGGCGGACTCGGTGGTGATTCTGGATGTCAACAAGCGCGATGTGAACAGCATCGAGTATGTGGACGAAAATCGCACGGTCACGGTGGAGCGCCGCTCGGGCAGCGATGGCGAGCCGTACGCCTGGGTGACCGTCAAGTCGCGCAGCAAGAGCCTGGCGACGCATCCGGGCGGCGAGCCGCGCGTCGACGTGCCGCCCGGGCATGGCGCCGTCGCACCGCCGGCTCCGCACGCGGCTCCGGTTCCCGCTCCGGTTCCGCCTCCCGCCGGCAAGCCGCCGGGCGTGCAGGCCCCTCCAGGCGCGGTCAAGCCCGGACCCGCCCCCATCCGGCCGGCCGGTCCGCAGCCGGTGAAGCCGGCACCGCTCAAAGGCGGGGAGAAGAGCGGCGTCGACAAGAACAAGCCGGAAGGGGCCGCGGCGCCGGCAGCGCCCGCCGCTGCAGCTCCGCCCGCGCAAGCCGCCGCACCGGCTCCGGTTGCCGCGCCGACTCCGGCTGCCGCTGGCGCTCCGGCCCCAGCTGCCGCTGCTGCGCCGACCCCGGCCCCGGCGGCTCCCGGCGTGCCGATTCATGAGATCAAAGAAACGATCACGGTAAAGCAGTTCCGCGGCAACGATCAGGCGGAGAAGCTGCTCGATATGTTCGGCCCGCTGCGCGCCGCCCGCTCCCTGGGCGCGGTCGATGAGGCCAAGTCCAAAGAGCTCGGCTTCACCGACAGCAAAAAGAGCCTGACGGTGAACGTCCGCGGCCAGACGATCAAGTACACCCTGGGCAGCACGAGCTACGGCATCGGCGATGCCTACGCCCGCGATCCGGAAGGCCGCGCCTACCTCATCGCCCAGCGCCTGCCGGCCGATATGGAGTTTGCGGAGAGCCGGCTCATGGAGCGCCGCCTGCACCACTTCGAGCGCACCGACTTCGATCGCATCGAGGTCACCTCCGGCGGCAAGAAGCGGGTGCTGGTGCAGCGCAACAAGCAGGATCCGCAGGCCTACTACTTCGCCGAAGAAGCGACGCCGGATAAGCGCGACGACACGCTCAAGAACTGGGTGGAAAAGACCATGCGCATGGCGATAAACGACTACGTCGCCGAGGGCGAGGAGCCGCAGCCGCCCACCACCGCGCCGATGTCGGGAGCGCCGGCGATGGGCGAGATCGTCACCCTGCGTTTCTTCGACGGCCACAAGGACTTGGGAAGCGCCGTGATCTCGCGCTATCAGAACACTAAGACCAACCAGCTTGAGTTCTTCGCCCGCACTGAGACCACCATAGGGCTCGTCCGCCTCCTCACCGCTACCGCCGAGAGCGCCGTCCAAGACGCCGAGAAGTGGTAGCCTCCCCGGCTCCGGTCCGCCGGAGCGGGTCCGCGACGCAGTCACCTCCTATCACCCCGTTCAGCCGGCCCCGGTCCGATCCGGGGCTTGCCCCTCCGGTTCAAAAATGAGCAGCGGCAACGACGGAAACGTACTTTACGAAGAAGACGGCGTGCTCAAAGTCGGCACGGTGTTGTCTTCGGAACAAGGGGCGCTGCAGGTCGAGTCGCCGCATGGCAAGCGGAGCAAGATCAAGGCGGACAAGGTCTTGTTCGACTTCAAAAAGCCCGCCGCGGCCGAGCTCCTTTCGGCGGCGCAGCAGGCGGCGGCGCAGGTCGATGTGGCGCTTTTATGGGAGTGCGCGGGCGGCGAAGAGCAGTCGTTCGAGGAGCTCGGGCGGGAGTTTTACGGCCATGCGCCGGGCGCCGTGGAAGCGGCGGCGATGCTCCTAGCGCTGTGGGCGGCGCCGATGCACTTTCATAAGAAAGGGCGCGGCCGCTTCAAAGCCGCCTCGCCGGAGCAGCTCAAGTCGGCGCAGCAAAACGCCGAGAAGAAAAAACGCGACGAGCAGCGCCTCGCCGACCTCGCCGAGCGGCTTTGCCGCTTCGAGCTGCCGGCGGAGATCAAGGCGCGGCTGCCGGCGCTGCTTTATAAAGGAGAGACCGGCTCGATCGAGGCCAAGGCGCTTGCCGAGGCGTGTCAGCGCGCCCACCTGTCGCCGCCGCGGCTGCTCCACAAGTGCGGCGCGATTGCCAGCAGCCATGACTACTTTCTGCAGCGGTTCCTGCACGAAAACTTCCCGCGCGGCCGCGACTTTATAAGCGCCCCGCCGCTCGATCCGATCCCGGAGCTGCCGCGGGCCGACGTCGCCGCCTTCAGCATCGACGACAGCACGACCACCGAGATCGACGACGCCTTCAGCGTCACCGCGCTGCCCGAGGGCGGCTACCGCGTCGGCATCCACATCGCCGCGCCGGCGCTCGGGTTCACGCCGGGCTCGCCGCTGGATGAGCTGGCGCGGCAGCGGCTCTCCACCGTGTACCTGCCCGGCGACAAGATCACGATGCTGCCGCCGCACGTGGTCAAAAGCTTCAGCCTGGATGAGGACAAGCTCTGCCCCGCGGTGTCGCTGTACCTGACGGTCTCCGGCGACGGCAGCTATCGCGTGCTCACCACCGACAGCCGGGTCGAGCTCGTGTCGATGAAGAAGAACCTGCGCTACCCGGCGATCGATGAGCAGTTCAGCGAAGATGCGCTGCGCCAAGGTCGCCTGGACTTCCCCTTCGGCCGCGAGCTCGCCGTGCTGTACGAGCTGGCGCTGCGGCTGCAAGCGCTGCGCGGCAAGCCGGAACAGGAACAGGTCGACTTCCTCTTCTATATAAAGGACGACCGCGTGACGATCGTGCCGCGCAACCGCAACTCGCCGGTGGATCGGGTGGTGTCGGAGCTCATGATCTACGCCAACTGCAGCTGGGGCAAGCTGCTCGGCGACCGCGACCGGCGCGCCTTGTTTCGGGTGCAAGACAGCGGCAAGGTGCGGCTGAGCCTGTACCCGGCGCCGCACGTGGGCCTGGGCGTGTCGCAGTACCTGTGGGCGAGCTCGCCGCTGCGCCGCTACTGCGATCTGGTGAACCAGTGGCAGCTCATCGCCTACCTGTACGATGAGCCGTCCCCCTACGGCGACAGCGAGGCGGAGCTGTTAGCGACGCTGCGCGACTTCGAGTCGGCGCACAGCGTCTACGACGATTTCCAGCGCAACATGGAGCGCTACTGGTGTCTGCGCTGGCTGCAGCAAGAAGACGTGCACACCGCGACCGCGACCGTGCTGCGCGAGAACCTGGTCCGCTTCACCCGGCTGCCGCTGTGGCAGCGCGTGCACTCCCTGCCCGACCTGCCGGCCGGCACGCTGGTCGAGCTTTCGCTGTCCAAGATCGATGAATGGGAGCTGACCTTGCACTGCGAGTACCGCGGCCAGGTCGTCCCTCCGGCCGGCGCCGCCTCTTCCTGATTTCAGATTAGCCAAGGCTCTGGCTGGCGCAATGGCGGCACATGCCGATCGCGCGCGCTACACTTACCCCATGGAGAAGCTCGTGAGCGCAGCGCTCGCGCGGGCCGCTGCGGCGGTCGCCGCAGCCGACGCCATCTTGATCGGAGCCGGAGCCGGCATGGGCGTAG
>CALFML010000653.1 GCA_937879845.1 uncultured Myxococcales bacterium
GACAAGCAGCTGGGCCTTGATGCCGTGCGCGAGGACCGCTACTTCGAAAAACAGTCCGAGGGAACCGCGATGTTCGTGAGCGCCCTGGGCACGGTCATCGCCGTGATCTTCTCCATCGGCGCGATGATCGGCGCGATGATTACGATGTACGCCTCCATCGCCAGCCGCGGGCGGGAGATCGGCACGCTGCGGGCGCTCGGGTTTTCGCGGCGCAGCATCCTGACTTCGTTTCTCTTGGAGTCGCTGCTCTTGGCGCTTCTCGGCGGCGCTCTGGGGATCCTCGGCTCGCTTTTGCTCGGCAGCGTGAAGTTTTCGATGATGAACTTCGCCAGCTGGTCGGAGATTGTATTCAGCTTCACCCCGACGGCGCAGATTCTGCTGAGCGCCCTCCTGTTTTCCGGCATCATGGGGCTGTGCGGCGGCTTCTTCCCGGCCTTGCAGGCAGCGCGCATCTCCCCGGTCCGCGCCATGCGTGAGTAGCGGCGCGAGACGCCAGACATCTGGCTGACCTCTGGTTGACGTCTGATAGACCTCTGGCGGCCGCGAAATGGCCCGCCGCCTCAGCCCCTTGCACGCGCCAAGCCCATAGGAGGCATAAGGTTGCTATAGTGCTGGGGAAGGATGTCCGCTGCCAACGACAGTGACTATGTGGACGACGCCCTGGAGCTGCTCGTCAACCAGTTTGCAGATCCACTGTCGTTTGTACGCGAGCTGGTGCAAAACTCCATCGATGCCGGCAGCGCCGAGATAGACGTCTCTTGCGCGCTGCAGCCCGACGCCGGCGGGGAGCGCGGGACGATGATCATCCGCGTCGATGACTACGGCGACGGCATGGATCGGTCGATCATCGACAACCGGCTGACGCGCCTTTTTTCCTCCGACAAAGAAGACGATCTCACCAAGATCGGTAAGTTCGGCATCGGCTTCGTATCGGTGTTTGCGGTGCAGCCCGACGCCGTGTGCCTGGACACCGGGCGCCTGGGCGAGAGCTGGCGGGTGCTGTTCCGCAAAGACCGCACCTTCACCCGCATCCGCCTGCGCGAGCCCGTCGAAGGCACCAAGATCCAGGTGATCAAGCAGGTGGCGCGCAGCGAGTTCGAGGAGCTTGCGCCGCGGCTCAAAAAAGCGCTGCGATTTCACTGCAAGCACGTGGAAGCGACGCTGCGCTATGACGGGGAGCTGGTCAGCGAGCCGATGGACCTCGACGTGCTCCTCAAGGTCGCCGACCGCGCCGGCACGACCTCGGCGGTGGTCGGCATCACCCGGCGGGAACAGGCGGCGGTGGCCGGTTATTACAACCGCGGCCTGACGCTGCTGGAGGAAAAAAGCCCGATCCCGCGGATCTCGTTCAAGGTGAACTCGCCGCATCTTGAGCACACCCTGAGCCGCGACAACGTCCTGCGCGATGAGAACTACCAGGCGACGATGGCGCTGGTGGAGGAGCTTTTGCGCGGGCCGCTGCTGCTCGTGCTGTTGCAGGCGCTCGACGCCGCGGTGCGGGCGGCGGACAAGGCGGAAGTCCTGCCGTACATGACGGCGCTGGCGGCGCTGCTGCGGCAGGGGCTGAAGCTGCCCGCGGAAGCGCAGGAGCTGGTCGTGGCGAGCGGGCTTATCGGCGAGCTGTATCCGCTGGCGCAGTTGGAGCAGGCGGCGGAAAAGCACATGCTGGTGCACGCGGCCGTGGCCTCGCCGCTGTATGCGGAGCTGTTGGCGCAGGGCGGGGTCGCGGTGGCGCCGTGGCAGGCGCCGCTCGTCGATGCGGTGTATGCGATGCTGGCGCAGCGGCGGGTTCAAGGCTCGCGTAAAAAGACCGGTCTGGAGGCGGAGCAAGAGCCGCCGGCCGAGCCTTCGCCGGAGGAGCTCGATGCCTACCGCATCGAGCGCCGCTTCGTGCTGCCGCTGCCCTATGCTCCGGCCGATGCGGCGGAAGACCAGCGCGGCGCGGCGCTGTGCACGGCGGTCCAGGCCATCCTGCGCAAGAGCGGCTCGCGCGACTGTGAGAAAGTGGCGCTCGGGCACCTGGCTTATCCCGGCTCGGGCGCCGGCGAGCGGCTGTCTGTCACGCAGCCGGAGGCCTTGACGCTGAGCCCCTTTCCCGCGGAGACCGGCAAGATCATCACCGGCGCCCTGGTGCTAAACGCCGACCGGCCGACGCTCAAAGAGCTCCTGCCGCTGTGCGACCGCGAGCCGGAGCTTGCCGCCTACACCCTGCTCAAGCACGGCTATCTGGGGATGATGACGGCGGAGTTTGATACCCAGCTTCTCAGCGCAGCTCTGGAGACGCGATGGCGACGCCGCAAGACTTAGAGCGTGTCGCGCCGGGGGAAGGGCCGCTCGATGAGCTGCTGGCGGCGCTCATGCGCGACGGCGAGGTGGACTCCGACGGGGCCTTTACCTTGGATCGGCAGAAGGCGCGGCAGAAGATGCAGCGCTTCCAGCTGGCGGAGCCGGCGCGCTACATCTTGGAGCTCGTGCAGGCGGCGGTGCTGCGCGGGGCGCGCCAGATCAATGTCGAGATCGATCAGGACGATCTCCACCTGCGCTGTGATGCGCAGCCGTTTTCGCTCAAGGATTTCGAACAGATCTACGACGCGCTGTTCATCCGCTCGCGCTCTGATAAACGGCAGGCGCTGCGCCACCTTGCGCTGGGCGCCAGCACCGCCTTATCGATGAAACCGGCCTGGGTGCGCGTAGAGAGCGGCGGCGCCGACGGTGCGTTTCTCGAGCTATCTAAAGGCGACAAGGAGCGGCTCGGCAAGAGTACCAAAGTGGACGCCGGACTGCACGTGCATGTCCGCCAGCGCGGTCGGCTCGGGGTGCTGTGGCGGCTCTTGGGCTATGAGGAGCACCGCCAAGCCGAGTTCGTGATGCTGCGCGAGCACTGCGGCCTGTCGATGGTTCCCATCGAGATAAACGGGCTCCCGATCACCGTCGGCTACCAGCTGCCCGGCACGATGTTCTGGATGACCTACCAGCACGGCAGCACGCGCGGCGTGGTCGGCGTCCTGGGCAACCTGAACCTGCTCAGCTTCGACGGCGCGCTGCCGTCCGGGTACCCGTTCGGCATCCACTCGACGATGCACCTTATGCGCAACTGCGTGGCGTTCGAGATCGATCGGCCGCCGCTGCTCCTGCCCGGCTTCGGCACGCTGGTCGAGTCGCCATCGTTCCACCTTGACATCTCGCATCAGCGGGTGGTGCGCAATCAGAACTACGAAGAGGCGGTCCGGCTGGTCCTGGCTCAGCAGATCCAGCTCCTTATCCGCGAGTGCCGACGGCTCGCCCGCGGGGAGAGGGCGCTGCCGCCGCATATGCTGGAAGGGCTCGTGCTCGGGCTCCTGTCGCGCCTTGGCTCCATCGATCCGCTGCTGCGCTGGGCGAAGCGGGCGGATGCCGGGGCGACGCTGACGCCGGATCTCTACAAATGCGCGGTTTCCATTTCCGGCG
>CALFML010000654.1 GCA_937879845.1 uncultured Myxococcales bacterium
CGTGGCTGCGCCACCAGCTGGCGGAAGTTCAGGCGCAATGGACCAGCCTCCCCGCCACCCTGCAGACCGTCCTTGGTCAGGCGCGGACCCAGCTCCGCACCGCCCTGGACGTCCCCACCCGCGAGGAGCTCGGCGCGCTCACCGCCCGCCTCAGCGAGCTCGATGCCAAGCTCGCCGCCCTCACCGCCAGCCCGCGCCCGGCGATCGAAGTGGAGACCCGGCCCGCAGCGCCCGCCAGCGAAGAGCCGGTCACCGCTGCCCCCGCCCCGGCCTCGACCAAGTCGACCAAGCAGAGCGACGAAAAGCGCCACCGCAAGCACTAACCCACCGCGCCTCGCCCGCCGAGCGACCCGGGCATCGTCGATGCTTGAACCGTAGCTCTTTTCCGCCTCGCTCCCTTGGCGGCCGCCGGGCGATACCGCCCATTCCCATGCCGTTACAGAAATTCTGCCGCGCGGAAGGTATGATTACTTTCTGATCGCACGACCGCGCCGGCGCGATCACGCTGGGACGCACCTGCTGCGGGTGATGGGAACGGATGTCGATCGCCGCTTATGGGACTATGGGCCGCCGGGCCATGGCTTTTCTGCTGCTCTTGGCGCTCGGACCGGGCTGTCAGAGTCAGCCGGAGTGGCGCCGCCGGGCGCAGCTGTTGCTAACTGATTCGCGATTTCCGCAGCCGCCCCAAAAAGGACCGCACTGTCTGACTGATGCGCTTTTAGCCGCCGGCCTGCGCGCCGCCGTGCAGCGCACTGATTTCAGCAAAGTCTGGGACTACGGCCCGCTGTTCGGAGAAGGCTGCCCGGCCGAGCAGGTTCCCGCCTGCCAGTCGCTCATCGGACCCCTAGGCGCCGAGCGCTTCCCGCAGATCGATCTCTCCGTCGTGGCGATAAACCCCGCCGGCTGCCCGCAAGCGGCAGTCAAGGCCACCGTCGTCTTCGATCGGCGGCACCCGCAAGGGGTCGTGGGAACGTACGATCCACGCACCTTGGAGCTGCGGAACATCCGCTTCCGCAAGTGGGATGAGCGGCGCTATAACGGCGGGCGATTCAAGCTCCTCGGCAGCGGGGTGGACGCCCAACCCGCCGTCATCGCCGGAACCGAGCTGGCCTGGGACGCGCCCTACCCGCCGGGCAGCCTGCTCAGCGCTCCCGACAAAGGGGCGGCCGTCGATTTCATGTCGCCCTGGCCGGCGAGCGTGTTCAAGCTCATGGTCGCGACCCACTTTCTCACTCTCTTAGACAAGGGACAGACCGCGGACGGGCAGCCGCTGGCGCGGCAGACTCTGATTCCGCTGCCGACCCAGGATCTCATGGAGCTCTGCCCTGAACAGGAGCGGACCCTGACCCTGTATGAGGCGCTTGAGACCATGCTCGGATGGAGCGGCAACTGTGCCACCGCGGCCCTTGTGCGCTTCCTGCACGCACATAATGAAATCCGCCAAAGTCCGCAGGTGGACGCCCAAGGCTTCCCAGCGGCGGCCCCGCTGCGCAGCGGCATCAACGCCACCCTGGCTGCGCTCGGCCTTTCCACCTTGCAGATGAACCGCACCATCGCCCGCACCGGGCGCTGGGGAAACCCGATCGACAACTATGCTACGGCGACGGCATCGGTGGCCAACAACCACATGACCTCATGGGACACCGCGCGGCTTCTGTGGCTCCTTGCCGAGCTGCCCGAGCGCGCCCGGCCGCGCTGGGAAGTGGCGCCGGGTCGCCTTGTCGATTTGGATTTCGTATCGCCGCATCAAAAGGCGCTCCTGCGTGAGCTGCTCACGGATTCCTATTCCGGCTCGGGCCTGGTCAATAACCGCGTCTGCGTGCCGGAATCGACCGCCGGGTTCCGGCCGACGCCGGGCATTCCGGCGCTCCTATCCAGCAAGTGGTTATATAAAGGACGCCTGCGGCTGCCTTTTGCCGATTATCCCTATCGAGGGGTGATCGATGAGATCGGCCCAAACGCGATAAATCCTGCCTACCCACCGGAGCTTACGCCTTGCCAGCGTCGGGCCGAGGTGTTGTATCTGAACAAAGCCGGGCTTACCAACGTCGCCGCCAGCAGCGTCGGCATCATCCGCGGCCGGGCCGATTCGCAGCGGTTCCGGCGGAATTACATCGTGAGCTTCTTCTCTTCGCTGGGCTCGCGCTTTGCGGATGCGGCAGCCATGCAGGCCGCCGGTCTTGCGCACAACGCCCATGCCTTCACTCATCTGGGAACGACGCAGGCGATTCCCGAGCTCGGTGCGACGCTGGATGCCTGGCTGGCGCTGTGGCTGGAGAAATAGGCGCACGCGCCGCGTCACCGGCATACCGATTGCTGGTGTTCTGGCGAATCACAGCGGGGGCAGGACGAACGGGCCTTACTGACTCGTTTGGTGCCGCATCGTCTGCATGTCGCTCGCCATGCCCAAGGAGAGCCCATGAAGCGCGCCTACGTCACTACGCTCTGCGGCGGCGACGCCTACGTGCCCGGCATCGAAGCGCTGGGGCAGTCGCTTATCCAGACCGGCACCCCGGTTCCGCTTACCGTCATGGTCACGCCGGAGGTCCCGCCAGCGGCGCGTCAGCGTCTGTTGGCCCGGGGCTTCCTCCTGCGCGACATCCAGCCGATCAAAAATCCGCGGCCGGATCGCGAGCTCCTGTACCCGCGGTTCGCCCTTACGTACAGTAAGCTCCGCGCCTTCGACCTCGCCGAGTATGACAAGGTCGTGCTGCTCGACGCCGACACCGTCGTCCTGCGCAACATCGACGAGCTGTTCGAGCGCCCGGCGATCGCCGCCGCCAGCGACTTCTTCATGCCGGACCGCTTCAACTCCGGCGTCATGGTGCTCGACCCGAGCCCCGAGCTATTCGTCAAACTGATGACGGCGCTGGAAGCCGCCCCGACCTACGACGGCGGCGACCAGGGCTTTCTCAACTCCTACTTCTCCGATTGGTGGGCGATGCCGGTCGAGCACCGCCTGCCCGCGGTGTACAATATCCATCACTTCATCTTCCAGTTCATGTCGGCCCATCCCGACTTCGGCAAGCAGTTCCTGGCCGATACGCGCATCGTCCACTACACGCTGCAAAAGCCGTGGATGACCTTCACCATCACCGGCGGATCCAGCGTCTGGTGGAGCAAGTTCTTCGCCGCCCATCCCGAAGGCGATCACTCCTGGCGCCGCCGCTTGCATGCGCTGCAGGACTGGTCCTTCGAGAACATCATCGGGGCGCTCGGAGCCTGAGGCGCGCGACGGACTTTTAGCCTGATGCCACGGCGGATGACGATGGTTAGCTTGTCGTTAATGAGCAAGGAAGCGCTCCCCTGGTGGAAACAGACCACGGTGTATCAGATCTATCCGCGCTCCTTCGCCGACGACAACGGCGACGGCATCGGCGATCTGAAGGGGATCATTGCGCGCCTTGACTACCTCAAGTGGCTGGGGGTGGAGACGATCTGGCTGTCGCCGTTTTTCAAGAGCCCGCAGAAAGACTTCGGCTACGACATCAGCGACCACTTCGATATCGCCCCCGAGTATGGCTCCCTGGAAGACTGCCGCCAGCTCATCGATGAGGTGCACGCCCGCGGCATGAAGCTGGTCCTCGACATGGTCTTAAACCACACCTCCAGCCAGCACCCGTGGTTTGTCGAGTCGCGTCAGAGCCGGCAGAGTCCGCGCCGCGATTTTTACCTCTGGCGCGACGGACGCAAGCCGGGTGGCGCGGCGCCGCCGAACAACTGGAAATCGATGCTCGGCGGCTCGGGCTGGCACTACGACGCGGCGACGGATCAGTGGTACTGGGCGAGCTTTCTGCCGTTTCAGCCGGATCTCAACTACCGTAACCCGGCGGTCAAGCAGGCCATGCTCGATATGGTTCGGTACTGGCTGCGCCAGGGCGCCGACGGGCTGCGGCTGGACATCTTCAACGCCATCCACAAAGACAGCGGCTTTGCCGATAACCCCTTTTCCTTCCGTCCGATCCCGACCGAGCACAACCCCGACGGCTTCTTTCAGCGGCCGCTGCACACCCAGAACCATCCCGACACCCTGGCGTTCGCCCGCGAGCTGCGCGCCGTCGTCGATGAGTTCAGCCACCCGCCGCGCTTCATGGTCGGCGAGGTCTTCGGCTCGACCTCCCTGTTGCGCGAATATTGCGGACAGACTGGGGAAGGACTGAACCTGGTGTTTCTGTTCAAGAGCCTGAGCGCCAAGTTCACCGCCCGTTCGTTCCGCGACCTGATGCAGGAGTTTGAGACCGCCTTTCCCGAACCGCTGCACCCGACGTATGTGTTCGGCAACCACGACCGCCCGCGCGCCATCGAGCGACTGGGCAACGATCGCGCCCGCGCGCGGCTCCTGGCGGCGTTCCAGCTCACCGTGCGCGGGGTGCCGTTCGTCTATTACGGCGATGAGCTGGGCTTGCCGCATCATGAGGGAATGACGATGGAAAAGGCGCTCGATCCGGTGGCGGCGCGCTATCGCTTCCTGCCCAAGTTCATCCTGCCAACCCTGCGCAAGCGCGGGATTTTGGTCAACCGCGATGAGTGCCGCAGCCCCATGCCCTGGCACGGCGGACCGCACGCCGGCTTCGCGCCGCCGGGCGCGGGGACGCCGTGGCTGCCGCTGCATCCGCAGAGCGCGATCTTGCATGTCGAAGCGCAGCAGCAGGATCCCGACTCGCTGCTCGCCTGTTATCGCCGCATGCTGGGGCGCCGGCGGACCAGCCCCGCCCTGCGCAGCGGCACGCTGGAGCTGTGCGAGCCGCCCGGCAACGCCCGCCGCGTGCTCGCCTTCCGCCGTCTCCATGAAGAGGAGCAGGCACTGGTCTTGCTCAACTTCTCCGCCAAGGAGACCGCGGTCGACTTGCGCGCGCACCCAAACCGCGTTCTTTATTCGAATTTGTCCGACGCTCCTATCGCGGGCTTCGGACACCAGCTGCTGCGACCGTGGGAAGGGGTCGTCCTTTTTTCCCGGCCGAAAAAGGAGCGAACATGAGACCGCGCCTAGCCCGCATCGTCGCCTCGACCATCGGCCTTGGCCTTGTGGTCCACGGCACCGTGGCCCAGGCGGAGCTGGATCCGATCCTGCCCAGCTTCACCGGCCGCTGGCACTGGGTCGGCGGCGATAACGAGCTCCGTGTGCTGGATACCGCGATCGAGGCCTGCGTAGCGAAGATGAACGTCTTTATCCGCGGCATCGCCCGCCGCCGCATCCGCAAGCCCAACCAGCCGGCGCCGGAAATCGTCGTCGCGATCGATGGGGTAAACCTCGCCTTCAGCCGGCCCGACCGCCCTGCCCTGTCCGCCCCCGCCGACGGCCAGCCGATTGCCTGGCGTGAGCCCGGCGGCGACTGGTTTCGGGTCAGCCACGGCGTCGATCACGGCACCATGTACCAGCGCTTCGAAGGAACCAGCAGCTTGAGCTTGAACCGCTACCGGCTCGACCCGACCGGCCGGCGGATGGTCGTACACACGCGCATCACCTCCAAGTGGCTGCCGGTCCCCATCGAGTTCGATACGACCTATGAGCGGACGCAATAACCAGCGCGGCGCCGTCACTGTGCTGTGCGCTTCCGCCACAGCGAGCCGGCTTGACCCGCTCACTCCTGTTTCGCTGCAAGCCGCACCGGAAAGTTCGGACCGCCGCCTCCGGGTCTAGGGATCGAGAACCTGGACGCCGGAGCCGTTGGCGATGACGACCGCCGTCGCGCTGACCGCGAGGCCGCGCGGCGTGCCGCTAAGCGCGGTACGGCCAAGCACCCGGAACGTATCGACATTTACCTTGACGAGCTGCGCCGACGGGCTGCTGCCGACGACATAGGCGGTAGTGCCCGAGGTCTCGACATGGACCGGCACCACGCCCAGGGTGGCAGCGGAGACGGTGCGCAGAACCGGGCTCGTTGCTGGGTTATTGTCCAGGCGCGTCAGATCGATAGCAGCCATGCCGTCGGTATGCGCCGCGACGATGAAGGTGCGGCCGGCGACCGCGGCGCTGGTCACGGCGAAGTTGGCCGGGGTCGCGCTGCCCGGCGAGCTCAGCACGCGCGAGCTGCCGCTGACCAGCGGTACGCGGTCGAGCGTCGCTCCGGTTGCCACATTCAGCACCGTGATGCCGTAGCTGTTGCCGTCGAAATCGGTCGATACGTAGGCCTGGGCGCCGTCCGCGCTCAAGGTCACATCGGGCTGCCCGAGTCCCAGATCGCGGGTCAGGCTGCGGGTGAGCGCCCCTGCCGCAAACGTACCGGCCGTCAGGACTCCGGTTCCGCCGGATACGACAAAGCGTCCGCCGCCGGTGGCGATTCCCGAAAACGGTCCCACCGGCACGCGCAAGGCGGTGGCGGCATACGCCGGCGCCGTCGGATTGGCGAACGACAAGACGTTCAGCGAGCCGCTTCCCCCCTGATTGGAAAAGTCCGGCGCGGTCCCCGGCGCCACCGCATCGAGCGCGTACACATAGTTCCCAGCCGCCGCGACATCGTGCGTACGCAAGGTATAGGAAACCGTGCTGCCGGTCGTCAGATCCAAGACTCCGAGCGAGCTGCCGCGCGCGATGTACGCTCTCTGACCGCTTATGGCGACGTTGGTCGCGCCGGAAAAGCTATAGGAGCCGGTGAGCGCGGACGTCAGAGTGCCCACGCTCTCTGGGGTACTGTCCGCTGCGGACCCGCAGCCAAGAAACGGCAACAGGCCGAGAAAACCGACCCACTTCACTGCTTGCTTCATCGTCTTTCGCGCTCGCATGGAGGCCTCCGCTAAATAAGCTGCTGACTGTACCGGGGAAAAAAACACTGTCCCTTTACCACATCTGCCTGCTCTTGCTAATCCTTAGAGCATGAGACAATCGCGACGCGCACTACTAGCAGCCGTAGCGACGATGAGCCTCTACGCTGGCTGCGCTCCTGGCACCGGGACCCGGACGGACAGGGATCTGTCTCCGAGCCCCGATCTATCTTTCAACTTCGATCAAGGCGCCGCGCGCGTGGTCCACGTCCGCGACCAGCACTTTGTTCCGGCGCAGATCACGGTGCGGGTCGGTGAGACCGTGCGCTTTGTCTTTGACGCGGCCGGCCACAACGCGACCACGGTGACGAGCGCCGGCGATATGGACCCGGTTTGGTATCCCGACCGCCGCGGGTGCTCGGCGGGGGACTGCACGCGCAGCGCTTCCGCTCTCGGCGACAGCTGGGATTACGTCTTTCCCTATGCCGCGCAGTGGCCGGTGGTGTGCGGCCTGCACGCGCTGCCCGGCTCGCCCATGCCCGCCCCCGAGGAGCGGGTCTGGGTCGAAGTCACTCCATGAACGTACCGGCGAACGTACCGGCCGGCGGCGCTTTGCTTATTACAACCTGCCGGAATGTAGTACGTGTCGCGGCCGGTGCGTATGCGGAAGGGCTCTGGCGTTCCGCGTGGGATACGCCGCGCGCGGGCAGCCGGCTTGGCGTAGGCGCGCAGGCCTTGCCATCGCAGTGCAGCGACCCGAGGGCTGCGTGTATGATGTTGCCATGAGCCAGCGGGCCTTTTACCTCGGGATCGATCTTGGGACGACCAACTCTGCGGCGGCGGTGTTCGACGGGGAGCGGATTACAGTCGTCCGCAACGCCCAAGGCGGGGTGCTGACGCCGTCGATCGTGCGGCTGGACGGCAAAGGGACGGCGACCGTGGGCGGACGGGCGGCGCGGTTCCGCGACAGCGATGCGCGCAACACCCGCTCGGAGTTCAAGCGCCTGATGGGCACCGCGACGCCGCTGGAGTTCCCGGCGGCCAAGACGAGCAAGCTGCCGGAGGAGCTGGCGGCGGAGGTCCTGCGCTCGCTGCGCGACGACGTGAAAGAGCAGCTCGGCTTCCTGCCGGAGCAGGCGGTGATCTCGGTGCCGGCGCTGTTCGAGCT
>CALFML010000655.1 GCA_937879845.1 uncultured Myxococcales bacterium
AAGGCGGTGCGCGGGCTGTCGGACTTCGGATATTCCTATGTCTACGTCCTGTTCGAGGACGGCACCGACATCTACTGGGCGCGCTCGCGCGTGCTGGAGTACCTGGCCAAGGTGCAGCCGCGCCTGCCGCCGGAAGTGCGCACCGAGATCGGTCCGGACGCCAGCGGCGTCGGCTGGGTCTTCCAGTACGCGCTGGTCGATGACAGCGGACTCCACCGCGCCGATGAGCTGCGCTCCTACCAGGACTGGTTCCTGCGCTACACGCTGCAGTCCGTCCCGGGCGTCGCCGAGGTAGCGACCCTGGGCGGCGCCAGCCGGCAGTATCAAGTCACGGTCGAGCCGAGCCGGCTCGCCGCTTACGGGCTGGGTCTGCGCGATGTCACCGCCGCGCTGCGCAAGAGCAACGGCGAGGTCGGCGGGCGCCTGGTCGAGCTGTCCGGACGGGAGTTCATGGTGCGCGGCCGCGGCTACATCCAGTCGCTTGCCGATCTGGAACAAGTCGTCTTGGGCACCAACGGCCAAGGGGCGCCGCTGTACCTGCGCGATGTCGGCCGCGTCACCATGGGTCCGGAGCTGCGCCGGGGCATCGCCGAGCTTGACGGCCGCGGCGAGGTCGTAGGCGGAATCGTCGTCATGCGCCATGGCGAAAACGCCTTGGCGGTGATCGAGCGGGTCAAAGAGCGACTGCGTACGCTCGGCCCCTCCCTGCCGCAGGGGGTGCGGGTGGTGACGACCTACGACCGCTCGGAGCTCATCGGCCGCGCCATCTCTACCCTGCGCGCCAAGCTTCTGGAGGAGATTGCGATCGTCGCGCTCGTGATCCTTGTGTTCCTGTGGCATGTGCCGTCGGCGATCATTCCCATCGTCACGATTCCGGTGGCGGTGCTGCTGGCGTTCATTCCGATGCAGCTGCTCGGCGTCAGCGTCAACATCATGTCGCTGTCCGGAATCGCCATCTCCATCGGCGTCCTGGTCGATGGTGCGATCGTCGAGGTCGAAAACGCCTACAAGAAGCTGCAGCTGTGGGACCAAAACGGCCGGCAAGGCGACTTTCACGCGGTCCGGCTGCAGGCCTTGCTGGAGGTGGGACCTTCGGTCTTTTTCTCACTCCTTGTCATCGCGGTTGCGTTCATTCCCATCTTCGCCCTGGTCGATCAGGAAGGCCGGCTGTTCCACCCGCTGGCGCTGAGCAAGAACCTGGCGATGGCGATTGCCGCCGGGCTGGCGGTGACGCTCGATCCGGCGATGCGGATGATCTTTACGCGCATGGATCCGGTGCGCTTCTCCCCGCGTCCGCTGGCTTGGCTCTTCAATCAGCTTGCCGTCGGGACTTACTATGCGGAGGAGCGCCATCCAATCAGTCGGATTCTGTTTGCGGTCTACGATCCGGTGTGCCGCCTGGTGCTGCGCCGGCCGCTCACCACGCTGGCGCTGGCCGCGGCCCTTGTGGCGACGACGGTGCCTTTGTATAAGCGGCTCGGCTCCGAGTTCATGCCGCCTTTGTATGAAGGGAGCTTGCTCTACATGCCGACCAGCCTGCCGGGCATGTCGGTCACCGAGGCGGCGCGCCTGGTCCAGCAGCAAGACCGGCTGCTGCGCCGCTTTCCCGAAGTGCAGACGGTCTTTGGCAAGGCCGGCCGCGCCGAGACCTCCACCGACCCGGCGCCGCTGTCGATGATGGAGACGACGCTGGTGCTGAAACCGGAGGCGCAGTGGCGGCACAAGCCGCGGTTTTATTCGTCTTTTGCCCCGGCGTGGCTGGCGCGGATTCTGCGCAGCGCCTGGCCGGATCATATCTCGCATGAAGAACTCGTAGGCGAGCTCGATGCGGCGCTGCGCATCCCCGGCACGACCAACGCCTGGACCATGCCGATCAAAGCGCGCATCGACATGCTGTCGACCGGCGTCCGCACGCCGATCGGCATCAAGATCTTCGGCGCCGATCCCAAGGAGCTGGAGCGGCTCGGAACCAAAGTCGAAGCGGCGCTGCGCACCGTGCCGGGAACGCGCTCGGTGTTCGCCGAGCGGGCGGCCGGCGGCTACTTCCTCGACTTCGATCTGCGGCGCGACGCGCTGGCCCGCTATGGGCTGCTCGTCCAAGATGCCAACGAAGTGATCGCCGCGGCGATCGGCGGCGAGTCGATCACCACCACGATCGAGGGCCGCGAGCGCTACACCGTCAACGTCCGCTACCCGCGCGAGCTGCGCCAGGATCTCGACCAGCTGGGCCGCGCCCTCATCCCCGCGCCCGACGGAACGCACGTGCCGCTGCAGCAGCTCGCCGACATTCACTTTACGACCGGGCCGGCGATGATCCGCGATGAAAACGGACTCCTCGCCTCCTATGTGTACGTCGACTTCGACAGCCAGAAGCTGGCCATCGGCAAGTATGTGGAGCAGGCCAAAGCCGTCGTGGCGGCCCAGCTTGGCCCGACGCCCGGCTATACGCTGCAGTGGAGCGGCCAGTTCGAAAACCTCCTGCGGGTGGAGGAGCGGCTAAAGACGGTTCTGCCGCTTACCGTGCTAATCCTTTTTGTGCTGCTGTACCTCAACACGCGCTCGGTCGGCCGCGCGGTGCTGGTACTCCTGGCGGTGCCGCTCTCCGCGGTGGGAGCGGTCTGGCTCATCGCGCTTTTAGGCTATAACGTCTCGGTCGCCGTCTGGGTCGGGGTAATCGCCCTTATGGGTCTGGACGCCGAGACCGGGGTCTTCATGCTGCTCTACTTGGACCTGGCTTACGATGAAGCCCAAGCGCAGGGCCGTCTGCGCCACCGCGCCGATCTGCACGAGGCCATCGTCCACGGCGCGGTCAAGCGGGTGCGGCCCAAGGCGATGACCGTCTGCGCGGCCCTCATGGGCCTGCTGCCGATCCTATGGGCCGCGGGAGAGGGCTCCGATGTGATGAAGCGCATCGCCGCGCCGATGATCGGCGGTCTTGTGACATCTTTCGCGCTGGAGCTTCTGGTCTATCCGGCCATCTACCTGCTCTGGCGGCAGCGCGGCCTGCCAAGCCCCCCTTCGCACCTTTCTCACTCCTGAGCTGCGACGCTCCCGAATTTACGCCCCGTTCTAAGGAAATCGATAGTTCAAGTCCGAGCGCCGCACCAGAAGACGTGAGCTTCCTTTTTGCGGATCCTCGACCAGGGCAATCAGATCCTTGCGCTGTCTCTGCCGCCGCAGATCGTTGCCATCGCCCAGATACTCAAGCGCCATCGCCCGAAAGTTCTCCGTCGGATTGGTGATATCGGCGATTGGCGTAACGATGTCGATGCTATTCTTTTTATAAGATAGGATCATAAGATGGCGAATCAGCGGATTTTTATTCGGCGCCGATGTATAAAGCCCGATCTCATCATTCATATCCCCGTCGGCATCTCCGGCATACGGGAGCATGAACCCGCCCGCCATCAGGTTCGTTTGCTGCGCCTGAATGCCAAAGCCCTCCACCGTCGGACCATACAGTACGGCTACTGAATTTTTATCCTGCGTATCAGTTAACAGGATCGCCGTGCGCGCGATCTGCTCCACCGGGTCCAGGGTATGAAGCGACGCCAGCGCGGTAAACGCTACATTCTTTAACTCCGGGAACGGCGTTCCCGCAACATTGACGGCCGCCGTCTGGCCCGAGCCTTGGTTCCGGCCGATATTATCTTGGGCAATATAATGGAAATTGACTCCGGGGTTTACCAGCGGATTGTCCCAGGTGATGGCCAGGCTATCTCCTTGGGCGCCGCTAAACCGATACGGCAGCACCCAGGTGATATCGGCAGTCGCCACGGGTATTCTCATTTTGCCAAAGCTGTTAGGTCCATCGGCGCGATAGACATGCAGACTGCTGGTGGTCGTGGAGTGATCGGTGAATTGATTGATTCCCGTCCGGACGACCAGATCCGGGAGACTGCCTTGGGGCTCATTATTGGCGAGCGCGAGCAGCTTGAACCCGTTAAAAACGCCGCCCGAGGTTTTCACCGCGCTCGAAGACCAGGCGCCGGAGGCTTTGCTGCAAAGAAACACACTCGAGTCCTCGGTGGCCACCAATATATCGTTCGCCCCTGCCTTGCCGGCGGTCGGCACGGTGAGCAGGTAAACGACGCGCTCCATCGGTGAGGCGAGGCAAGAGCCATCCAGCTTCAATCCGCCTTGGCCGTCGCCAATATAGATTTCGACCGCGGCCGGATTGGCGGTGCTGGCGTTAAACCGGTCCGTCGCGAACACCCCCGACACGGCGACATCGGCGACGTCGTTGGCATCGCCATCATAATTCCCCGTAGCCATCAACATATATTGCTGGCTAAGCGGATAACTGACCTCGAGCGAACCGGGAAAACCCTGATTGGTCGCGGAGTCTGAAGAATATCTCTCAATGTAGGGCGCCCAGAGCGTATCGCAGCCTGTCAACGCAAAAAGGAGCATCGCCATAAGCGTCCGCATGGTAAGTCCTCCGCATCATCGGCAACGGGCTAAGATGCACCCGAATTAGTCTTCAATATTGTGTAGTAATCTGCGCTGATATTTCATTCTAACGTAGAAATTATCGGAAAATCCATCGCTACCCCGTAACTTCTTGGGATCCCCCTCATTTGTGCTCAGGGTCACGGATTCGTCGGCCGCAGGACGGCTGCGGTGCGGCCGGGCGCGGGCGGCGCACAGACCGGCGCAGTCCTTTTGCCGAAAATTTCTGCATTACGCCGAAATTAATTCA
>CALFML010000656.1 GCA_937879845.1 uncultured Myxococcales bacterium
CCGCCGAAAACATCTCCGGTCGGCCCACGCCTGCTTGCTCCCGACGGAATTTCAATCTGTGACCAACAGATAGCCGCTAAGCCGTCCTTCAAGTCCCGTCCCTTTGCCGCAAAGCGGGTGGCGCCGGAGGCGGGGACCCTGGCGCGCCAGCGACGGGGTGCCGCAGGCGACGGGCCCCGCGTCGCAGCCCGCGTCGCAGCCTACTGAGGACCAGGCTGCGGTGCGCTCTCCGGAGCTGGCTCTTTGGCCGGTCGGGAGCGACGGAGCGCAGGGCGGCCGGCGACGGTAAGAGGCAGGAAGGCAGCCTCGCCCGCCTCGCGCAACAGGAAGCGGCCGCCGCGGGCGACCTCTTCGTACAGTTCCAGTAGCAGCGCCCAGGTGCGCCAGGCGACCTGGCGGGCTTCCACGGTAGTTTGGTAGCGCAGCTCGCTGGTGATGCGCTGCGCCAGCTGGAGGGCGGTCGCGGCGTCGGCGGCTTTGTAGAAGCGGAGGTCTTGCTTCAGGGTGTCGCGTTCGGAGCGGTACAGGGCGCCGAGGCGCTGCAGATCTTCGGCCAGGTCGAGGTAGCCGGAGCCGGCGCGGATGTCGCTGAGCTGCCGACCCAGACGCAGGTCATCGCGGAAGTGATACTCGCAGACGGTCAGCATGAGCTGGCGCAGCTCCGTCGCCTGGTCGATGAGGTCCAGCGGCAGCCGCCCGCCCGGCGTCCCCGCATCCGCCGTCGCCAGCTGCGCCTGCGCCCACAACGCCGCCTGCGCCGCCGGCCCCAGATCCGCCAGCGCCGAGTGGTCAAACTCCGCCGCCGGCAGCGTCGCGAAGCGAGCGCTCAGCCGCTTGTCTGCAAGCTGCGGGACGACCGAGCTGAGCACGAAGCTCGCCGCCGCGCTCGGCTGCGTCCGCGGCTGCGTCACCCGCTCCGCCGCAATCTTTTCCAGCCGCGGCAGCAGCTTCTGGTACGCGGCCTCACCCGGGTCCGTGGCGGCAACGCCCGCGCCCGAACCTTTTTTGACCCGTGCGCCGCTGCTTGCTTTGGCGGCAGGCTTTGTCCGCGCCGCGCCAGCGGACTTGCCTCTGCCGGTCGCCGCGGTCTTGCCCCCCGCCGCCCCGGCAGACTTCTTCTCGGTCGCAGCCCCGTTGCCGCGCGCGACGGACTTGCTTCCCTGCCCTTTGCTTCTCGATGCGGACTGACTCTTATTTGCACTCATAGATCGTTTGGTCTCCTTCGACATGGGCGGGGATATGAATTTATCGGACCAATCGATGCAAGGGGATTTGTGAGGAAAAACGCAGGGATCGATTATGAAAGCTCGAAATGCGGGGGAGATTTATCCTCCGCATCCAGGAGTCACTGATGCAGCGGTTAGCCATTACGGCGGTCGTATTTGTCTTCTTCATGGGGTGCAAGCTCTTCAAAAGTGGTGAAGAGTCGGCAGCCAGCTTCACCCGGCCTCCCCCTTCAGGCTGCGAGGGGAAGGACGCGAGCAAGATAGTCGTTGAGTGCAACATGGCTGGAACGGCATGCAAGTGCATCGATATCCTTGCTTCGCCGCAGGATTTGGCGCTGGCCCAGGGAGCGCGCTAGCTGTGCTCAGCAGTTCAACGATAATGAGGGTGGACCCATGGGGCGCTGGCTGATTCTTGCTCTCGCTGCGCTGAGCTGGGCGTGCTCGCAGAGGGAGCCGCGGACGCCGGATCTGGTGCTAAACGATGTTCGGCGCTTCACGCTGCGGGTGGCGGAGCGCAGCGGTGAATCGGCCAGGGCCTGCCACCGGGCCACGTCCGCGGCGGCGGTCGCAGTGGCCAATGTCATGGGGCCGCTGACCCGCAAAGAAGCAGTGCCGGCGGAGCGTTACGCCGCGCTGCACGTCGCCGATCGCACCATGCAGGGCGCGTGCGTGGAGTTTCGCTAGTCGCCCCGCGTCGAAGCTGCGCCTATAAGATGCGCTCTCCGCGCCCCTAGGCACCGTCTAAGTCGGGCGCCCCAGGCCGCCTTGTGCTATGACCGCTGACCCAGGAGCGAGTCAATGCCGGAGCCGATGCGTATCAAGACCATCGAGGTGAAGGGGCTGTTCGGCCGGTTCAATCACACGGTGAACCTGAACCTCGCGGAGCGAGTGACGATCCTGCACGGGCCCAACGGGGTGGGCAAGACGGTGCTGCTGAAGATGGTGCAGGCGGTTTTTTCCCATCCTAACGCCGTCCGCAAAGTCCACTTTGACAGCTTCGTTATCGAGGGAACAGATGGCGCAAGGCTTGAGCTAGTCCGCGACCTGAAGAACTTACACGTTCAGTCGCAGCCAGGCGCTGAATCATCAACGATCTACCGCCCTCCTTGTCACTTCATCGAAACGCAACGGCTCCTTCGGATGACCAACTCTTCCAGTGTGGGAGCCATGTTGATCTCTTCGACTGTGCGCAACTGCGCGAAGCACCTAGCGAACCATCTCCAAGAGCATTTGTCTCACTACGGCCGAGCGAGTCAGGAACTCGATCAGACATTTCCGCAGCGGATGGTCAAAAAGATCGGCCGTCCTCTGTCTCTCGAAGAGCTGAAGCTTCGCCTTCAGGCACTCGAAGCAAAGCAGAAAGGCTTCATCACGCTCGGACTCCTCGATCGGACGGACCAGACCTCCGCGTCACCGCTAGATCTCTCAACGCTCGACAGCCTGGACCCCGCAGATCAGCGAGTGATGACTCTCTACGTCGAGGACATGGAAGAAAAGCTCAAGGCGCTAGACGACGTAGCGCTGCGCGGCAAGCTGCTGCTTGACGGCTTGAATCAAAAGTTCCGTCACAAGCACGTTGTTCTTAACCTCACCGAGGGGCTGTACATTGAGGCTGAGCATCAGCAGATAATCGACCTGTCCGAGCTGTCGTCGGGGGAGCAGCATGAGCTGGTGCTGCTATACGATCTGCTGTTCCGGGTCCAGCCGGGGAGCCTCGTCCTCATCGATGAGCCGGAGCTGTCGCTGCATGTGTCGTGGCAGAAGCAGTTCGTGCCGGATCTGCTGGCGATCGCCAAGGCGGTGGGGATCGATGTGGTGCTGGCGACGCACTCGCCGTTTATCGTCGGGGATCGGCTGGACTTGACGGTGGCGCTGGATGACGGAGGGCAGGCCGATGTTCCCGCGTAGAGGGGCCGGCGATGTCGCGGCGGAGGTCGTGATGAGCCGTCAGGTGGCGGCACAGCGCAGCTTCCTGCTGGTGGAAGGGGTGGACGATCGCCGCTTCTTCCAGTCACGGCTGGCGCAGGCGGCGTGTGAGATTGTCGTGAGCGGTGATAAGGCAAACGCCGTGGGGGCGATTCAGCTCCTAGACCGCCGGGCGTTCCGCGGGGCGGTGGCGGTGGTCGATGACGACTGCGACTCCCTGGACGGACGAGGCGGGGGCTCGGCGAACCTGATCGCGACCGATGCGCACGACTTGGAGTGCCTGCTCCTGCGCTCGCCGGCGCTGGATGGCGTACTCTCCGAATATGCGGCGGCGGACAAGCTTCGGGCGCTGGAGGGCCGGGGTCTGGGGCTGCGAGAGATGTTGCTTGCGCGCGGGCTGCCGTTTGGCCGGCTGCGCTGGCTCAATGCGCGCCACGACTTTCGGGTGAACTTCGAGCGGTGCGGTCCCTACCGGTTCGTGGATCGAGAAACCTGGGAGGTTCGGGAGGCGGACTTGCGGGCCGAGTTTCGGGCGGCGGGCTGTCCCCTCGCAGAGGCGGAGCTTGTGGCGGCGCTGGCGGCGCTGCCGGTCGCTCTTCCCGCGCGGGAGGCGGCGACACCGTTCCAGCCGGTGGCGGTGGAGGACATCGCCGCGACCATCGCCTGGCTCGCGGCGCGAGACGTCACCGAAGCAGGAGCGGTGACATGGGAGCTGATGCAGCAGGAGCCGGTGACGCTCGGCGGCGTCATCGCGCAATTCCGCCGATCCTTCGGCACGGCCGCGTGGCCGCGGCTGCGCTTGCCCGGCTTCCTGCTCGATCTCGGCGCGGGGCTCGGCGATCTTGCCAATCTTCTCGGCTGGATGCCGCCGATGCGGACCACCGCCATCGCCGAGCTGCGCCGCGGCGTCACCGGTGACCCCGCAAGTTGGATCGCCGCCACCGGCATCGCGCCGAAGACGATCGCGCAGATGGTGGGCCGCGCCGCCACCATCCAAGACAAATGGTTCGCCCGCCTGTTCCTCGTCAAGGCGTTGGTGATCGCCAGCCTCGTGCTGTTCTGGCTGGTTTCGGGCTTCATCGCGCTGGTGATCTCCTACGATGCCGCCGCCAATATCCTGCGCACGCATCATTTTCCGGCCGCGCTCGTCGATCCCGTCACGACAGGCACCAGCCTGATGGATATGTCGATCGGCGTGTTGATCGCGTTTCGCCGCACCTGCGCCTTCGGCCTTGTCGCCGGTATCCTGGCGTCGCTCGGCTACATGGCGGGCGCCGCGCTCCTG